>JAPLLW010000028.1:34963-36101 GCA_026387355.1 Candidatus Omnitrophota bacterium
AGTTGGGTTGGGGCTACACAAGTTTCGCAGCAGGGTACATTAATGCTGTCGGGCATACTATTACTTCTTTAAATGGACACTTAAGGGCTGATGGATGGGATGTTGGTGGATGGAATCAAGGAGCAGAAAATTCAGCAGCAAACAAGTTTTATACTCAGGGAATAACTGATGCAATAGTTATGGGTGTTGATAGAGCAGGCCAGGCTTTTGGCTCTCAGAATTGGGGCCAAGGATTCCTAAACATAGTTGATAGAGAAGGCCAGAGTCCAAATATTGTGAGTAGAGGGCCAACCACAGAAAATGCAAGACAATTCCAAACATTGCAGGCAAGGTGGAATAATCAGCAGGGGGTTGAGGGAGCTAAAAGAGAGTTTGAGAATGCTGATAAAGCAATTGGACAGCTTCCTTTCGCACTTCAATTAAGCGCAAAGGGAGCTGCTAGAGAAGCTGAATCTGTAGCCAGGCCAACTGCACCAGGAGTTTTTGGTGATTTAGGCCGAGCAAATTATGATATGCTCCAAGCAGGGCAAACGGTATCTAGTGTAGTTATGGCTCCTACCCATGTATTAAAGGTAGCTGCTTTTTCTCTGCCTGCTCTGCCTACAGTGGGGATAGAATTATGGCGTAGTCGTAGTGAGGGTTTTTCGTCAAAAGCCGGAACCAAAATTGTAGATAACTTTTATGTCGCTACAGTTCCTTCTGTTGCCAAGAAAGCTAGTGAGCAGTTTCAATTAGGTAACAAACAGTTGGAAAGCGGGAATTATACCGGTGCTTTAAAGTCATTTGAGAGTGCTAGAGATACTACGCAATGGATGCCGGGGAGCTCTTTGAAGAACAGCGCAGAAAAAGCAGTTGCAGCTGTTACTCCTTTAGTTACTACTCCTAAAGTAAATAGCGCTGTTCCTTCAGGTGATGTTGGTTCTGGAGTAGGAGGAGCTTCTCCTGCAGATAATATTGGTCCAGAAAAAGGGTTTGAAGTTGTTGTTCCTTCAGTTGCTCCTAAAGTCCCAGAAGTTGCTAGAGTAGAAGTTCCTGAGGTTCCCAAAGTCCCAGAAGTTGCTAGAGTAGAAGTTCCTGAGGTTCCCAAGGTCCCAGAAGTTGCTAGAGTAGAAGTTCCTGAGGTTCCTAAAGTCCCAGA
>JAPLLW010000028.1:36251-41955 GCA_026387355.1 Candidatus Omnitrophota bacterium
GTTCCTAAAGTCCCAGAAGTTGCTAGAGTAGAAGTTCCTGAGGTTCCTAAAGTCCCAGAAGTTGCTAGAGTAGAAGTTCCTGAGGTTCCTAAAGTCCCAGAAGTTGCTAGAGTAGAAGTTCCTGAGGTTCCCAAAGTCCCAGAAGTTGCTAGAGTAGAAGTTCCTGAGGTTCCCAAAGTTGATTTTAAAACAAAAGCCGAAGATGCCTTAAGGGAAGGTTTAGGTAGAGAAAGACCGGTTACTCCTGAACAAGCAGAAGCGGTTCGACAGGCGCATGATGTTGCTCCGGAACGTTCTGTAGGAGAATATACGCTTAAGGATCTTTTAGAAAAAGCAAGGATACTTAGAAACGCAGAATTTAATCCAGAAGAAACAAGAATCCTTTTTGAAAAAGGCATTTGTGGAAAAGAAAAAGTTGATGCAACTAAAGAAACGCCTCCTGCAAAGGTTGATATTAGAGCAGAAGCCGAGAAGGCTTTAGGGGAAGGGAGAAAGCCCCTTACTAAAGAAGAGACAGCAGCGGTTCAAAAAGCGAGCAGGATTCCCTCAAAATATATTTTAGAAAAGATAGAAATACTTAGAGGAGAAGGGTTTAACCCAACTGAAATAAAAATCCTCCTTGAAAAAGTAGTTTGCGGAACTGAAAAAGTTGATCCGGCTAAAGCGGCTCCTCTTACAGGACTAGATTCTATAAAAATAGAGTTATTACTTAGATGGTTTAATCTTAAAGATGCCTTATTAGATAGTGTAGGGTTAAAGCGTTATGACAAGCTTCAATTAAGGGTAGATTTTGATTCAGTAGAAAAGGTAGCCGAAGAAATCGCAAATAAGATAGCTCAAGAGATTGAAGCTAAAGAGCGAGCCAAAGGAAGTAAGCTTACTGATGCAGAAGTAGCCGAGGTTCAAAAAACGACAAATGCAGATCAAATATTAATAAAAAATAAAATAGATCCCAAGAGCGTGTTTGCGGAGATAGCTATAGCTAGAGCAAGGCAGAGAATAGACCTACCAAGAGAGGGTAAGGTCTTCGATAGAACAAATGATGGGCAATTGAAAGCCGTTATATTAGCCTTAAAAGGGAAGACTGGCATGGCAATTGGGGTAGAATGCGGCGGTGGAAAGAGATGGGCAGTTATTACAATTGCCGACGCAAAATTAGGAAAGAATGGCTTTGAAAGAATACTTATTCTGGTATCTGCATTAAGCAACTCCGATGAAATGGGGAAAGAGGCTATTCGCTTGGTTAATAACGATAAAGACGTTTGGGTGATAAAGCAGGTGCAAGAAGGTAAGGAAAAGTTTGTGGTTTATAAATTAGAAGTTGGTAAAGATGGTAAGTTGCAAGTTGATAAAGATGGCAATGTCGGTACACAAGTAACAGATCCTGCTAAAGCAAAAGAGGTGCTTGAGGGTAAAGTTAAAGGTGCAGTAATTACTGACCGTAAGACTTTAGAGGCACTACATCTGGAAGGCCAAAGTGTCGATGGTGTAAAAACCGATCTTATTTATGGTAAAGGAAAATGGCGTGTGATTGTAGATGATGCGCAGGATGGGTTCTTAGATATGTCTGGTTTAAGAAAGGGAGCTAATGCGCAGCTTAAAGATTTAACCAAGGCAGAGCGAAGGATATTACTTGAGCATCATCAGAGAGCAAAAGCATTGGTTGAATTGGTCAAGACTTGGTTTAAGGAAAATCCTGATTCTGTTAAAGTAGATGAAGTAGTAAATGTATGGGTAGATAGTATTGATCCAGAGACCGGGAAGCCCAGGGAAAGTAATGGCAGCAAGAGATTTGACGGTAAGACGTTAAAAGAGTTAGTAGGTGTAGTAGTTGGTTGGAGGAGCACTTCTGAATTAGCTGAAAGAGCAGTAGCAGCAATCGAAAGTAAATTTGGAAAATTAAGAAACCCTAAAGAGAAAGAGATTCTTAAGCGTTACGTTGATTGGACCATGAAGAGCCTATTTCGCTTAGAGAAAGAAGATTATTATATTGTAACCAATGCAAATGGAAGGGCAATGAAATATCGTCTTGCTTCTAGAGGCGAGTCCGAAAGAGCAGAACTGATGTATTCTAATCCGGAAGATGCTTATATCCATGGTTTACAAGTAGGTTTGGGTGCAAGGGAAGCCTTGAAGCTTCTTCTCAACGTAACTCATCAAGAAACCAGCTTTTCAAAGGTTATTCAAGCTATTGGCGCCAAGAATTGTTGGTTCTTATCCGGTACACTTGAACCTATAGTAGAAGCACTAAAGGCAGCTGGTTTAAAAGATCGCGATATCTGGAATCTTAGTGAATCAAATTTATATGATGAAAAGGTTTATAAAAATGTGCATGTAATTGTTACAGCTGATCCCATTACAACGGCTATAAAAATCGCAGAAAAGTATCAAGGTACAGGTAAGCCAATTTTACTAACTGGGCCTAATGGTTTATATATAGATAGAGTAGCTGCCGCGCTAACAGAAATGGGATTTAAGGTAGTGAGGGCAGCTGGAGAGTACAGGGATACCCAGGCAGATCAGATTACTGGAGCGAAGAAGTTATGGAAGAGTGGCCCCGAGAAAGAAGATGGTCAAGTTTCGACTCCCGAGCAAGACGAAGCCGCAGGTAAGACTGCCAGAAAAGATGCAGTTTTAGCCGCAGAAAATGTAACATCCGGGCATAATATTTTTGATGGTTTTGATGGCGTAATTATTGATTTAGGTATGGATAATTCTACCGCACGCCTACAGAGAATTATGAGATTATTCGGTAAGAATCGCGCCCCCGCTGGAGATTTCTATAGTATTCTTAACCCTGAAGCAGAGCGTGTATTTAGCAAAAAACAAAAAGCAAAGCTTAATAGCGCATACAAAACCGAAGGAGAACAGATAGGTTTAGTTCGGGAGATTATAGAACAGACAGAGAGAGCTTCTGCCGCATATCAGGCAATACAAGTAAAAAGACAAGTAATATCAGCAAAAGGAGGAGAAACGGTACGTCAGGTAACTAGCCGAGAAGGGTTAAGCAGCGAAGACATTGCGAAATTAGGAGCAAAGGTTACTAGCCAATTCGGAGGGAAAGAAGGTAATGGCAAAAAGAAGGCTTCGTCTCCCGCTAAGGCAGAAACTTCTAAAGCAGCTCCTGTAGTTGAAGAATCTAAAACTCCTGTTACTCCAGCTGATAAGCCAGAAGTCCCTAAGGCTGAAGTTACTACTCCTAAAGTTGAGGCCCCCAATGATTTGACAGGTACCCCTGTTGGTGTGCTTATAAGTAAGATTACTTCCGGCGTGCAAGATGATCAAGAAAAAGCTAGGCTTGAAGCATGGTTAAAAGATCCAAATAGAGGTTTAGTGGAGTTTAGTCCAGGTACTGGAAGCTTAACCGGAAGGCTTACTAGTAGAGGAGCCAGATTCGAAAGTGAGCTTTCTAGGATGCAAGGTTTAAATTTGCAAGGGTTAATTGACTATGCTTTACAATCTGGCTTAGGCTCATCGGGAATTAATAATGATAGCATAGATACAAGGATAACTTTGGCAAATGAAAAGCTTACTCAAGATAATAATCCTGTAATTGCTGTACTAAATAGCCTAAAACAAGCTACCGCTCAACCTATTTCACCTGAAGCAAGTGAAGAATTACGAACTATTGTGACTTTGAATGCCGGAGGAAACTTACATAACTGGCTATATTATTTAGGTAATAATGCTTCTAGGTTTGGTTTATCAGACGCGCAGGGGGAAAACTTATTAAAAGCAGCAGATCGTATAGAAAAGCCGGAATTTAAAGCGAGAATAGATGGTCAGCGTTTCGAAGATGCTACTTCCAGTGGCCGTTTAAGCGCCTGGCTTGCTTTCCCGAGATATTATTTTAATTCCGTAGCTAATAAGCTACGTTTTAATTCTGCTATGCCGAGAGTAGATAGAAACTTTATGAAATTCGTCCAGGCTCCAAATGTTCAGCAAGATAAAGTTAGTAAATATTCAGAGGCGTTGAAGTTCCTGCCGTTATTTATGCCTACAGTAACTCAGCCTGAACTTGAAAGAATACAGCAGGCTCCTCGTAATCTAGCAGTCTGGAAAGTCAATTTTGAGAAAATGAAGATAAATACAATTGCTTTTGTATCTTTAGCAAGTCCACGTGAAGTAAATAAATATTTATCTAGCTTTAGAGTCGGAAACTTATTTAATAGAGTATCCGGCGGCAGCTTTGGATTACCTAAGGATTTGCGCATGAATGCTAAAGCTGTGCTCAGAGATAAGGAGGCCTTAACTCCTGGAAGGGCAAGCGAAGCGATAAAAGATAATTCTCCTATAGCTCCGATTCTATTTAATTTCGGCTACTCATCTAATTTAGACAGTTCATTGGTTAGATTAATGGCTATACAAGAAGATCGTCAGTCATTAGTTCCTGAAGAATTACGCAAAGCATTGTTGGAAAGTTCGGGAGCTCTACGCAACATGTTCTCTGGAATATTTGATTTAGGGGATACTACTTCTTTACAATTGGCTACAGGTAGAGTTACGTCGGTAGTTAATCGCGATATAGAAGGCCAGCCTATTAGTGTTAGAACAATTGATACAGTTGTTGACTTGCGAGATGCAATGGTGCGTAAGGCGATAGATGTAATGCCGGCCGGAGAATTGGATCAGGCTATTTCAGGAAATTCTTTGGAGAAAATAGCAGCAGATGATTATAAACTTGCGGATTGGGAGAAACAAGCCCTTGTTGCTAGCTTAGCTGAGAATATTAAAAGGTATAAAGACCTATATTCGAAACAGAAGGATGCTTTACAGAAACAGTTAACTAGCGTTGAGCAGGCTATTGCAGATATGGCAAGAGTTGAGGGAATTGAGTTGTCTTCTATCGAGCAAAAAGAAGGCGATGTGGTTATTGCGAAACTAGAAGATCCTCTTAAGCCTACGGCGCGCTTGATACAGAATCCTCAGCCGGCAAAGGACCACAAAGATTATGCCATCATGTTTAGATATAATTCTGTTCCCGGGTATGTTCAAGGGGAACAAACAAAGAACGATTTATTACACCTCGCGGATCTTTATCTATTAGCTAAATTAGCTATGCAAAGACTAGATAATCCTGACGCAGCTCTTTCTTATGCCAAGAGACCTAGTAATAATGCGGATGTGTTAAGGCTAATAAGCGGGGCTCCTGTTGTGGTCGAAGCAAAAGCGACCAAGGAGCATAGTGATGCAGTGGCTAATGTTGGTAAAGTGGCAGCAGATAAGAAGACCGAAGCTGAAACAGCAGCAGCGCAGAAAGCAAGAGATTTAGAAGTAGCGAAGAAAACAGCTGAGAAATTACGCACAGTTCTTGGTATTCCAAATCCGCCTGCTGCGCCGAAAGCCGCAGAGCCAACACCAGCACCAGCATCACCAGCGCCGAAGCCAGTTGTAGCGCCAGCATCTTCTGGTGATGGCGCTAGGTCTAACGGTGTAGGATTACTTACGTTTGTGGGCGGAGCTGTTAGTGCTGCTTTATTAGCGGCGAATATTCCATTTGCAGCTATCCCATTTTGCATAGCTTTACTAGCGGATTTAGGTTTAGCAGGTGCGTTTAAGTCCGGTGGTTCAGGGGCAGGAATAGGGTTAGGTTTAGGCACTGGCCCTAATATAGGTAAGGGAGGTCAAGCTGGCAATCGCAAAGTAGAAGAACTTTTAGCTAGAGTATTTAAAGCTTTAGGATTTAAAGTTACGGAAAAACCGA
>JAPLLW010000035.1 GCA_026387355.1 Candidatus Omnitrophota bacterium
AAGTAGATAATACTGCTTTAGGGATCGTACTCATCTCAGCTGATGGCATTATTGTTAATAGGCAAGCCTTAGAGAATAAGTTAAGAGAATTAGGTGTCGAGATGAACGATACCTTTATACAAGCCTTCATTATCCATGAACTAACCGAAGCCTTAGCTATAAAACGCGGCCTAAGCGAAGGAGCGGCCCATACCGCAGGTCTTATGGCAGAAGCATACTATGCACAGAATAATGTCCAGGCCAAGAGCGACCTGAACAAATTCTGGCAGGCCCGTGAAGAGAAATATGGTGCATGGGGGGAGAAACAGGCTAGAAAATTTGCTCAGGAAGTCATATCTAATCCACTGGTACTAGTAAGAGTTATCGCTATACCTTGGGAGCACCCAGAGCTAGATACCTATATTCCAGAAGCATCGCGTAATTTCAGCGGGATTATGAAGAGACTCTCTATTCGTGCAAGAGCAAATGTTTTAAATGTGGGTTCCGGGATTAATCCTATAGAGCCGCTCGCAGGCGATAGCTATAGAGTATATAATCTCGAAAATCAAGATCTAGGGATTAGAAATATTCCCGCGGGCTTTCGAGGAGATTTTTCTGACAAAGATTTCTTTAATCTCGGAACTCCTAATAAGAATGCAGGTCCCGACGTTATCCTATTTTATAATATGTGGGTATTTATGGGGATATATGGTTCAGTAGGAGGGCATGCTAATACAAGGCAAATTGAAAATGCCAAGCAGTATATTAATCAAGCGTTGCAATTCATAAGGCCCGGTGGTTATATAGTATTTGTATTTGATTTCCACGCCCAGAATATTTTAGAGGAGTTAAGGCCGTTAATACCCCAGAATGTTATAGCTGAAGAGGTTGATTTTAATTCTATGAACTTAGGAGAAGTGGCGGTTGCATTTAAGATAAAGGGCGAAGAGGCGCTTACTACAACTACCAAAGGCGCAGGCGGTATTGAATTGAGTGCGTCGACGGGTAGGGTTGAAATTGTCGGAGGCCGTCAACCAGGAATCGAGGTTCGTTCTATCCAGGCAGGGGCTACGTCAGCCGGATTAACTAATACTCTCACGTCGGATATTATTGCCAGATCATTCCCCAATGAAGAACTAAAGCCGTTAGAGAGGGAGAAGATTGCTCATGGGCGTATTTTTATCGAAGGGCCTGGTAATACTGCAAAAGAAATTCTAGCCATGTTAGAACTCTTCCCGCAGCTTGAGGCTATTCATGTTGCGGATGCCCACTATGAAAATCTGGAAGCTATTCAGTCTGAATTGAATGCCCGTTCCGATGTCCCGCATGATCGCATTAAGCTTCATCATGCGGATTTAGCGCATCTTCCGTTTGCAGATGGCTATTTTGATTTTTCGTACTCAAGCTATGTTTACGAAACTAATCTAGCTATGAATGACGGAAGCATCTGGTCGCAAGAGCTTGGGCGCGTACTAAACGATGCTGGCCTACATTGGTCTATGGGAGAAAATGATATCTTTTTTTACGATAGTTTTCAGGCCAGGAAATACGGAGCCGCCAGTTGCCTTTATGCTAAGAAGCCTTCTGTTAATCCTTCTATGGGCAAGCAAGCTCCCGGCGGTATTGATTTCCGCGCGTTACCGATTTTAATTCAAGCCATGAATATGCCAAGCCAGGCAGTAGTAGCTATTAAGGGAAATCCCGTTATCCAGGCGGGAGTTCTTTTGGCAAACGGTAAATTGGATAAAGAGTGGAAAGAGATTGAAGATATGCTTAACGGCGGAATTATTCCTTCTGTGGAGCGCATCAAGGAATATCTTGCGTTATCGTGTAAGTCTGCTGATTGCCAAACAAGAATCGATCAGACCCTAGGCGGGGTTGCGGATATGTTCAGATTAGAGGAAGAAAATTCTTCTAATTCCGACGCATCCTTAAAGCAAATACTGGTTTTACTCGAGTCGGATAGATCGGCAAGTGAGCTAGGAACGGCACTAGCTAAAGTAAAAGTTTCACCAAAAGAACCGGTGTTGATAAAATAAAAGGATTAAGGGGCGCAACCTTCCCAAAAGGTTTATCAGCCAAGAAAGAAGGCCCGAAAACGCGCCCCTTTCCTTTTTTAAACTTGACAATAAAAGGGGATATGCTATACTTTTAACAATAAGATAACCTTTAAGCCCAAGCCCTTGAGAGGCTGGCAAGGTGGAGAAAAATGTCATCCAAATTAGAGAAAATATTAACTACCCAATCACAAAGAAACGTGATTGGGTTTTTTGTTGCGAGGGATAGGGGATTACAATGAAAGATAAAGCAAAAATACTGGATAAAGATGCTGTGGCGCGTGCGTTAATGCGTATCTCCCATGAAATTGTGGAGAAGAATAAAGGAACGCAAGATCTGTGTCTAATCGGGATTAGGAACCGTGGCGTTTATTTGGCGCAGCGTCTGGTCGCATACATAAAAAAGATTGAGGGCCAAGAGGTTTTAAGCGGCGCCCTGGATATAACTTTGTATCGGGATGATCTGGCTTTGGCCTCAGGACAGCCGGTAGTGCGTAAAACTGAGATTGATTTCGATATCAACGGTAAAAACCTGATTTTAGTGGACGATGTTTTATATACCGGGCGTACAGTCAGGGCAGCTTTGGATGCCCTGACTGATTTTGGTAGGCCTAAGTCAATACAGCTCGCAGTTTTAGTTGATCGCGGCCATCGAGAGCTACCTGTGCGCGCGGATTTCGTAGGCAAGAATATACCTACAGCTCAAGATGAAGCTGTGGAAGTGCGTTTAAGCGAAACAGACGGCGAAGAAGAAGTAGTTATTGTTGAAAAATAGGTAGGGTACCCTATGTGGAAGAGGAAGGATTTATTAGGGCTTGAGGAGTTAAGTAAAGAAGAGATAGAATTAATTTTATCTACCGCCGAGTCATTTAAAGAAGTTTCTAGCCGCGAGATTAAAAAAGTTCCTGCCCTGCGCGGTAAAACCGTAGTAAATTTATTTTATGAGCCTTCCACGCGCACGCGCGTATCCTTCGAAGTAGCCGCCAAAAGATTATCCGCAGATGTAATTAACATAGCCACAGAGACCTCAAGCGTCAAAAAAGGCGAGACCCTGATTGATACCGGCAGAAATATCGAGGCGCTTAAGGCAGATGTTATTGTTATACGCCATAACTGTAGCGGCGCAGCAGCAGTCCTTGCCCGCAATGTAAGTCTGAATGTGGTAAATGCCGGTGATGGCTGGCATGAACATCCCACGCAGGCCCTTCTGGATATCTTTACACTCAAAGAGAAATTAGGAGATATTGATGGTTTAAATGTCAGTATCGTCGGGGATATCGCGCATTCCCGGGTTGCCCGATCCAATATCTGGGGGCTGACTAAATTAGGCGCTAAGGTTACTATCTGTGCCCCTAAAATGCTTATCCCGGCAGGGATTGAGGAGACAGGGGTAACCGTAACTCATAATATAGATGATGCTTTAAAGAATGCCGATGCGATTAATGTTTTAAGGATGCAATTTGAACGCGATGGAGAAACGGCCTTTCCGAAACAATTAGAATATTTCAAGGAGTTTGGGATTACCGGAGATAGGCTAAAAAAGGCAAAGAAGGATATTATTGTTATGCACCCGGGTCCCATAAATCGCGGGATTGAGATGTCCAGCGGGGTTGCTGATGGAGCAAATTCCGTAATCCTGGAACAGGTTACTAACGGGATAGCTGTGCGCATGGCAGTATTATTTTTAGTAACACAAGCAAGGGAAAGTAATGGCCAAATTACTGATTAAGTCCGGGAGAGTTATCGATCCAGCGAATAAGATAGATGAAGTCTTAGATATTTTGGTCGATGATAGCAAGATATCTAAGGTAGCCAAGAATATCAAGGTTGAAGCAGATAAAATCATTGATGCGCAGGGCAAAATTGTCATGCCTGGGCTTGTAGATATGCATGTGCATTTGAGAGAGCCGGGAAGAGAAGATAAAGAGACTATTTGTAGCGGGACAAAGGCAGCGCTGCACGGAGGCGTTACCACGCTTTTAGCTATGCCGAATACGGATCCTGCAATCGATTGTTTAGAGAGTATTAAGATTTTAAAGAGCCTAATTAATAAGAGTGCTAAGGCCAATGTTTTTATCTGTGCGGCAATCACCAAAGGAAGAAAAGGCCAAGATTTAACGGATATCGCAAGTTTTAAGAAAGAAGGAGTAGTTGCTATTTCCGACGATGGCGCATCAGTAGACGATGATGAGATTATGTTCGAGGCATTTAAGCGCGCAAAAGAAGCGGGGATTCCGGTAATTTGCCACTGCGAAGATAAGAAATTATCTGCAGGGGGCGTTGTTAATGCCGGTTTTACTGCTACGCGCTTAGGGCTACGCGGAATATCAAAAGAATCCGAATACAAAAGAGTCGAGCGCGATATCAATTTGGCAGAAAAAAGTAACGCAAAATTACATATCTGCCACTTGAGCTGCGAAGAATCAGTTGAAATGATTGCAACTGCCAAGAAAAAAGGGATTAAGGTTACCTGCGAGACGGCCCCGCATTATTTTGTTTTTAATGAAGAAGCGGTTTTAGGGTATGATACTAACTTTAAGATGAATCCGCCATTACGTACAAAAAAAGACATGTTAGCTATTCAAAAAGGATTAAGCGACGGCTTAATTGATGCAATAGCTTCTGACCATGCCCCGCATACTGAAAACGAAAAAGATATTGAGTTTGAGCGCGCGGAATTCGGGGTTACCGGACTTGAGACGGAGTTTGTAGCAAGTGTTACGCAATTGGTAAATAACAATTTACTGGATTGGAGTAGTTTGGTTATGAAAATGTCCCTAAACCCTAGTAAGATTTTGGGTATAGAGAAAGGCACTTTAAGTGTCGGCGCTGATGCTGATATTATTGTGGTCGATCCTAATAAGGAATGGAAGATTAAGAAAGATTTCTTTCTATCCAAATCTAAAAACTCCTCATTCATCGGCCTACCGCTTAAAGGATTTGTAGAGGTTACGATCTGCCAGGGGAAAGTGCATAAATGGAATTCATAGCAGATTTTCATATTCATTCCAAGTATTCCCGCGCCACCAGCCGCAATATGGATATTAAAAACCTAAGCGAATGGGCTAAGCTTAAAGGCATTACCCTTATGGGGACAGGTGACTTTACGCATCACCTCTGGCTTGAAGAATTAAAACACAATTTAGAGGATTGCGGCAACGGCCTCTTTAAGCACCAAGGTATATTTTATATGCTCACTAGTGAAGTGAGTAGTATTTATTCAAAGAATGGCAAGACTTACCGCGTGCATAATATAATGACCAGCCCTTCTTTTAAAAGCGTGGATGCGATTAATGATAAGCTTAGCCGCATAGGCAATTTGGCTTCCGATGGCAGGCCGATTTTAGGTTTGGATGCTGCGGAGTTAGCGCGCATTGTCTTTGATATCGACGAAAACTGCATGATTATACCCGGGCATATCTGGACGCCGTGGTTTTCAGTCTTTGGCTCAATGTCCGGTTTTGATAAGATCGAAGACTGTTTTGAAAAGCAGACGGATAAGATCTTTGCCCTTGAAACAGGCCTATCGAGTGACCCGGCGATGAATTGGCGTCTTAGCGCCCTGGATAGATTTACCCTGGTTTCTAATAGCGATTCGCATTCACCGCAAAAAATTGGGCGTGAAGCAAATGTTTTCGATTGCGAACTTGATTATAAAACAATTAGAGAGGTTTTAAGAACTAAAGATAAGAAAAGATTTCTCTATACTATAGAGTTTTTCCCCGAAGAGGGAAAGTATCATTTTGACGGACACAGACTCTGTGGTATCCGCTGGTCGCCTCAAGAAACCAAAGCGCACAATGGAAAGTGCCCTAAATGCGGAAAGCCAGTAACCGTTGGAGTTGTTAACCGGGTTGAGAAATTAGCTGACAGGCCGCAAGGTTTTAAGCCCGACAACGCGATACCGTTTAAAAATCTTATCTCGCTTGACCAGATAATTGCCGAGACAAAAGGCGTAAATAAGACTAGTGTAGGAGTTGAGAGGGATTACCGGACTTATCTTTCAAGTTTCGGGACTGAGTTTGAAATATTGATGCGCGCTTCCAAAGAAGATCTGCTTAAAGGTTTGCCGCCTAAAGTTGTTGACGGAGTTTTGAGGGCGCGCTCAGGCAAGATAAATATAAAACCCGGTTATGACGGAGAATACGGGATAATCTCGATATTTGATGTAAACCAGACACAAACCAAAAGCGAGGAGCAGCTTAGTCTGTTTTAATATGAAAAGCGTAGTTATTTATTACTCTTATAGCGGAAACACTAAAAAGATAGCGAATATTTTAACGGAGTCATTAAGTAAAACAAGCCAAGTAGAAGAGATAGAATTGATTGCTTTGGATGAATCAAGGGCATTCCTTAAGCAGTGCCATAGGGCGTTTTCTAAAACAAGGGCTAAGATTAATCCGGTTAAATTTGATTTATCAGATTATGATACGATTTGCCTTGGTTCACCTGTTTGGGCATTTGGCCCTGCTCCGGCAATGAATGCGTATTTGGATTTGTGCATTGGTTTAGAGGGGAAGCAAATAATTTTATTTACTACTTATGGCAGCGGAACAGGTAATCAGCGTTGTTTAGATTATATGCAGGATCTCTTAAGCAAAAAGAAGGCCGGAACATTTAGCCGTTTTTCTATCGCTCAGCTAAAGGTTAAGGAGAAGGATTTTGTTATTAAAAAGATCCAGGAGACAACGCGCCTGTAGCGCAACGGATAGCGTATCAGCCTCCGAAGCTGGTGGTGACAGTTCGATTCTGTCCAGGCGCATAGAATAAGTCAAAGATTGACACTCTGATAAATGGGGTCTGACCCCATTTATGGAGGTTCCCTAAAGGAGAAGGATATGAGAAAGAAAGTAGTCAGTGTAATTGGTGGCCATAGTTGTACCGCAGAAGTGGAGATAGAAGCTCAAAATCTAGGCAAAGAACTAGCTAAAGTGGTGGATATACTCGCTTGTGGTGGCTTAAGTGGAGTAATGGAGGCGGTTTGCAGTGGTTTCAAGGCTGGAAATGGCCTAACCATAGGCTTTATACCAACTTACAACAAGGCCGATGCCAATAAATTTGTGGATATATCTATTCCTACAGGCTTAGGTTTAGCCAGGAATGTGCTTGTAGTTAAGAGCGCGGATTTGGTTATTGCCTTACCGGGTAGGGCTGGAACGCTCTCCGAAATCGCTTACTGTATACAATTTACCATTCCTGTAATAAGTTTTAATTCTTGGGATATACCAGGAGTTATAAAAACCAAGACAATTGAAGAGACAATTGCAAAGGCAAAGGAAATATTAAAGGGAGGAATTTAGTGGCAGGTAAGGTAATTATCTTGGGAGGTGGTCCGAATCGTATCGGCCAAGGAATTGAGTTTGATTATTGCTGTTGCCATGCCTCCTATGCTTTAAAAGAAGAAGGTTTTGAAAGCATTATGGTTAACTGTAATCCTGAAACAGTTTCTACGGATTACGATACTTCTGATAAGTTATATTTTGAGCCACTCACCTTTGAAGATATCATGAGTATAATTGAAGTAGAGAAGCCTTTTGGGGTGATTGTGCAGTTTGGCGGCCAAACCCCGCTAAATTTAGCGATGCCCCTACGTAAAGCCGGGGTTAATCTCCTAGGTACTTCCGCCGATAGCATTGATATTGCCGAAGACAGAAAACGGTTCCAAGAGATGTTACATAAATTAAATCTTTTGCAGCCTGCAAACGGAACAGCATTTAATTATAATGAGGCACAAGTGGTAGCAAGAAGAATCGGCTATCCTGTTTTAGTCAGGCCGTCCTATGTTTTAGGCGGCAGGGCAATGGAGATAGTTTACGAAGAAAGATTATTAGAAAGATTTATTAAAGAGGCTGCGGAGGTCTCCGGAGAGCACCCGGTATTAATTGATAAGTTCTTAGAAGATGCTATAGAGGTGGATGTTGATCTTATTGGAGATGGAGAAGATTTTGTTATCGGCGGGATTATGGAGCACATTGAAGAAGCAGGAATTCACTCCGGGGACTCAGCAATGTCCATACCCTCCTACAGCTTATCCGATGCGCTATTAGAGAAAGTTCGCGAGGCTACTTATAAAATGGCCAAAGAGCTCAATGTCATTGGCCTGATGAATGTGCAGTACGCTATTCAGGAAGATAAGGTTTATGTTTTAGAGGTAAACCCGCGTGCCTCACGCACAGCGCCTTTTGTATCTAAGGCCATAGGTGTGCCGCTGGCAAAGTTAGCAACTAAAGTTATGCTGGGTAGAAAGCTTAAAGACCTGGGGTTTACCAAAGAAACAATTCCAAAACACGTATCTGTAAAAGAATCTGTTTTTCCGTTTAACCGTTTTCCGGGAGTGGATGTTGTTTTGGGTCCGGAGATGAAATCTACCGGCGAGGTAATGGGGATTGATAAGGATTTCGGCCGCGCGTATATAAAAAGTCAACTTGCCGCAGGTCAGAAGATACCAAGAAAAGGGAATGTCTTTATCTCAGTACGCGATAATGATAAAAAAGCAATCGTTCCTATTGCCAAGAAGTTAGAAAAGTTAGGTTTTGGTATCTATGCTACTTTCGGCACTGCGGAAGCCCTAGAAAAGAATAATATCAAGGTGAAGAAACTGCCCAAGATTTCAGAAGGCGGATCAAATATTTTAGATTTAATGAAAGCTGGTAAAGTGCAGCTAGTTATTAATACCCCTTCCGGAAGGAGTCCTAGGATTGATGAAGTAAAGATCCGCTCGCACGTAATTTCATTTAACCTTCCCTATACCACGACTATCTCGGGGGCTAGCGCAACCGCGGATGGTATCGAGGCATTGTCTAAACATAAATTGGAAGTAAAATCTTTGCAGGAATACCATGGAAAGGCTAAGCCTAAAAACAAACAAAAGAAGTGAGTTAGTTGATATTACCGGTAAAATCCAAGCGTTAATATCTAAAGCTGAAATTTCCTCCGGCGTGTGTTTAATTTTTTGTCCGCACACTACAGCAGGATTGACGATTAATGAAAATGCCGACCCTTCAGTGAAAAGCGATATTATAAATACGCTAAATAAGGTTATCCCTGAAGGGGCAGGTTATGCGCATAGCGAGGGGAATGCAGATAGCCACGTAAAATCATCACTATTCGGTTCTTCTTTAAGTATATTTATTGAAGGCGGTAAATTAATCCTAGGCATTTGGCAGGGGATATATTTTTGCGAAAGCGACGGTCCGCGTCAGAGAGAAGTTTGGGTAAAGATGATTAAGGATAAATAATGCCAGAACTGCCGGAAGTAGAAACCATCAAGCGCGATCTTAGTAAAATAATCGTTGGTAAGAAAATTACTGAGGTCTGCGTGCATAATCCGATGGTAATCCGAGAGCCATCTTTGGCAGCTTTTAAAAGTGGCTTAACCGGTGTAAAAATAAAAAATATTCTACGCCGAGCAAAGATTCTAATTCTAGAGCTATCTAACGGCAAATCTCTGACTGTGCATCTTAAGATGACCGGTCAACTCGTATATCCCGGGACAGGTAAAGTAAGCCGGGTTTCATTCCATTTATCCGACGGGAAAATCCTTGATTTTAACGATCAAAGGCTTTTTGGTGAATTACGCCTGCTTGATGACTGGCGTAGCTTAAAGTTTATACAAAATCTTGGACCCGAGCCCCAAGAATTAACCCTCAAGAGTTTTAAAGAGATGTTAAGCAAGAAGAAGACTAATATAAAATCCTTGCTTATGGACCAGCAGTTTATCTCTGGCATTGGCAATCTTTATGCAGCAGAGATTTTGTTCCGTTCGAAGATTCATCCTCAAGAGTCAGCTGCTAAATTAACAGATCAAGAAAAAGATTTGCTCTTTAAGTCGATTAATGATATTTTGAATAAAGCTATTATTCACGGGGGATCATCGGTTGACGATTATGTGCGTCTCTCCGGTAGCAAAGGCGATTATGTTAAGTTTCATAGGGTTTATGGTCGTGAAAATAAGCCTTGTTTAGATTGTGGAACAAAGATTAAAAGAATTTCTCAAGGAGGCAGGGGGACATATTTTTGTCCTAAATGCCAAAAGTAATATGAAAAAACGTCTAAAGGTTAACGGTATTATAATGTTTTTAGCATTTAGCGTAGTATTAATTTTCCCGATGTTTTTCCTGCGGGGAGGCGAGAAGATGGTTACCTTTTGGGATCAGGCAGCGGAGTTATTCGGAGTCGCGTTTATTTTTATGGGTCAATTATTTCGGGTTTCTGCCCGGGGGTTTAAGGCTGAAAATTCCAAAGAAGGATTTGCCTTAGTTGAAAATGGCCCTTACAGCCTCATACGCAACCCTATGTATTTAGGTATATTTCTTATAGGGTTAGGGGTCGTGCTTATCTTATTCAAATTGTGGGTATTACTGGTATTTATAGTGGTCTTTACAATCCGTTATGTGACCCTAATGATTAAAGAAGAGAAGAAATTAACTGAATTCTTTCCTGATCTTTATCCGGCATATTGCAAGAAAGTTCCGCAGCGCATAATTCCCTCATTGGGAGCTTTTTTGGATAAAGATATCAGCGAGTACCTGCCCTTAAGGCTTGCTTGGGTATATAAAGAGATCGGTTCAATAATAGCGGTGCTTTCAATAACTTTTATAGTAGAAGCATGGATGGATATTAAAACAAAGGGTACTGTGGTATATTTAAAAGAATCAAATGCAATACTTGGAGTGGTTGTATTATTTATATGCTTTATTTTTTATCTTATTTGGAAGACGAATAATAAAAATGAAACAGCTAGCCGCTAAATTAATCAGTAATAAAAAAGTCAAAGGCAATTATTGGCACTGTGTTATCGATGCGCCGTTTATCGCTAAAAAGGCAAGTCCCGGGCAATTCTTAAATATAAAATTATCAGATTCTTTTGACCCTCTTTTAAGACGGCCATTTAGTATACACAATTGCTCTGCTAAAAAGGTGGAGATACTTTATGAGGTTTTGGGTAAGGGTACGCAGATTTTATCGCAGAAAAAGCCAGGAGAGACTCTCGATATTATTGGACCCATAGGCAAAGGGTTTGATTATAAGGCAGGCTCGGGACAGATAATCGTCGCCGGCGGTATGGGGGTAGCTCCGTTAGTCTTTTTAGCTAAAGTTTTAGCAAAATCTAAGCCCAGGGTTTTCTTGGGAGCAAGAACTAAAGAACAAATTCTATGTGCGAAAGAGCTCAAGGCTTTGGGGCTATATGTTGAAGTATCAACTGATGACGGGACAGCTGGATTTAAAGGAAAGATAACTGAGTTGTTAAGGAATAATATAAGTTCAGGGATGATTTATGCCTGTGGCCCTAAAGCAATGCTTAAGGCCGTTGCGGAGTTTTCTTCGGGTTTAAAAATCCCGGCCCAGTTATCTTTGGAAGAGCATATGAGTTGTGCAATCGGGGTTTGTCTCGGTTGTGTAGTTAAGACAAAAGCAGGTTTAAAGAGAGTCTGTAAAGAGGGCCCGGTTTTTAATGCAGCTGATTTAATCTGGTAAATATGAAAAATATAAATCTCTCTATCGAAATAGGCAAGCTTAAATTAAAGAATCCGGTCTTGGTTTGCTCCGGTACTTTCGGTTATGCCGAAGAATTCGTTGATTTTATAGACCTAAAGAAACTTGGGGCGATTGTTACTAAAACAATTACTCTTAAACCTCGCATAGGAAACTTACCTCCGCGCACCTGCGAAACCCCGGCCGGAATGCTTAACTCTATCGGACTTGAAAACCCCGGACTTGAAGTCTTTATAAAAGAAAAACTCCCCTTTCTTAAGAAGCTTGGCGTACCGATAATTTTAAGCATAGCTTCTGAAGAAGAACCGCAGGAATTTATAGAATTAGTTACCCGGTTGGATAAAATAGAAGAAGTTGCGGCAATCGAATTAAATATTTCATGTCCAAATGTAAAGGGGAGGAAGCATTTGATTTCTCAGGACCCTCTTGCAACTAAGGAGATTGTTAGCGAAATACGTGAAATAACCAAAAAGACCCTGATTACGAAATTATCCCCTAATGTCACATCTATTGTTGAGATTGCCCAGGCTGCTCAGGATGGCGGCAGTGATGCAGTTTCTTTGATCAATACTCTATCCGGGATGAGCATTGATGTTGATAAAAGAATACCGAAGATCGCCTCAATCAGCGCAGGACTAAGCGGCCCGGCGATAAGGCCGGTAGCGGTAAAGATGGTTTGGGATACATTTAATAAGATTAAGATTCCGATTATCGGGATGGGTGGTATAATGGATGCTGCAAGCGCTTTGGAGTTTATTATTGCTGGAGCAAGTGCAGTAGCTATCGGCACAGCGAATTTTATTAATCCGAAGGTTAGTGAAGAAATCATATTAGGCTTAAAAGAATATCTTGAGAGAAATAAAATTAGCAATATTAAAGAGCTTGTCGGGAGCCTAAAGGTATGAAGTCAGAGATAATTCTTGCTTTAGATGTAGACAATTTAAGTCAGGCACGCGCTTTTGTAGATAAGCTTTATCCGAAGATAAAGATTTTTAAGGTAGGGGCGCATCTTTTTACGGCTTTAGGCCCTAAAATACTAGAGATGATTAATAATAAAGGCGCCGAAGTCTTCCTGGATTTAAAATATTTCGATATCCCAAATACTGTTGCTCAAGCTGTGCGTGCGGCAGTGCGTCATAAAGTAAAGATGCTCACCCTGCATATCCTTGGTGATGAAGAGATGATTAAGGCAGCAATAGCAGCAGCAAA
>JAPLLW010000017.1:0-46527 GCA_026387355.1 Candidatus Omnitrophota bacterium
CGGAGCTCTAGGAATTTCTGGAGCTTTAAATTCTGATAGATCTGGTGCTCTAGGAGTTTCCGGAGCTCTAGGAATTTCTGGAGCTTTAAATTCTGATAGATCTGGTGCTCTAGGAGTTTCCACTAAAGGCCTACAAACACCATCTCTCGTAAGATTACCTATATCTGTTGGGCTTAATCCCGCTTGTGGATCTGCAAGTATTTGCCCATCCCCGGTCTGATGCGCTCTGCGGATAATACCCAATTGTTGATCAGTAAGCGGCCTGCCTAAGGAGAATTCAGCTAATGCTTTAAATGCAGCTGGGTTGAATGATTCATCAGTTGGCTTAACAGCTGGAGCTTTATCCGCAAACAAACCAAAACCTTTTCCCGCAACAAGCCCCTCAGAGGCCATTAAAACATAAGGATTAGAAGTAAAATCCCTAACATGACCAGCAATAATCGTCTGGCCAAAAAATTCTCCCACACCACCGATAGAATTAGCCCCCTGCGTAATACCATTACTAAAACGATCTCCGATTGTTAAGCTCCCCTCAGGAGCGCCTTTAGCACGGAATCCCTGGACTCCGTCTTTTACCGCAGGAAATGCAAATGCTGTTATCTGCCCCCAGGCGTATGCAGAATTCTTGTCAAATGTTTCGATGATACCGGGAACCAATTCAGGAAGACTGCTTAATGTTTGACGCGTATTAAGAAAGAGATTCGGGGTAAAAGTAGTAATACCCGCCGTCCCGTCTGCTAAACCATGAACAAAACTCGATGCCTTATTATCCAACTGGCCTATATGTCTTTGACCGGCTTGCTGGAAATATTTACTAGCTTCCGCATTATTATCCCAACCACCTAAGGAGCGGACTACATTATAAGCATGGCTATTATTTCTAAACCAATCTAAAGAAAATTGACCCTTAGAATTTTGTAAAGTAAAGGGTTGGGCCTCATGATATGTATCGCCATATAAAGAGCTGTTTATAGCCCTTCCTGCATCATATCCGACTAAACCACTTTCGAATATGGCAGCGGACTTAAGCATACCTTTAAATGAATTCACCACGCTAGTTCCAAAAGCAGGAGCCTCAGGAGTAAGTGCTGCATATAATGGACGCGCACCTAACATAATAAGGCCACCGGTTACTTCAGCTTTTAATGCGCCTTTAGAACCAGGCTTCCAGCGGTCCGCATCAGATGAAGTAAGGCCATTGTATACATAGCCGCCACCTACACCTACGGTAGTCCAGACTGTTCTGGTTGCTGCAAGCTTCAAACCCTGACTCCCTACGCCTGTAAGCGTTGCAAGAACAGAAGTGGTTTCAGTACCAGCTACTAACCCCGCTTCAGGATTCTTGGTTGCAAGCGTTGCTACAGCAAAAGGGGCAACTTGAAGCCATGTCATTCCATTTTCCGCTAGTAACGCTCCGTCTTCCGCAGTGTAACTTTTCTGGTAGTGACGAAGATCTGTATGATCCGCAATAATATGCGCTGCTGCAGAGAAGTTTCTTTTTGCCCTGTCCCAATTATTCACTGTGCTATTCCTACTAGGCTGATCGAATGCATAGCTAAGTCCAGCAATTCCCGCACCAGCCGTATTAAAAACTCCTGTTCCAGCGTGAACTATCATCTTTAAAACATCTACTGTTCCTCCCCCATAATCTTTGCCCATATTCTCTAAATAGAGACGCCTTTCTTGCCCAGCTGTACCAGGTGAATTTACTTGCTCTGTACTAACTACTCTTGTCTCCTGATAACGACGAGCCTCCGGAATTTCAGGCAATGATCTTAGATTACGCTGAGCACCAGCTATCGCTTCCTGAATCTTTAACTTTTCAGCTGGTGTGATTTTAGGATTGTTTAGATTGGCTTCCATCATCCCTATAAAACGACTTATATCAAAAAGCCGGGTATCCTTTACGATTCTTTCATACTCATGAACAACAATCCTCTCAATAACCCTACCTTCTTGATCACAGATTTCATAAGTTTTCTCCTTGGCGGCGCCGGAAGACGGATTATCTAAGCTACTAACCTCTTTTAAACTCCATCCTTCGGGAAGCCTGTCTTTGTAATTGTCCGGAGATATTCTTCGCTCCTGAACTAATCGAAGGAATGCTTCTGCCTGTTTGTATCTCTCATAAGGAGTACTTGCTTTGGGGGTATCTTTTTCAGTAGGATTAACCACTTGCAGCATCAGCATCTTCTGCTGCCATTGGCCATCGCCTGAATAAACCAACGTTCCCTTAGCAGACACTGCAAGCATATCTTTGGCTGTTCCAGCATATGAATGCTTAAGATTGGCTACAGTCTCACCTTCACCTTTGTCATTAACGCTAGTGCCTTCGGCAGTATAGGTAGATACAAACTTTCCAGCAGGTTCCAAAGTACCTAAGATTACATCGCCCACCTGCGTCCCTGAAGAAGCCGTGAATCTTGTGTTAGCCATGCCTATACCTGATACAGCAATGGTTTTACCATCAGTAGTTTCCTTTAATATAACCGGAAAATCGCTACCTTGGGCAAGGGCGACTAGACGTTGATTTGCTGCATCCGCGCTTGGCTCAGCAATAATATCTTGCATTCTGCCAAACCAATCTTTTGTTGTTTCCCCGGACTGTTGCGCAGTCTGTTGGCCAGAATGTTCTCCCGGCTTTGATGGATTAGGTTTAATCTGACCGTCGGAAGCGCCCATAAGCGGAACGCGGTAAACTTCGCGCATCAGATCGCCATTAACGCCTAAAGGAGTATTATCTTTTTTATCGGGATTGAGAATAATGCCTAACCTTGAATCATTCTCGAAAATCATGTGCCTGCCCGAGTTCAGAGAGAGCGGACTAAGGGCGCGGATATTGCTTACACTTTCTGTAGGACTAAATTGCCATTGGCTTGGCCGGGCTGACTTATAATCTACCGCTAACTGGTAATCACCTTTTAACCAAGCCTTAGTATCTATGGCTGTCTCACCTACCACAATTTTACTATCTATATGGCGAGAATTATAATCCATAACTACCGCCCCTTCAGTAGTGCCGTTGAAAGAACGAGTTGTAGAACCGTCTGGGTTTACCCCGATTGCAGAAATAATGTCTCCTTGTTTTGAATTACCGACGGTGGCTTTTTCGGGAACATGCAAAGTAGTCCCGGGCAAACCTGCGCCAGATTGGAAAATCAAATTTTTCTTTGCATCCTGCCCAATTACAAGCGGCAGTTGCGTACCTTCGCCCAACCTTACTAGCTGCTGCTTTGCTAACCCATCATTTCTTTCAACAAATAAATTATAACCATCAAATTTTATCTGGGGTTTTTCCGAAGGCCCATTTTCTATACTCTGAGTACGCTGAGGCATATAAGCTTTGTCTAATTTTACGCCGTCATGAATTATTCCCTGCGTATTATTCTCGACACTCGCTAACAAGCCCCAAGTCTCGCCCTGCGACCAAACTTTAGTAATCGGCGCTTCAGAAAAAGTACCTTCCTTTTTACTTCCGCTATATAAACGCGAGTTATCTTTATCAACATCGCTCAATTTTCCCAAAACATTCCACTGGCCGGATAACGGGCTCCAGTTATAACCAAAAGCTACGCTGGCATTAACATTACCTTTATCTACATCCTGCACCGTAGTCTTCATATTGGTATAATGCCTGCTCAAATCATCATTAAGATTAACCATGTAGTTCGGGACTTTGCCGCTCAAGCCGAACATGCCATAGGGATTGATATCGGTCGGGACAGTAAACTTTACTCCTTCACCAGCTACTCCTCTCAATATATGCTCGCCTGCAAAATCAGAAGCTTTTACCATTGGGAAAACATGCTTCTGGTCAGTAAATCTCGCCTCCGCTCCTATGCCGAATGAATTATCCAGCAGCTCTCCTCCACTGATAACGTACGATTCTCCTTTAATAGTTTTTTCAGCTGCCTTTGTCCAATCATTATCTGCGATGGGCCTTACAAATTCCAGCGTTCCGGACAACTGGACGCGGCTGTCGCCGGGAATAAAAGACATGTCCTGGCGGGCATTAGAAGTATAAACCTTCATCGGTTCCACAGCATTTCCATCAGAACCGCCTGAAACAGCAGCAGTCCGCCCCAACACATCCTGAAAGCTCGTATTTAAACCCGGAGGAATAACCATCATCTGGCCATTGACTTGCGCTGCTATCCCTTCTCCGCCGTTCCATCTTCCGTCTGAACCAATACCTAATCTATTGCCTACACCGGTAAGAGGTATGCTTTGATCACCTATCTTTATGTAGTTAGCATCCGCACCGCCAATCAAATGATAAGAGCTGTCTAACAAGTCTCCGATTACGCGGCCATTCTGCAAACCTACAGTAAGGCCTTGGATATTCGCCTTAAAATACTGATCATCTATTTCCCGATTTGCCGGAATAAAAGGATTGCCTTTTGCAACCTCAAGCGCCTGCCCGTTCTGGGCTACTTCCCAGACCCTACCCTGATGCACCAAGGTATTCATAGCCTGGGCATCAACTTGAGGATTAGAGGTTGCTTCCTTAGAAATAGGCTTAATCACATCGAGAACAGATTCTGGCCTAGTTATTTCTACCGCCCTGGAAGCATTGCCGTAACCGTGTCCTGTTTTAGTATCAAAAATATTTACTACTCTACCCCAATCATTAATCCCAATACCGAGATTTTGAGCCTCTCCGGGAGTAGCTAATACCACATTCCTGATTGTTGTATCAAGCTGGATTTCTTTTTTGCCTTCAGCACTCTGTATTGTCAGGCTACCTTGTGATTGGCCTGCGGTATCAAATTCTAATTTAGCATGGCTATTCAATGCGTCCGTAAAGCTCACGTTGCCCGAACAATCGCCGTTAGGACAAGTTCTTAGATAACTGCTTCCGCCTACTCCATTATTATCAGCCTTATAGGAAACTTCGCCGTTGTTTGTAATTTCTATATTCAGGGTTCCATTTGCGGTTTTTATCTCCTTGCTCTCCGGAACAATGCGCCCTTCTTCTGAACCATACCTATACGCACTTTCTGCTTCACCATCCACTTCGCCGGAAGGTGTTTTTTCTAAAGATATCACTTGCCCCGTATCTAATTGTATCGAACTTACCGTACCATCATCACTAATCCCTCCCCCACCGCTACTTGCAGAATTAGCGCCTGACATAATAGGCACAACTTTTCCATCTTTTATAGAAGTTACTGTTGTTGCTGTCGAATCATCTAGAATCATCGCTGTTACCGCACTGACTTGTCCGCTCTTAGCACCACTCGGGATCCCGACTCCCGGCATAGGATTAACAACACTTTCTACCCCCTCACGACGAATTACTGTTGCTCCGGTATCTAACGTAACTGCTCCATCTGCTCCTGATTTGGGCGGTTCGCTAGCGAGTAGCGTGCTTCTCCATTCAGGCGAATAGTAAGTAGAAGTTCCAATTACCGCGTTTGAGGGGCTCAAAGCAACCCTTCCAAAATTATTAAGCTCCACCCCTGTCATTGTCATTGCGCTATTAAAGACACCGGGAGTTGCAGGATTGATACTTCCGGAAACAGTATTATAAGCTACGGAACCATTAATCAAAGACTGGTCTGCGGTCAAAGAAATCGGGTTAAGTGAAGTTCCAAGTGTATTGATTGGGTTCACATTGATCATTCCACTACTAGTAATATTCACAGGGCTAGGATTAAAAGTTATAGTGCTTCCCATGTTAGGCTTTGTAGGCTTAATATCGACCAAACCGCGCGCTATATCACCGGCAGAGTTATTAAAGCTTGCGGGATTTATGGTCCCGGAAACAGTATTATAATTTACTGAGCCGTTGATCAAGGACTGGTTTCCAGTTAAAGAGATCGGGTTAAGCGAAGTTCCAAGAGTATTGATCGGGCCAACATTTATCATTCCGCTACTAGCAATATTCACAGGGCTAGGATTAAAGGTTATCGTGCTCCCTACATTCGGGTCCATGGGAGCGATGAAATTACTATTTGCATTCCAAGAAGGATTAATAGCCGAGGGGATATTATTAAACCTTGCGGGATCGATATCCGAAGGAATATTGTTAAAGCTTGCGGGATTTATGGTCCCGGAAACAGTATTATAATTTACTGAGCCGTTGATCAAGGACTGGTTTCCAGTTAAAGAGATCGAGTTAAGGGAAGTCCCAAGAGTAGCGCTCGGGTTCATGGTAATCGTTCCATTGTTTCCGACATTTACAGGGCTAGGATTAAAGTATATAGTACTTCCTGCATTAACGCTTGCGGGGTTAATGTTATTGCTATTTGCATTCCAGGAAGGATTAATCGCTGCTGGGATGTAATTTGAAATAGGCTGAGCGCTATAAGAAGACGCAGATGGAGGCGTATAGTCGGAACTGGGCCTAGAAGATGCAGGAGAGGAACAATTATTCTTTGATGCTTCATATTTCTCCTGGTAGTAATTTCCCGCTCCCTTAACCTGCTTTGCCTCCTCATCGCTTACCAGCCGGATACCTGCCGAAATCTCAGTGACTAAAGCATAACTACTTGAGCGGCTGCCGAACTCTTCCATGCTGATATAAGACTTCTGATGATTATCCAATAAATATACTTTATCATCTGCTATGCGAGTTATTAAAACATAGTGGTCGCCGTTAAAGTGAGCTATAAAAGGCACCGGTAGAGCTGATAGCTGAGAGCTGACAGCTGAGAGCTTAACAGGATAAAGTTTGTGGCCAAATGACTCGCTTGCACGGGAGAGCGCGTATAATGAGTTCTTAATAACCTCGGGGCTTCCTTCCGGCTTAATCACATCATTTAAAATATCTGTGGTCAAAGCTAAAACTGCGATATCCTCCTCTTGTACTTGCGCTCCCTTTAAGCGCAAGTAATCATACAGCGCTTTAGAACCGCAGGGTTTACCCTTTAACCAGTTGAAGATTTCTTCAATGCGCTCTTTTGATAAATTAATAGACTTATCTAGTTCAATTATCTGTGTTTCTGAAAGTTTTATTGCGGTTATGGGCTTGCCGGAAATCTGAAGAAGGATACTTTTGACTGCAGAAGGAATGCTCAAAGCATTGAGATCCCCAGGTAACATGGGGGTATACATATTACTCGGGCTTACGGCAGGTTTGCCCCAAATCACCCGCCAGTCATATTCAACTGCCTGGGCAACCTGTTCAGGGAGAAAAACAGCTATGACAATAAAAGCCACCACGCGCAACCAAGTCTTGAAATTAGACCTGAATTTCGGCTTGGGCTCTTCTTCTAAAACTATCCCGTCATCTGTCTGTTCAAGCGGGTCATTCATTTATTTATTTATATTCCTATATATAAAAGCGGGAGGAAATAACTTCCCCCTTACCCCCACCTCAACTCTAGAATGTGTGTGAGAATCTCTCATATTTTATAAAGTTCTTTGTAAAACTCTTTACTAAGTTACTAAAATAAAAAGCCGAACTGTCAATTACCGTCGGGTAATTCGGCAGCTCGGCTATCCTAAGTCTATTGCGTAGACTTATAACTTACAACAAATAAGTTTAATCTAGGACCCGTGGCTTTGCGTCCCCAGATTACTCTGAGTTTGCGTTTTCGTTACGCGCTTTCAATTACATCCAAAGTATAACATTTAGCTAGTCGCTGTCAAGTTAAAAAATAACTATTTTTGGTAACGCTTTCTCCCCAAAAAAAGGGGTCAGAATTATTTATTGGGGGGGGGGACAAATGGGGTCAGAAGGCAGGATCAACGGGGTCGATTAATGGGGTCAGAATTATTTATGAGACCATTAACTAGGCATCTTTATTTGTTATGACTTACTTTTCCGGCTTTATCCTAAGATTAATTATCAGAATGGACATTAATCTACTATGGAAACGTCCACTCTGGACATTAAAATCACTCCAGTCGGATTGTATTTTCTACTCTCGAGCTGCGAGAGGATTAAACCCTTAATATACGGGATAAACCCATAAGGTCCGCAGCTTCAAGCTCCACGCCAGCGCGAAACTCATTAGCTTCTGAGAGCTTTGACCAAACTGCTCTTCCTCTTGTATAAAGCGGCTCTCCTCTATCCGGAAAATGCACCCAAGCCTCAAACGGGGTATTTATCTTTATCGCCTGCTTAAGCCTTAGGCCCATCCCTTTAGCGCTAATATCATTTGTCTCAGCCGGTATCTCCTCGCCGGTATCTAAATCCAATAGCCTCACCGGCATTTTTAAGTTAAACCTCTGAAAAATTCTATGATCTTCCATTTTCTCACCTCCCTTCTCTCTTATTGCACCATTTGACCACCCCTTTACTGCTTCGTTCGGAACATTTTTGTAAACAAATTTATAGATCTTCTCTTTATCCTCAGCTGTTATTTTATTAAAATATAATCCATAGGTATTCTGGCCATCGATAGTTTTATGCCAGGCTACCCAGACCTGGGCATCTATGCTAATCTCAGGAGATAAAATTAGGCGTAAGTTCACATAGGTATCCACGATAAGCCTTAACCCCAGAATTACCTGCATCCCCTTAAAATTAATATCCTTGATATGACAGAGAGCGTCAGAGACAGCACCCTCAAGACGGACTTTAGCCTGTTGATTAATCTGCCATCTTGGTATCTTCCTATGCTCTTGCATTATGCACCTCTCCACCACTGCTCATTTAATCCTCTTCTCTCCTGTTCAGAAAAGTTATTGTAAATATACTCTTTAATCCTGTTTCTTTGGTCATCATCAATATTGTTAAAAAATAATCCGTAAGTAAACTTTACTTCGCTTTGTTCTTGCCATGCTACATGGGCACCTAGATTAAGATTAAGGGCTTGACCCAAAGCAAGAGAAATATTGGCGAATGCCTCATCAAAAAGGCGCCTGCCCAACGAAAGACGCATCCCATTTGCGCTGATATCTTCGACAGTACAAGGAATGGTATGCGGCTGGTCCTCAATCTGCAGCTCGGCTTCCTGATTTACTGCCCATCTTGGAGCACTTCTGCGTTCGTCCATCTTTTAATCCTTTCTCCGTGGCTTTTCCTATTTTTAGGGGCACCCTTCAGTCCAAAGCGCAGGATGTCCCTCTATCTATTTCAAGGTTTTATTTTATATCTTTCAAGATATATATGTCCGGTTTTAGAAGCACCTAACATATATATTACATATAAACGAATAAGAGTAATTACAGCTAATATACCGACACTCCACAAGCATAAATTAGACAAAGAATATATCGCTGAAGTTTTCTTAATATATACTCTATATATTAGCCACCATATATCTATTATTGGAACTGTGAATAAATTCCAATACGCCAGAACCAACGCCAAGCGCCTAAAAGTATTACTTCGAAATAACAGACCAGTTCCAATTATAATTGTTAATGGGCCCAGCAAGGAAAGATAACCACTACGAATTCCCGCCAAATAATATTCTGCCAACCTATCTCCTTCCATTATTAACAATATCTCCCAAATACCAGAAATAATATAAAAACTACCAATTATAATTGAATTAATTCTTGCGCATTTCTCTGATAATTTATTTATCATATCGATCTCCTTTCTCATTTTACTGCTTATTATTATATATGGGTGTTATTACCGGAGCAACCGGCATAGGCGGAGTTACTGGCATTGACGGCACAGGATTTTGATAATAATTATCCGGTGCACGTATATTAAAATTGTAAGTACCGGGCCATGAACCTACGCTAGGCGTATAATACGGTTGCTCCCTATAGATTGAACCGCTAGGCAACATATGTTCTTGAAAATTAAGATTCTGAGGCTTGTATATTTCAATTCTAGGCGCAGTTACAAGGGGAACCCTTGGTATTTCAATCTTTGGAATAGGCTGAAAACTTCCTTGATTTAGGTAATAACTATTGGGTGCCCGAAATTGCTGCATATATTCAGTCGATACTGGCTTATCTAATCCTATTGAATGACTAATATAGTAATCTCTTGGTGCTTTTATACCAAATCCCTCTGTTGGATTAAACATCCATTGTGTAATATCTGGTTGAATAGTAACCATCTTATCTATCCGTTGATTAAAGGATAAACCGGGAAATACTTGCCGAACTGCATTGTTAATGAATTGGGGGTTTTTATGTCCAAAATGTACTTCAGAAAGCTGGAGAAGATATTTTCTGTGACTATCAAAAACAATTCTAGCTATATCTACAGCAGGTAACCCGGAAGCTGGACTAATTGACGACATTTGAAGCCAGGTTAAGGGGTCTACCGGATTAAAGAAACTCTTAGCACCCTTATCAATTTTTGAGAAATCAGCACCTGAGAAAGAATTTACTCCAATTATTTTAATTCTTCCAGCATGAATAGCTTCAGTTATCGGAGTATTAACTTCGGGTTTAATATGCTCGAATAAACGTTCATTAACCATTTGCCCAGCACTATGTCCGATATTTAATACATTCCCATTACCAGCAAGCTTTAGGGCCATTAATTCTACTTGCTCGAATTTCTTCTGAACCTCTGGCATCTCCCAAATTCGGCCGCTCCATTTTACTTCCATAACTTCCATGTTTCCTAACTCTAGTATCTGCCTAAGGCGCCAATTCTTCGAAGTCTCTTCTCCCGACCCCCTACCATAAGTCTTTGGGTCAAAATCATCTATACCTGGGGTTATCACTACAACTTTTATATTGGATAAAGCTTGATTAATTAACGGTTTTACTGGATCTATTGTTCGGGATTTAACAGTATTTAATGAAAAGGCTGCGATTTGACGAATCCATGGATTAGAATCATTTTTTAAAATAGCAACTATTGGATCTACTAAAGCGGGGATACGATGTACTTTTACTCCTAAATTCTCTAAAGCTGCTTGCCTTACAAACTCCGAAGGATCCTTTAATTTAGGTACTAATAAGTCCAAAACCTTTGGCGCATCCGCCCTTCCAAACGCCTCCACCACAGCCTGACGCACCTGCCAGCTAGTATCATTTAACAAAGGCTTAATATTCTCGATGAGGCTTGGTTGTTTAATAATCCTATCTGCTAATCCCGCAACCGCTGCATGTCGAACCACAGGCTCTGCATCCCTTAATGCCGAAGTAAAAACTCCCTGCACCTCAGGCGAATCAATCTTTATTAAATCTAACAACGCCGCAGACCGTACTAATGGGTTAGCATCAAGCTGCGCTAATTTTCTTACCGGCTCGACCATCACCGGTGCTAATTGTTCGCGACCCAATACCTGAAGAGCAATAAACCTGGTCTGCCAAACCGGATCATTTATTAAAAATGCCGCTTCCGGACCGATATTAATATTCCCGGCCTGTGCCAAATTAACGATTGCTGCTTGTCTTATGTAAGGATTCGGATTTTGTAAAAATGGCTTCGCCATCTCTAGGCCAAGTGGGCTATTGGCTTGTGCAAAAGCAGAAATAATTCCTATGCGCGTATTAAAATTTTTACTGTTCAATATTCTGTTTAGAGGCTTTTTTAGTTGCGGATAGGTATCTATATATTTTGAAAGGGAAACTGCTGCAGCCGAAGAAACTCTTGGTGAGTCATCTGAAATTCTATCTCTAATTTTGTTAAACAACCAGGGATTCTCCTTAACTTTATCACTGAGCACCACTACGGCTGTCTGTCTTATTTCTTCAGTATGATCATTCAACATATCGGCTATCCATCTTATGCTATTTTCATCCAGGTTTTGCCCTAATGATAAGATTGCCGCTTGTTTTAATACTGAATATTCGCTACTAAGAAACTTCCTAACTTCTTTCTTTGCAATAGCTTGCTTACTTATCCCTAATGCATTAATGCAAGCTAATTTAACATTATTATCCTTCTCTTTATTCAATTGTTCAATAATTAAATTAGTTATTTTTGGTTCATTGTTTTGTCTTACCGAAAGCCCTGTTACAATCGTGATACGTACTGAAACATCATTATCATTTAACCCTTCTTTTAATTTATTAGTTGATTCCGGCTTATCAACCTGTGCTAAAATAGAAAATGCAGATCTACGCAAATTTACATCAAAATTATCCGCCTCTTTAATCACATACGGGAGAATTTTCTCGCCTTGAATTTGATATAGCGCAACCAAAGCTATAGGTTCAGCTTTTAAGAAACCAAGTTCTGAGAATATTTTTAATCTATCCTTCTTAACTATTCTATATAAATATGGTACAGCCCGCTCGTCTCCAAGTAAACCCAGCACTACAATAGCTGTATTTTCTACCTCAGACACTGGATCATTTAAAGACTTAACAAATAAATCAAACAATCTTTTGTCTTTAAAATTACTTAACCCGCGAATTGATGCTACGCGCACTTCTTTATCCGAATCAGAAGAACCTTTGATAAGCGCATCGAGTGCTTCTTTTCCCTCAAATCTACTCAACAAATAAGCAGCATAAGCTCGAGTTCCGGGATCATTGTTTAACCTATCGTTTAACATAACCCTCAAAATATCTGTTACTGTAGGCTCACCGAGTTGTGCCAGAATTAAAGCTGCTTGCATTTTATAAGACTGAACTTCTTCTTTTGCTGTCATATCTCCTTGATGGCTTCTGTTAAGATATTTTATATATATATCTTTACCTCTTGAGTCCCCCAACATAATAAACGCATTTGCAGCATAAAAAGATAAATGAACATCATCACTTTTGGCCATTGCCGCATAACTTTCAAATAACTCTTCCTGTGTCGCCCCTAATGATTTAAGAAAAGCTGATAGCTCGAGTATAGGTTGATCGTCTTGGCCAAAGCCAGGCCTTAGATACTCTTGAACCAACGCAGTTCTAGTTTCCTTGGTAATCTTGGATCTATTAGCAAACGACTCGGGAATTTCTGCGGACTCCCTTGCGAAAACATAGAAATCATATGCTAAGCTATAGTTATAAAGTGCTCCTGTATAGTTATTTCGATTTAAACATTCTTGTGCCTTTGCAATTTTTTGAAATGTCTCAGTTTCTGCTTGCACCAACCATCTTACTGTAACACAACCATTAAGCATAAAGACTGTTAACGTCAACAAAAGTACAGTAAATAAATTACGTACCTTATTAATCCAATCCACAGGGGACACCTTGCGCTTTGACGCAAAGGGTGTCTCTGCTTTGACGCGAAGGGTATCCCCTAGGGCCTTAATCGCCATGGCCTTGCGCAAGAATCTGTCAAAACAAAAACGAATAATTCTTCTAAGAAACCCCGGCGGGCCGTGGTGTAATACGGACTCGCAATATTGCGCCAAGGCTCCGTCATTCCAAGGGACAGCTTTCGGTAATCCCCTTATCCCCGTAATAAGATCATTTATGATTACGCCATCAATACTTGCAAATATCATGCCTCCAAGGCGGCGCATAGTAAATTCCTTTTCTTTATCCCTTATTATTCTCACGCCGCGATCTCCAAATATCTCGCAGATTAAATCTATCTCCTCAGAGGAGGCGGCATTAAAAGCGCATTCAATTACGTTAATTTTGTTTTCCCTGATCACTTTTGCGATGTATTGAATATTCGGCGTAAGAAAATTCGGCAAATCAACAACAGGCGAAGTATGAAAAACCCCGTAAACATAAGTGCCATTCTCTCTCCTGCCCCTAAAGACACATCCGGTACAAACCTCCAATTCGTCGGTGAATAAAACTTCACCTCCCCTTAAATTATCGGTCATAACAAGCTCATCCTGCGTAGCTCCGATATAAGTAACATTTTTATCTTCGTAGAAACGTGAGCGGATGTCCCCCGCAAGATTAAATGCTCTTTTCTTTGAGGTATCATAGAAACTGAAGCGTTTAGCTATTTGCTCAAACCGCGGTAATCCCGTAAAGTGCATCCAAGGATAGCCCAATGCGATGACGCGCTTTAGGCTCTCCATGCGCTGCGCCAAAACAGGGTCAGGATCATTTCTAGGCACCATAATGGGGTCTGACCCCGTTTTCTCCGTTTTAATGGGGTCTGACCCCGTTTTCTTTGTTATGGGCTTATAAGTATGTATGCTACTCCTCAAGATCGGAAGCGCTGCGGCGTCGGACTTCCCGCCAGAGAAAAGTTTCTTACTGGGAAGCGGCTGCCTGAATATACTGTAAAATACATAAATTAACGTCCAGAATGCTCCTATGCCTGCACCCATACACAGCGCGCTGTAATAAACAGGAACCGCAAAGATAGCGCTTGTCATCTGAATCATCGCGAATGTAGACATCTCTCCACCGCTTGCTTTTTTTGCAGCTAGCAACATAGTACTAATCGGCTCAGGAAAACCGTGTTTTAATATTACCTCATCTCTTTCTGCTTTTGTCATATCCGAAGTAATACGATGCCGCACTGATGTAAGGAACATGATAAAAGGAAGGGATAAATATAAAATGATAACAGTGTCCATCAACCACTTGGCGAAGATAGGATCGAAACGGAATCTGCCTAAAGGAAAAACCTTCCCCTCTTTCGACTTTCTGATCAAATACCCGGATACCTTCATGTAAATGAATAAAGGTGTGACCAACCCTACGGTAAAAAAGAAAGGAACTACTAACTTATAAGAAATAAACTTCAGGAAATGGAAAAATTCCGTTAGCGCCGGCATAAAAGGCTCAATAATAGCTTTACAGAGATAGATCGCCTGCCAGAAGAGATCCGCGATCAGATGAAAGATTTCAAATTGCATCAACCACTGGATAAAATGCAGGTTCCTTAAGAATTCATAGATCGGCATATAAATATCCTGCAGGATGACGAGGAATGGCATCATAAAAACGAGCGGCTGGATTGTCATCCATAAACCCATCAACGGCCGCAGGAACTTAACCATGCGCAGCCACTTCAATAGCCCGCCGGAAGAAAACGCCTTAACTTCCTTCTGCGAGAACGGCGCTTCCTCATATCCTGCTCTCGGGATCTTCCCTTCGTATTTAAGCCTCCGGGCCTTGATCTTTAAAACATTAGCGTAAGCAACGCCACCGGGATGAGACTGAAATATGCATAAATCCCCTCCCCCTATCAACCCTATAATTATCCAAAGATCAATGGGACTTAGCTTGCGCAACTCTTTAACCCGCAGAATCCCACGGTAGAATTTCTTCTTCAGCCGCAACTGCGCTTCCGCAAGTTCTTTATTCACGCCAAAATGATATTCTCTATTGTTCCACTCGAATTTCTGATGGTAGAAATAATATTTAAGGAATTCTGACAGCGCCAAAGCCGCAACCTCATCGTGCAGGTAACGCTGAAGACCGATAAAAAGCTGATTCTTTGCAAAACGCACGACGTTCTGCATTACAATTTCTTTTTGTATAAAATTTATACTTATTCTTCCCTCCTGCCCTTTTGCCAATTCCTTGCGCACAAGATTAACCATCATGCTGACTGCCGGCTCGTTGTAACCTGCAAGTATTTTCAGAATCCTCTCCACCCGTTCATCCTCGGAATAGGTTACAATCGGGTTAACTTTGGTATTCCTACCAAAGATTCGCTTCGCCTGGAATATTAAATAAAGTAAGAGGACAATCGGGTTAAGAAGAGCGATGTGATCTATCGCAAAGTATACTCCCCTCCATAGCGCAATCCCGAAGCGCTTTGATAACTTAAGCATATTAGAAGAACCGGAATTTCCGTCGCTTACCATCCCCACGGTCATCGCGGCGAGGAGGAGGCCGGCTAAGGCATAAGATAAATACATGAACACTGCCAAGACAGAAACAATCATGGCTAAGGCTAAGACAATAAGAATATACGCCCTTGCTTTGGAGGTTGTGAATTTCTCAACCGCCTTATGGCCAATATGAACACAATCGGTTGTCTCACCGGAGAAATACGTCCTCACCATCTCGCCGATACCAGCAAGAACTAGCAGACCGGTGAATATCTCTCCCAGATAATTCGGAAATACAATAAGCCCTAAAATAGCAGCGATTACTGTTATGACAAGCTTATACAGAAGATCCCAGTCATGGGCAGTCCATATTGTTTTCTGATAATGGATCGGTGTTTGTATTCTTGGGCCGGCGGATGTAAATAGATCGCGTATTATCTCAAACACAAGCGTAACGAACCGCCAGCCAAAGGAGTGCGTTTTAAAATCAACCTTGTTTTTATTTTCTAAAACCTCTCTCCAATTATTTAACTTCGAACCAGCGGCCTTATCCTGTATTTTATAATTACCTTGATTATCCTGGATAAGTTTACGTGCAATACCGACGATGGAAAGCGCATCCTGCCGGCTAAGCTCATTCCTGAATATTTTCTCAAGCTCAAGATTCATGCTATGAGGCAGCCCGAAGCCCGCGCCGACCTCATGTATTAACGCACCCTTACGCGCAGTTTCACCCAGGTAAACAATCAAGCGGCCACCCTCTCTAGTATAAATCCTATCGCAGTGTCCGCCGAATTTAAAAGGTGTATGAAGCTCATTAACAAAGATTACCTCGATAGGATTCTTAAGTGGAGAATCCCAATCATAGAGGCTTGTTCTCAACCATAAAACCTCACTGCCATGTTTCTGGCGTAATTCTTTATAACGCGGATGCCCGACCTCGATCTTGCCGCATTCATCAATAGCCCGATGCACAAACCATTCGGCAACCCAACCCGGAACCCAACCAAACCACCAGGGGCTATTTAGAAAATGATCTGCTGCGACCAGCTGGTTAAGAAAGCCAAGATTTATCTTCTCAGGGAGTGCCTGGCGCATAATCTCTATTGCCCTCGGAGTACTTATTCCTTTAGCTGCCATAACAAAACTCAAGTTCTTTTCATGTGATGTTCCTTCAAGCAATGCTAATGAAGCATCGCGCCAAAGAAAAGAATTAGGATGATAATGCCTCCCCTTACCATAAATAACTTTTCCTTCGGCAAGCGGCATAACCACAACACCTTCTGAAGTCCACTTTCTTACTTCCGGCTCAATCTCAGGAGGCACACCTTCAGGAAAAGCATCTATAAGCCAACCATCGGGAATCTCTCCCACTTCGGTCCAGGTTTGGAATAAATCATCGCTCCAAACCGGGCTTGCTCCGTCGATGGCAAGGCTAACTATAAATTCCATACCATTACACAAATGCTTATTCATGGGATTGCCGACCGCGAGAACCCATTTACGTACCCTGCTGGCAATATCTACTAACCTCTGCCTATCGTATGACTCAATACCTAAAACCGGGAAAGTTCTACCGGTTATCGTAGCGCACATCCCCAATATCGGTAACGCAAGGAGCACCGGCCAGCCGAAGACGATGAATCCTAAACCGATTAACAGCACCAGAGATGCTTTTTGCGCCACCTCCAAAACCGATGTCGCTTGCCCCGCATCTTTCAAATATTCCAGATATTCATCATAGTAATATATCTTAACCCTGCCCAATTCTACCGGCTTCTCGCCATAGCTCATACAAGCAGGCATCCTATATATAATCCCTTCCCTTACTCCGCAGCCTTCAGTATGCGGCCCGCGCTCACGAAGGCGATGGACTTTCCCGTCAATAGCTAAAACTGTTCCGAACTTCTGCTTACTCCCATCCTTCCCTAATGGATTAAAACGCCGTACTATCCCATCGAATTCCTTGACTAAACCGTAGTCGGATATATCTTCTCCATAATGGGTGTTTGCTACTCTAAAAAGACGGCCTTCCCTTACTTCAAAACCAAATCTATAAGGCGTAGGACAACAAAGCTCATATAACTCCCCATCAGTAGTCATTACTTTGCCTTCGGATTTATTTATACCACCATATCTGTCGACAATAGATACTGACCGCGTTAATTCCTCATCAACATCATTCCTATCCTTACTTCCAGACTCAGCTTTTTGGATTAATAGTTCGTGCAGAAAATGTTTCCTTAAATTCGCCTCGAAGATATATCTTTTGCTTCCGCCTTGCGATAGTTTAGTTAATTCAAGCTGCAACCTGATATTCTCTTCAAACAATAATTGATAAGCGGAACCGCGATATTGAGCAATAATATCCTTTTTAAATTTAGTGATATCCATTCCAAAACTGGCATCCATAACCGAATCGTCTTCGATTAGGATATCCTCGCTCCCAGGCAGAAATATTTCATTAGTTTCTCCGTCTATCGCAATCAGGTCTCCTTCCCTGATAATAAATTCACCGATATGTAAAGTCCGGCGGCTTAAGTCAGCTACGGACCCTTGAACACTAATAATTGCCGGTATTCCTGCCGCGCGGCAAAGGGCTGCTTCATGCGATGAGCTCCCGCCATAGGTAGTCATCAACCCTACCCGCTGGATAGAGTATATATCCGAGATTATCTCCTCCCGGGTTTCCGGAACGGTAATCAAAACAACGGGGCCGCGGGAAGCATAAGACATCGCTGTTTTCATATCAAAAGCTAATCTCCCGCACATGCTCCCGGGTATAGAAACAAGCCCCCTGCCGACAACAGCTCTTCTTACACCTGCTTTTATTTTAAACATTTTCCTTTCGGCCAGCCTTTCCTGAAGCTCGAGCAGCTTAAGAGGAAAACGCAACTCGTTTGAATTATTTTCATTTGCTCTATCTTTTTCATATCTAAGCTGACCTTGAGGTGAAAATTTGATATCTCTGGTTTGCAAAAAGTATAATAAGCCGTCTTCTACCACAAATTCAATTTCTTGCGGGTAGCCCGCCGCCTTTTCCAGTCTATCCGCTGCATCGCAAAGTTCTCTGTAAGCCGCGGGGAATCCAACCTGCATGCCTTCAATAGGCAATCCCGGCACCTTGCCCGAAACAATATCTTCGTTTCTTGTCCTTACCGCAAAATTTCCGCGCATTAACTTTTCTCCTGTGTCGGGATCTCGACAGAAGATTACACCGGAACACGAATTATCATTCTTATCCCCGAGCACCATTCTCATAACTATCTGCGCAAAACCTGAATCATAAGGAATACCGAAATTCTTGCGGTATTTGTACGCCCTTGAAGTATCCCAACTTTTATTTACTTCATTCAATGCCTGAAATAACCCGCCCCGATTATGATCATCATCAAAAAATTCCACCATTGTGGCTGTTTTAAGTACCCCAGGCATAGAAAATTCTGGGCTGCTTCTGACGGATAACATCAGAGGTCCGGCTTCTGATCCGCTATCTTTCTTTTGATCGATGAAATCCTCTTTCTTAAGAATGCTGATCCAGCCTGCGTCATCAAAATAGGCCTTTTCTCCCGAAGGCAAGATAAACCCCCGGGGGAATCTTAAGTTCAGAACACCGAATATAATAAAACCCCAGGCCTTGTTTCCGATAACCTTGACTGACTCACGAGTTCCGAGGGGGATAAGGAGCTTCCTTAAACTAACGCTCGTTTCCATCATCCCCAATATCGGCAGCGCAAAGAATGCCTTCCAGCTGAAGACGGCCAAACCTAACGCGATTAACAATAACGGGGCCGCTTTCTGCACGGTTTCCAAAACGGTATACAGTTTGGATGGCGCGGCGGCGGGCGAGCTAGCGCCTCTTACACACTCAACAGTATTGTAGAATCTAGCCACCCCCCTCGTTATAAGCAGACTACAAGCATAAGCGCCTAAAAGAACTTCCGGTTGCGAAAGACGGAACCTCTGAATTCCGTCTTTTGCAATAGATGAATTATTGGCAGAACGTACTGGATGCGGCAAATTGAATATATCAAAAAAGAAGAGCCTTTTTACTTGCGGGTATTCTCCAAGATATCTAAATTTATCTGGAGACGACTCCTCATTACAAACAGGAGCTCCCTGGACACTAGCAGGATACTCGCCTGCTATGCTTAAAATATCCACTCTTTTTGCAGGCATATTTCGCTGGATAATAAATTGCAGAAACAGCGGGAATTCAAATGTTGCATCCTCTACGATTAGGAGCTTACTATCTTCTCTTAAGCCATCAAGACAACCGGAAACTATAAGTTGTCGATACATACTTTCCGACCATTCTCTAAAATAAGCGTCTTCTGATAAAAGCCTGGAATAGAATTCATGGAACTGCTGCGTATAATGCTTAAAATCCCTTGAGTCTACTCTTATATCCCTTTCTTCGTTAAGCATTAAATTCCATATTCTATTCGGGACATTAACGTTCCGAGACATGGTAAATAAACGCATCTTGCTGTCAAAATCTGAATCGTTAACCAAAAGAGACCGGTAATATACTGCTTCATAAAGATGAGACATACCGGCAGCAAGGTAAATAATACGATCGCAGCCCTTTTCGTTTGCATATTCCAGAATTGCTTCATTAACACCTGGAAAATAATCACCACAAATTTCTATATCGTACCAATTTATGCGTCTACCGGAGTTATTAAGGAAAAATCTGTCAATTTTATTTCCTTTAAAAGCGCTGATTAATCTTCCGGCAAAAGATTTAAATCTTTCTCTTTCATAAAAATTCAAACTTGCAGAAATTTCTTTTACCCTATTGACCATCATCTTTAAGAGCCCTATGTCATCGGCTTCAGCTAGCTGTCTAAGCGTTGACAAGTTAAAAGTTTGGTAAAGTCGATGTAGGGAGCGCGAGGTAATTTCAACGGCCGCCGGTGAGCTGACGCGATCTTTCATCATCCCCAGCAGCGGCAGCACCAAGAGCGCCTTAAAACCTAATATAGGTAAAAGAGCAAAGAAAACAGTACAAAGTAATACCTTTTTTATATCAGGCGAGCCAGTGCGGCTTAAAAGCATCTTGACCGCGTCACGAATAATACCCCTACGAATATTCTTCTTCATAACCGCTTCCCCAATACTTTTAGCCAATACGAATCGGTTCACCTTGCCTAAGAATTTCTTGTCAAACTTCATCTTGTCCATAATCCCGCCTAAAGTCAGTCCCCGGACAGTTTCCGGAAAACCGAGCGCGGTCAACAGACGGTTCAAACGCTCTGCGTCCTTACGCTTCATGAATATCTTCGCTGCCGCGCGCATGCCGAACGCAACGCATGTCCCGTGGTCATACTTATAGAAACATGCCGCCTCGATCGCATGACCTATGGTATGGCCGAAGTTAAGAATATCCCGCAGCCCCCTCCTTCCTAGCTCGTCCAGAGAAACATAATAAGCTTTGATAGCCGCACAACGTTTCACAAGCCATATCAGCGCATGCGCATCGCCCTGCAAAAGAGCCAGCCGATTATTCTCGATAAAAGTGAAAAGTTCTTCGTCACAAATAACCCCGTACTTAACCGCCTCAGCTAAACCGCTTCGAAGCAGAGGCTCGGGAAGTTTCGACAAAAACGCCGTATCAATCAGGACCAACCTGGGCTGATAGAATAACCCGAGATTATTCTTTATCCTCCGGAAATTCACTGCGACTTTACCACCGATAGAAGCATCAATCTGCGCCAGAAGTGTGGTCGGCACTTGGATCAAAGGCAGGCCCCGATTGATGTGCGCGGCCACGTACCCCGCCAGATCACCAATCATCCCTCCACCCAGCGCGACGACAAATATATTTTTATTCTCTTTCTCTGCGTAGCTCATGAGCTCGCCGTAAAGATGATCCGCCCACTTTTTAGACTTACTGGTCTCACGGTCCGGAACCTCAAAAAACTTGATTGTGAACCCGGCAGCGCGCAAAACAGATTCAATTTCTGCCCCGAATAAACGTTTCACCAACGGATTCGTGATTATGGCTGCGGCAAAATGCTTGGGGTCTGCAATCTTGGCCTTATGAATCAAGAATGACAAATCCTTAAAAATGCCCTTACCGATAACAATGGGATAAGATCTTTCTCCAAGCTCCACCATAATCGTTTTAGCTGGTAACGCGGCGAATAATGAACCAGCGTTGTTTTTTTGCAACCATGCTACCGGCTTATCTTTAATTGACTTAGCAATTTCAAAAATCCTCGCAAAGCAGGATATGCTTATAGAAGTGCTCTTAGAGTTATCCCTGCTATCCGGAGGCCCATTCAAAATAGGGGCTTTTCGATTAATTCCCTTTAATCTATTTTTGGCTAACATAACAAACTCATAAATCCACTCATAACAAGTTCTGCAAACATGGTATTTCTTACGGTAATCACTATTATTCAAAGGCCCCCATAAGATAGCTCCATACGTACTAAACTCTTTAGCACAAAAACTACACTTAGGACTAATCATTCCCAATATCGGTAACACAAGAAGCATCTTCCAGCCGAATAAAAACAAACCGGCAACAAGAAACATGCTTAATAAACCGAAATTTTCACCAATGACCTTAATAATTCCTTCGGGAGTAAATTTAAAATAATTTAAAAGGTCGCTTATTGAACCTGATGCCCCATATTCAAAGCCATGACCTTTTAAGCGTATTAACTTTTTGCTGCCATGCTCCAAAATTGCTTTTGCTACTAGCGACTCTAGAATCACCGGATTTCCGTTATACAATGTCAATACCGGTACACCCTCGTCTAGCAAATCAACAAAACCAGCATCGAGATTCTTAGGATTTGAGATAGCGATAACCTTTGCGCGCCTGCCTTGCTTCTCTAAAAGTTTACTGGTTTCAATTGCCTGGCTAACAAAGAATCCGCTCCCAACAAAAATTACATCGGGCCTTGGCTTTACTGCGACCGGATCATAGACTAAATTATATCCCTTGATTACATCATATCCGCTAGGCCTTACTATCGCTGGAACCGGCACAATATTTGTCCTTATGTAGACGGGCCCGCGCGGCTCAGAGAGCGCCCAGTTAAGGCAATCAAATAAATCGCGCTCATCAGCCGGTTCAAGATAGGTTATATTTGCCATAGTCGCAATCAGCCCAGGTTGACCGGTTGATTGATGAGTTGGCCCATTAAACAAACCGCAGATTCCGGCATCGCAAGTAATAAATATCACATTACTCTTTCCTTGCGCGCATACGTGGATCTGATCAGCTGCGCGGTATAAAAATTCATCTCCGATAAACACAACTACGCGCGCCTGCGGATCAGTGACAGAAATACCATGTGCTGCGGCAATCATATGCTGCTCTTTTAAACCCACATCCATGTACGATCCTAAGCTCTTAAGCGTATCGGTACTAATTCTAAATGAAGGCAGAAAATCAGCAGCAAGTGAGTGGATTTTAAATGGCGCTCCCTCAGACTCAAATTTTGCGGCAAGAGCCTTGAAATAATCAGGTAGAGTTTTAACCATGTTATCGTATTGTTTGCCTTCAACCTGAATTGCTACTGGATAAATAGATTTAGAATGATACGAAGTATCTGCTACAGGAATAATCTTTTCTTGAGCTTTCTGAATAAACGCAGGCATATCAACAACGCCAAAACGCTCCTGCTCCTTATCCTGTATTAAAATTAAATCATCCCAATTATATCCTGTTTTTACAAGCTCTCGTCCGCTATGAACGCCTGTTCTATGGCTTTCGATTCCCGGGATACCCTTTCCTTTAACCGTATTAGCAATAATCAAGGTGGGTTTTCCTTCGCAATAAGCTGACCTATGAGCCTCTAATACCTGGCGCATGTCGTTACCGTCGGTAATCTCTATAACGTACCAACCATATCCCTCCCATATTTTTCTTATGTCAACCGCGCTTTCAACGCAAATAGTAGCGTGGCTCAATTGCTTTGTATTTTTATCAATAACAACCACCAAGTTATCCAGCCTCTCATGAGACGCATGGCGGGCTGCTTCTGAAACATTCCCTTCCTGCTCCTCTCCATCCCCTAGATGAACATAAACCTTGTACGGCCTTCCTTCAACTTTAGCAAGATGCGCACATCCCACTCCATAAGAAAGGAGCATACCTAAAGAACCGCTCGGCGTAATATCAACTCCCGGAATAAAATGGTAGTCTTCATGACCAGGTAATAATGTCTTGTGTTTGCGGTAAGTAAACAAGCGCTCGGCTGGGAAAAATCCGGCAAGCGAAAGAAGCGGATAACGTATCGGACCCATGTGCCCTCTTATTAAAACCCTATCGCGATTAGGATGCACTGGGTTCTTCGGATCGTAACGCAAAATACCTCCGAAATAAAGAGCGGTGAGTAATTCAACACTTGAGAGCGGCCCGCCTAAATGCCCGGATTTTGATTCTTTAAGTATTTTATATATCCATTTACGCGCTTCGCAGGCTAAGTATTGCAAAGATCTAATCCCTTCTTCATTTTCCTGCCGTAAAAATTCTTTTTTACCCTCCAGAAAACCGCGTACAACTTGTTTTTCCTCAGTAAACGGCTCCTGGCCTTTATAGCGCACTTTCTTGCTTGCTGCCGCGTCAATATACATTGCAGCCAGCATAAGCAGAATATTTTCATCATTATCACCAAACTCTTCTTTTATTCTACGATATGCTTGAACCAATTTTTCTTTATCACCAAGATTCTTTCTAAAAATATTTCCAATCCCGTGAAGCCTAATGATCGTACTTAGCGGCTCGGAAATCTTTCCTGCCAACATTGCCACAGAATGTTCTTCATGCCCCTTCCATTCACCGCCCAATTCAAACTTACCTATATCATGTAAGAATATAAAATCCCTTAATAGCCACTGCCTGCGTATAGCAATCTCTCTTAAATCCACAGGCACCTTCGTATCACGTCCATCAATAACCTTTAAAAGACATTCAAACATAAAACGCAGATGGTCATTTAGAATCGGACCTTCAGCGTGTGATCTGAAAATCTGAGTGGTATTTAAAATCTCACGTGCCAGTCCATATTTAGCCAAACATAACCAGCAAAAATACTTATATCTGTCAAAATTAAGCCCATGGCCCGTAAGATATGACTTAGATATAGTAACCGGAAGCTTGCCTTGTGGCTGTAGTAGCCCAAAAATAATTTTACCCGCCGCTTCTATCGAGTGTCGGGAAGGACTATAAGTAGCCAGGAATGCCGCGGTTTCGGGAAATTCTAATAAATCAAACGGCGCGCCTAAAGCTACAACGACAAATTGCTTCTTGTCTTTGTATTTATCTAGCAGTGCCCTCAAAAGTTGTTTTTGATTTTGTTTATTCTCGTGGATATCCGGCAGGTATGCGTCGTAGGTAGGTATTATGATAATATCGTAATTTTGCACTTCAGCGATTGCAGCGGGAATAATCTTTTGCATATCCGGACCCGCTCTTATATCTTTATTGAATCTCAAATCTACCGTGTATACCGCTGAATCAGGTGAGAGTCTTTTCAAGATTTCACCGAAGCGTATATCTCTAAACCATGATTTTTCAGTAAATGCGCTCATCCACGGCTTAACATCAAGTATAAGAACTTTTTCTCTACCTTCCGAGTTTATAGGTAATAACATATTGTTATTTTTAACCAGAGTAACTGATTTCTCAGCCACCTCCCTACATGTCTCTTGTGATTCCGGTTTGTCTAATACCGCCTGCAGACCCTTGCTGGTTATTGGCTCCACCACTCCATAACGAAGCAAAACTTTTATCAGGCGCCCGAAAGATTCGTTTATCCTCTCCTGCGAGAAATCCTGCGCCATCCTCCTGGCATATTCACGGTAGCGCGAATATTCCTGCAACCTCTTTGCCGTAGAACTATACACCTCATCAGGCGGCCTCTGATGCGTAAAATCCTGAGTAAACAACATTACATCAACTCCGGCACTAAACGCATCTTTTATCGCTTCCAGCGGATCTCTCCCCTGCATTTTATAATGCGCAACTACAGCATCCATACTTATTCCGTCGGTAAGAATCAGGCCGTCGTATTTCAGACGGTTACGTAAAATATCAATTGCTTTTGGCGAAACCGTGACTAAATGATCCGCATCCCAGTTTTGCGCAACTACGTGCGCCAGCATTATTGAATCTACTCCCGCCTTAATTGCCAACCTATAAGGCTTAAGGTCGTCTTCGCTAGCAATTACAGTTGCTAAACCCTGATGTCCGTCGATTGCGCTATGGCTGTATGCTGGAAAGTGCTTGGCGCAAGCCATCACTCCGCCATCCTGCATGCCTTTAATAAATGCTGCTGCGAGAACTGCTACGCGGCCCGGCCTGCTTCCGAAAGTACGCGTCCCTACATCTCTATTATTATGCACGTCGGCTATATCTATATCCGGAGCAAAATTCCAGGCAATCCCGGATGCGCGTAATTCTTCTGCAATAAGGCGGGCTGATTTATATACCAGGTCCCTGCCTACCTTTATACTGCTAATAGCGCCTAAAGCCATGTTTCCGGGAGTAATAGTATGCTTTAAATTAAGTTCATTGAGGCGGCCACCCTCCTGATTTATAGTAAAAATGAAAGGTAGGCTAGTTCTGTTCAATATCGCGTTAATATGCTGCACTATCTCTTCTACGCTTTGCATATCGCGCTCGCATATCTGAAATGGGAATATCCCGAGATTTTGTTTGATATCTTTATGTAGTTGTAGATCAAATCCTTTTTCTATATACGGCCATAAAAGCATAAGCATCTTCTCTTCTTTACTCAATTCTGTCATAAGCCTTTTCTCAAGATTCTTTTCAGCTGATTTTCTGACTACCTCTGCTTCATCAGTAAGCAAAACAGTTAAAAGCTTATAGGGCGCGCGCTTGTTTCTAGCAACCATAAGCCTGGCATCTCTCTCTTCATAAGTATCATTACTAATAATTCGGCTAAGTATATCCTCGGGAGTTGCAGGATTTTTACCAAGCGCATAGCGAATAGACCACGGTTCGAAAGGCATAGCTCTTAAAACTTCAGAGTTATCGCAACACAGAGCAATTATAAACCTCAAAACTAATGAACCTTTTCCATCAGGTATTTTCTGGATATTCACAGAAGCCTTAAATGAATCCGCTTCTGAATCATAGACATCGTCTAACCCCTCAACTAAATTACCGGATTTAATCATTTTTAAAACTTCATTCCTTAATCTATTTTTTATTCCAACAATAATTTCGGCATGCCTAAACAAACCTTCTCTTAATGCATCTACGCTTCCTAACCAGGGAATCCGTCCTGCAATTCGCGCTTGTTCTTCTTCGGAAATTACAACCGAGTTTTTGGCCACAGCTTCTGCAACATTACGTACTTCAAGATAAAAATCCAAAGCCTCCTTTATCTGACGAGTCTCTACATTAGAAAATACTTCCATGGTTTCATTTTTGTTCAGGCTTCTAAGAATTTGAGCAAGCCAGAATAGTCGGCTTACATCACGCAAGGTTCCTTCTGATCTCTTAAAATCTATAACGTTTTTATCCGGCCGTTTCATTCCAGTGCACATAAAATTAAAAGCGAATTCTTCTAAAGGATCACGTAACAGGCGAAGCTTGGCCTCTTCCGCCATCTTCCCAATTTTTTCTGCTCCGGCTACTAGGCGCAGCTCGCTGGATCTAGCTCTATCCATAATGCTATCTAATTTTTCTTCTAATATCCCTCTTTTTACAAAAGTCTGAATCCGCGGAGAAACTTTCTCAAAATTAATTATGCTGCCGATGTAAGAATTTAATCCTTCTGCCACTCCAGCTGGGACTGTTTCGTCTGCGTACAACACAAAATCTAGGTCTGAACCACGCACTGCCCAACCCTTAGAATGCCCGCCGTAGACGAATAGCCCAAAATTATCCCGATATTGTTGCAAATGCTCTTTTTCTAAATAATACTCGAATGCCAATGTGGCAGCAAAGACATGCAAGGCGCTTATAGAACGGGCAATGGTTAGTCCAGAAGCAACAGAAACATGCCGTGCGGATATTTTTTGCTCCTGAGCAGCTACAAAATCTTTAATGATTTTACCCAGTTCACGATTTTTTGTACGGAATTGATTAAAATCACGGCGTAAAGTAACTAAACCGGGAGTCATGCGTATCCTCGATATAAAATGTTTTAGAAGATACCTGGTGGCCTCCTCAAAACGCAGCCCGCAAGCTGCAGGCATATCTACCTGAAGAGAATCTTCTCCGGTACTTTCAAGCACGCTAAATCCACCCCTATGATTCGTGATTGAATAATCAATTCCTCCTTCCGAACCCTGATCTCCTACGCCGGCAATAAATTCCTCCTCGATGCCACATACTTCATTCAGATATTTTATAGCCCTTCCCTTATTTACGTTAGCCAGATTCACATCAATGGTACGCAGGCTTGAGTAAGCAGTACAATCAGCATTAAGCTCTTCCTTTACTATCAGGATAACCGCTCTTCTCAACTCCTCCTTTTCTTGCGCCGTAAGAACAGGAAGCTTAATAGAAAGTGAATAACCTGATTCCCGCTTTTCCCAGAAATCAACTTTATCCGGATAAGCTTTTTTAAGTTTAGCAAATATCCGCTGCTGGGCATCTAAATTAAATATAGGCTCTCCTGCAGGATACTCATTTATTTCAGGTTGATTTGCCCGAACTACATAGGCACCACCCTCAGGAATAAAAATCAGGAAATTAAGAAGCTCTTCCGATAGGCCTCTTCGCCTAATCTCTTCTTGAATAGTCAGCAGAATACTGAAGAGATCGCGCGAGCCTGGGCCCTTCTCAGTCTCTGAAAGCTTAAAACGACGACCAGAGGTAATGCAGACATATCTTTCTTCTGCCAGAATATCAACCAGCATCCCTACAATATCCGAAGGAATTATGCGGCTTATATCAGTCAACACACAATCAACATCAAAAATAAATGCGTCATAAATATTCTTTAAAGCAGACAATAATTTACTTCCTTCTATTTTATGCCGCCTCAATGCGCTAGCGTAATAAGCTGCGCCAAGAGCGCTTGAAAAAGAAGTATTGTTCGCTACGCTCAAGACTATATTTCTGGTCTGTGGATAGACGGCAAGAGAATTTCTCGCGGATTTTAATAATTCAGCCCCGAATTTACCTTTTATCGGGCCTCCGGAAACAAAAGCCTGCTCAATAGGCCAGTAATTGCAAAGTTCGATGACCGCTTCTGCTAAATACCTACCCATAGTGTTTGCTATTGCCTTGGACTTCATTCTTTCCTTATTACTCTTATCTTCAATCTCGCAATTCATCACAATATCTCGAACCACATCCCTAATTTCAGATCCAGAGAACTTTCGTTTACGATCCCAGAGATGAGTTATACCTAATTGTGTGAAATAATAACCCAGCGCTCCCGGCGTGCCATTTTGTACACCATTGCCCTTAGAACTAATATCCACACGAAGATAATGCTGTTCTTTGCGGCCTGGCGCAGCCTTTCCGTCTGGACCGGAAAATCCGAAAGCTACACTTGAGCCTAAGCCAAGATAGGCAAGATTTCCTTTTCCGGTAGTGTGCACACCGTAAAATGTTCCGGCGACCCCATCATTGCACACCGTGAAAGCGCAATCCGCGCCAAACTGGGATTCCACCCATTTCTTAAGCTTACCCGGAATCTGCTCAATCTTTTTACCTTCAGTCTCACCGTATAAATTCCTCAGCCAGCTCCCGAATACTAGCCTATCTTTTTTAACTACTGTATTCCAAGAAATGCCTACGCCATTAATTTCTTCTATTCCTAGATTGTCCTTAATATACTTACGCGTTTCTATTATTGCTTTCGTTAAAGCTTCGAAATACTCGGATTCCCTGGCCATTGAATATGCTCCGGGTGTGTTTTCACCGATACAAACCTCTTCGCTGTTAACCACTGCTGATTTCTTGATACTTCCGCCGCCTAAATCAATACCTATATAAGTACCGCGCTTCGAACACTTCAAAGCGGATAGTTCATTGTTAGGACTACTTGGCCGGATAACCGGTGGAGAAATATCTGATTCAGTAAATTGAACTTCAACCCTCTCGGCTCCAAAGTGCTCCTTTAGTCCGTCGATGATTTTATCGTAATATGCATAGTCTGTGCATGACTTCTTTAACGGAGTAATCCAATCAGACGATGCCTTAATCACTACCTTAGGCCCGGCATTGTTAAGCAGTGAATTAAAAACCCGAGCCATGACATAATCTGCGAGAGCTTCTCTCTCAAATGGAATATTCTTTGACAATTTTATGGAGAAATCATTAGAGGCGTCCACTCGCTCGCTCTCCGGAAAACTAACCTCTATAACATCAAGTTCACCATCAGCATAGTTTTTCTCATGGATGTTTCGCAGACCGCCGATTGCATACTTTATTTCATTACGCTTAAAGATAAGGCCTTGAATAGTCTTAAATAAACCTTCTTTGGTATTAATAGAATTTAGGGCCAATTTTTCCTTAATCCAATTAGCTAGCAAGCTACGCAGATTAAACGGCAAATGTTTGGTTTTTACGACAATGGCCTCATGAATATCCTTTCCGTCTACCGATGGCTTTACTCCGAGCTTAAAATCTATCCTCCCTACAATCGGACTTAAGCAACGATGCGCATATTGGACAAGGCTTATGCGTGAAATACGCATTCTAGCAATTGATCCGCTTTCTGCATCCCACCACCCCTGCATTAATTTACCGAGCTCTCTTTTTAATTCTTCTTTCTTGTCTTTAAAGAATGCTAAATCTTTTGCAAAAGCAAGGGCCACATGAGCCTTATCATCCATATCATGATCCCTTATCTCAAAACCAGCTTCTTCACAAAGCCTTTTTCTTAATAAACTCAGTGTCTGCCAAGAACTTTTATTAAGCGAGCGGCCGATAAATATAATCTCTCCGGAATCATTAAAGGTTATCCCATCGATTTTTACTTCAAAAGGCTTGGTTTCTACGATTATACTAGGTATGACCCCAAGATTTGCAGGAGCCGGAGAATCAATCGATTCTCCCGGAGCAGTATAATCTCCTCCGCGCACTGCACCGACTGTAATATGCATATGATCCGGAGTGTAAACAGTAACCATCTTATCACCTAAGATTTCTTTAATTTTAGCGGTAACTTTTATAGCTTTATCGATAAAGTCCGCTCCGCCTTCTTCTTCTGCAAAAGAAGCGCCCATTACCATTGTCGGTCCATACACCAAAAGACCGCGCTCATTTTTCAACACGCAGTTTTCAAATTTATCAGGAACAAGTTCTACAAACTTAAGGTCGGGTTGGCTTTTTACTACAGCTTTGTAAACATCCTGTATCATCCCCAGAATCGGCAAAACAATAAGTATCTTGAAGCCGAATATAGGTAAGAGACAAAGGAATGCAATGCTTAGCAACACTCTAGCAGGCCCCGACGCGGCGAGAACCTTCTTAATCGTAGGCGTTGCCGTTTCTATCTTGAGCGCTACATGGGTTCCGTTGATGCGTTTACCCACACTTTTCACTTCCTTTGTGCGTACGTCAAAGCTTTGCCCACGCGAGTATATCTGCATGGAGGACTTAAAAACACCTGCTGATTCACTTTCAATACGATTCAGCTGTCGGGGCATGATACCTGAAATAGCATGGTCGGTCCTTGTTGCGCGGCCCGATGCTCTGTACTTCGTAATATCAAATCCTATACCACCGTCAATAATGTGCACCTCATAACTAGCCCTACCATCATCGGATATAGTCTTACGCCATAGCGTAATAGATCGACAATCTTTTGACGCTATCCCATGACAAGCGCGTTGGTGATGATTTTCATATGCATAATACAATATAGACCATATGCGATTATATCCGACACCTGCAGCTTTAAATAAATTATAAAACTTCACCCCCTTAGCCGTATTATAAATGATATGCTCGCGAGCATACGCCCATCCCTGTTTACTTAAGTTTCTCAAAATCACTGCTACCTTATCATTATCTTTTTTTATTAACGCCTCTCTTAAATCTTCCAAAATACCAAAATCTCCATCAGCTTTAGCTGCAGCCAACGAACTGACGCGGTCTTTCATCATCCCCAATAACGGCAGCGCAAAGAGCGCCTTCCAGCCAAATATAGGCAAGAGAATTAAGAAAAGTAAAAGAGAAGCCGCATTTGCTATTGTGCTATTCGAGAACGCTGCGATGGCAGGAGAGTTTACGTAAAGCTTGCTTGCAGCATCTAATGAGGCTATGAATAACTGTGCTACGGCAATCGGCGTCTCTTTAGAAATTTCAATATTCGAGAATTGCGGAAGCCCGCGGGTATCCGGATTACTTTCAGTCACTCCAGAATCAACCTTAAACTGAATACACACTTTAAATAAGCTACCATTTGCCAGATGATCAGCGATAATTTCTCCCAAGGCATGACGCCTTAAATGCTGATCAATGACATTACCGAAATACTGCAACACGCCTTTTGCATCTATTACCGCATTCACATAGGCCAACCCGCCTTTGACAGTCTCACTGCTCCAAGCCTTGGCGAAAGAGCGCGTGAGATCTGCGCTAGGCACATCTTCTTTTCTAGGCCTCTCTCGATTCAAAAGCATTTTGACATTAGCAGCGACTATATCCGGATCAATTTTACTCACGCGCGCATCTGGAAAATTAAAAGAACTTTTCAGCTCACATCTTTCGGGAAGATAATTTCCATCACCGCGCCTTACGATGTAATAAACACTTTCAGGTGTTACTCTCGCAATAATAATCGAATGCTGTGAATTCCTTAACCAATCCCCTGCTTCAAGAATTAAAGGATTGGCTGCGCGAATCGGCTGCGGCGCAACAGGATGTAAATTCATGGCCTCAAGGTACATCGCCTCGTGCTTTGCGATCAATTTCTCGGGATCATAGTTAGCAAGTGCGTAGTTACGTCCACTCCTACCCATTCTTCTTCTATCAAGAGGCGCCATATCTATCACTCTCTTGATTGCGCGGCTCAATCCATCTATGCGCTTATTAAAATCATCATCCCATTGAACCAAAAATCCTGTCTCTTCTGATTTTATAGATTGCCTAATATTATCTATATCGTAAGCAACTACCGGTAGCTCCATAAGCGATGCCTCAACCGGAACCAACCCAAATCCTTCGTGATGACTCGGAAACGCCACGACATCGGATACGCCATAAAATAATCTCAGCATCTCCTGGTCAACCGCCGGACAAAATTCTATAATATCCTGTAGCCCCAGAGTCTCAACATACTCTTTGAGGTGATCAGCGAACATTTCATTACCGGTAAAAACCTGGCCTACAAATATGACTTTGATCTTACGATTGTATAATATTTTTAGAAGGCTGCGACTCCAGGAATGAGTACGCATGAATTTCTCAAATCTTCCTATTTTCATCGCGTCATGAACAGCAAAGATAAGTTCATCCCCGCCCTTTCCGGGAGCAATTCTATTAGGCACAAGTAAAACAAAATCATCACTAACTAATTTAAGGCCAAATTTACGATTAAGCTTTTCTCTTGCATCATATACCTCACCACCCCTCAAGGGCCGGAGTAATTCAGAATTAATCATCGGGCCAACCGTCTCCACCCTACCCTCAAACACTTTTTTAACAGCTTCCATGACATGATCGCTTACTGTCAATACGATCGTATTTTTCCCAGCGCTTAAAGCCTGCAACATATTTTCATGGTATTTTCCATTAGAAGAATCGTTGGGTTTATAATGCTGATAAACAAGGAACGGCAAAGAATTATCTGCGGCAAACTTTGCGGTAACTGCGCCCGCCTCCCAGCCAAGATTTTGATGTATAACCAGGTTTATCTTGTATTGTTTATTTACCTTTTCTAAATCTTCGACGAGCGTTTTATCAGGGCTGGATTCTATAAGAATAATCTTATTGTTCCCAATATTAATAACGAGCTGAGGTATTTTATGCTCGCCCGTATAATGGCTAGCATTATAAATGACTATCTGAGTAAGATTATCATTACGCATAGCCAGCATTTTTAATAGAGCGGTTAAATAGGTGCTCGTTCCTTCCTTTTCCGCGACACCTCCGCCATATACAGTCAATATAGTCTTGTTATCTAATATATGCACTAGATGAACTGGGCCATTTTGTTTTGTCTTGGCTAAATCAGCAACATATTTTTCCATCCACGGGTCTATAGGCTTACTCGCAATTCCGACAATTTCATCGGGCGGCGCGGCGGGGGGAGACGAACTGACTCCTGCTTTCTGCAACGAAGTAAGGAACGCCTCGGTGCGGGCGATCCTCTCCTCATAAGAAGGGTAACCATAGAATAATTTGAATATTTGGCTAAACGCCTGTCCCAAGGCTCCGCGATCTTCAGCTCTCTCCTTCCGGACAGATTCCTTCCAGTACGCGATACTACCCTGCGGGTCATACCCTGCAGCCTGAGCAAACTCTACGCCCAACGCATCACACCGGAGTTCCCTTTGTATCTTGCGGGTTCTACAGAGAAGCAGGATAATGAACGCCCCGAGAGAAATTAACCCTGTGACTAAGAGATCCGAAGCTAAAATATAAAGAGAAAGCATAATCGACGGTACCCACATAACGCCTGAGCCCGTGCGAGGATCTAAATCATGGAAGAAGTCAAACTTCATGATTCCGACTCGAGCACCCAAAGCTACGTTTGAAAGATACGGTTTACCTTTTATATATGTCCCCTTACGTAAAACCGCGTGAGCAGTCTCGTGCCCTAATAATCCGGCGATAACGTTATCGGAATAAGCCAGCAATTCCTCGCCCGCCATAAGGCAAACTCCGGGAAAACCTCTGTCATTGGTATTCCCGATAGCTCCCGCATCATATGTGGGATGGACCATGACGAACCAACGCGCATTGCGCAAGAATGGATATTTAACTGCGGCCGCGCTAAGAATCTTTCTGACGATCTCCCGGATACGCAGCTCATCCGTACGCTGGGCTTCCCATTCAAACGAAATATTTTGCATCGCGTCTAACTTAGTAAACATGCGCTCACAAAACTTTTTAAAGATAAAGGTCCAGATGAGAATCATTACTGCGGAGGAAATCTTGCAGAAAAGTATAGTGCTAATCCACGCAGGCGGCCCGTGAACCAGAATTGAAGCTAAAAATGCACTGAGCCCACCGCAGGATAAAATAACAGGCATCAAGACGAAGCCGCCATCTGAGCCGGGCTTAAGTAACTTTCCCGGCGCGGCGGCAGGCGAGCCGGAAACCTTTAATGCCGGAATGATACTGTTTATCTTGGCTAAGATTTTATCGTCCGGCTGCCACTTGCTAAGGATATTATTTCCGCATATGTCTACTGCCCATCGAGGAGTTTCAAATAGTCCGGTAAGAAGTAAAATATTGTAGCCTCTTTCAAGTTTTGCCCACCTAAGAAAACTTTCCGCGCTCCTACTTACTGGTGCGAGAGGAACGAATGCTTCAGTAATAATTAAACCTATGCCATTCCCATCTTTTTCCAATTCTAAAATCTTCTCTCTTGCCTGCTCCAGGGTCTGGGCTTCAACAACTTCGAAACCATTGTGGCGAAGCATATTTACAAACGGAACGCTCCATCCGTAATAAGGTTCTACTAAAAGTATACACGGCTTTGATAGTTGGATCGCGGGGGATTTTCCATTAGAGGCCTTACCGATTGCGCTAATACTGGCAAAACCAATGATGGAGGCGGCACGTAAAAGTTGCGGAAGGTTGAAGCTCCCTCCTGTTAAGCTCACAAGTACCTCCTCCATCGTTGGCCCGGAAGCAGCAAGCGGCGCAAATTGAGAAACATCATAGTCAGTCATGCGCATCAACTTGAAATTCAACAGCCAGCTCAACACAAATAGGCCTGCAGCAAGCGCAAGCATAGCCATATTTTTAACCGTCAGGACACTTACTCCGTTAAGGCTAATTAAAGAAATGCCCTGCTCATACCAAAGCCACCCTGCCCATAAAGACATTACCGCAATACCAACGATATAGCCTACGACCGTAAGCACAATGGGTAAATAAGCGAGTGTTTGCGAATTATTAATTTCTTTCGCATATTTAAAAAGTTTTCGCCAGAATATATTCAATAGCCCCAAGGCGAGCCCTGCGCCAATGCCAATCCAGACATAAGCATTAAATCCGCCCTGTGAAAGTATTATCGGCAATACCCCACCTATGGAAATGGCTAAAGCAGAGATTATTTTCGTTCCCCAGCCCCGCCTTTCATTTAACCAAAAATAGGCAAGCGGCAGGCTGACAAAAATACCCAACTGATTAAAAGATAACATTAAAGTAGGGTGTATGTGCGGCAGGATGGAGTAGATGAAACAGGAAACAACAGGCATAAGCAGGGCAGGAATCCAGATATAAAGCTGATTTTTACCTTTAATAGATTTGAGCACGTCCCAAAAAACAGAGAAGCCATTTTTACTAAAATTATTATTTTTAATCAAGATAATAACGAGAAAAACAGTTCCGGCAAGCACCAAATCAAAAACGAAAACCCAGAAACTAGATTGCACCGGCAAGAGGCTATGTTTTATAACGTTCATGAAAAATATCCCGACGGCTCCGGAAAGAGTAGCAGTGATGACTAACCAAAAACGATTGCGCTCAAGCCATGATGATATATTATTTAATACGTTCGAGAGAGTTAATGGGGCGGGCGAGCTGGTGCTATCCACTATCCCCACCGTAGCTACGGCGAGGAGTAGGCCAATAATTGCAAACAGAATTGGCGGGGCGTGGGCAAAAACCGTAGCTAAAAATGCGGCGAGGCCACCACAGGATAAAATAATAGGTATAAAGGCGAAACCACCTCTTAAACCAGGCTTAGGTAATTTTGCCGGCGCGGCGGCGGAGCGGGTGCGAGTTATTACCGGCAAGCTGACCCAAACAGTTGTTCCCTGGGTTAAACGTAGAGGAGCAAGAACATCTGTCGACGATAATCCTTGGTTAAACTCGGCATATTTTCCATCTACCGTAATTGAACCAACGCGCAAAGACCCGCCAAGCATATTCACCATTTCTGAGACCTCAGGCCAACCGATAGAAACTCTTCCCTGCTCATTTGTTTTAATGGTAATAAGCTCCGGCCTGCCTGATGCAGATATCACAAATTGTCCGTGCGGCATACCAGCTCCGTCGTCGCTTACGGTAATTTCAAAATTTTCGCTCCTGATCACAAATCCAACACCCTGCATCGCCTTCCCTCCGTGAAGCAAAGCATTATTGAAGATATTATTTATCAGTGAAAATGCCCAGGTAAGCGGCATATTGAGAGTGATATTCTCCACATCCCCGGTGATCGTAATGGCGGGCGGATTATTCTCATGGCGCATGCGAAGCAAGGCTATGACTTCATTCAAAGAACATTCACCCCTGCGGCGGGCAACCGAAACAAAACCGCGCCGCTCACTGACAAAGCGCGCATGCAAAGCGCTTGCCTGCTTCAGATAAACCAAACGTGCCTCTTCCTTCAATCTCGGCTCATCAGTCAGACCCGCTATCTTTTCTTCGACTCCCTTAAGCGCAGATTCAGATAAACGCATTTTATGGAATGCGCGCATCGCCCGGTCAAGGCGCATAAAATAGAATAAAGCCATATCGTAATGAGTAATCTGAGGAGCGAATGGCTTGAAAATCATTAATTTTGTGGCGTATTTCTTTAGCTGTTCGTATAAACGGTGGATGTTTTGAATTTCTTTTGAAGCGGCGCCATATTCATATCCCGCTACTTTTTCAAGCACATATGCGCTTATCTCAAAGTTTGCCAGCGTCTGCAAAAGGTCGAGCTTGCCGGTATGTGAAGAGGCATGGTCGAATCCGCGGTATCCGATATAGACCCTGCGGAAGCAGGTTTCCCGCCATTGGACATAGGCATGCGGAATAATAATAAAAGCAACGGTTAAAATAACCATAGTGGAATAGATCGGCAGGATGCAATCGAGCTCTATCGACACTAATTCAAGGACCGAACCGATACAATCGCGGGTTACAAGAAGACAAATAGTAAACCAACTTATATAAATCTTTTCAGGAGAAATAATCGAAAGCCATTTTGCTTTCGAGGATTTTCCTGTGGCAGATAGACGATGAAGAAGATGCCAAAACATAAGCATCAATAGAATAACCATTACTGGCGGCGAGAGCGCCTGCGGCATGGCAAAAATCAGGGAGAAAACTACACTTAATCCGTAAACGCCTATTAGTGATTCAAAGCCTACTGGCCTGATTATACGGCTGTCTTTATAATATTGCAGCATCCACGGAAACATAGCTTGCTTGGTTGCCGCTGATTCTATGGTAGTTTTCATATCAACCTCAAAGGTCCCCATCAGTCTCGTGCCACTAGGTATATTAAGAGTGCTAAGGTCTTCCCGCTTCAATAATCTACTCCTCACAACACCAGTGGCGGACTTTTGATAATATGTGCCCCTGCGCCGGGCATTGTTGCCCGCAGAAATTTCGATTAAATCAAGCCGGGTAGTTGCAACATTAATTATATGCAGGCCTAACCCCATATTTTCCGGATAACCCGTTGTTGTAACTCCGGGTTTTACAGCTATTGAAACCGGAAGAGGCTTTCTGTTCCTTTCCAAAAATCCCCGGCCACGGTCAAGGACAACAAATACACATTCTGTTTTACCCTCGCCTGCCGGCCTGAAATACATCAACATCACACTGAAAACGCCGCCATGATCATCAACATTCTTCAACGATTCTTCAATAACGGCAAACGCTTTATCCGCGTCTTCGATGGGCAGCGAACGAAAATATTCCCTTGCCTTGGCAGTAATATCATTTGCTCGCCCCGAAGCACCCCAAAAATAACCCGCAGGATTAATCCTATGATTCCAATAATGAGCATCGTCCAAGAGCCGCTGTGCATCCGGTTTTGTAAGGACCGACCAGAGCTGGTTAATAAAATCCCAATTCTGTGGAGTTATGGGCAGGAGTTCTTCGCTTTCTGTAGCGCTTGTAACCCTAGGGGACACCCTTTGCTCGCATAAGGGGATCCTCTGAGAAATGGGGTCAGAATTAATTCTGACCCCATTTCTAGAGACGTCTCTATTTTGGGCGCGGCGGATAAGGCGCTGTTCAGTTCTTAAAAGCCTCCTCTTCCACCATTCTAATTGAGATTTTACGAGCTTTAAATTCTGATTTAAGCTGCGCAGAAGCGGCGCTCGTTTTAAAGCACCAACTATGCGATTAACTTTAAGTTTATTAATTTCTTCTCGCAAATCTTCAAATTGCTGCTGACGTCGCTTGATTATTTTCTCTAAGCGTACCTCATGTGTAATATCTTTTGTCATTGGAGAACGCTTAAACAACTGTTCGAGCAAACTTATATGGGTCGCGTAAAGTCGTTTTGTTAAAGTTGATTCTTTTTTAGTGGAAGCACTATGGAATATGCCGATTATGTTCCCCAGCTCATCGATAACCGGACCACCGCTTCTTCCTTTAGCCATAGGATGCACATCTGTATCTATTCTTATTGCTGTGGAATTCGATAGAAGGCGCGCTCGTCCTTTAGCTACCTGCAATTCTGTACTACCAGCCGGCATCCCTAAAAAGCAGGCCTTTACAGCTTTTCCACCGGGCTTAAGCGTGTTCTGGAAAGGATTAATTTTAAGCGTCTTAAGCGCTTTTTTCACATCGCTTTTCTTAACGCGCACAAAACCTAAATCTATACCTTCCTGCGCAAATATCATCGCATCGACTTTCTGCCCGCGTAAATAATTCGTTTCTCCTGGGAAAACTACGCTAATCTTCTTGCCTCCTATCGGGACCTCATCCAAAACATGGCCAGCTGTGGCAAAATAATAATAACGCTTATCCTCAGCGAATAGAAAACCTGACCCGGTGTTAATGTCAGCGTATATCCGCACAAAAGCCCCGAGTATTTGCTTCCAACGCGCCTGACTAATCTTAGTAAAAGGTATTTCCGGTAGGATTATCCCCAACAGCGGTAGAACAAAAAGCATCTTCCAGCCGAAGATAGGTAAGAAGCTTAAGAAAAGCATAAGAGAAACTATTTTTGCTACTGTGCTTTTAGAGGCTGCATCCGCGGTGATGGTTGCCGCAAATCTTCTTGCCCTAGCAATCCTCGGTGTAAAATCCGGCATAGCAAATAGTTGCTCCTGAATCCAATGTTTAATTCTGAATAAAATTCCAAACTCAAATATCTTGTTATCAATTTCATCCTTGAAATCTGTCAATAAATCAGGGAATTTAGTAATTTCATATCCCGCGTCACTGGCAAATTTCATCCCTAGACGGTCGCATTCAAGCTCTTCAAACTTGTTCTTATCTATGTTGCGCTTACACAAGAATAATGAAAGTAACGCAAGACAGACAGATGGTATTGGCCAGAATTGGAAGAAATAAACGGCTAAACCTAAACCAACTACGTAGGGAATTAATTTCTTTGATTTTGAGATGGCAATTTCAGACTTACTTATTTTTCCTTCAAACTTTTGCATAATTTCTATACTTGGTAACTCGACATCAGGCAACTTTCCGGTATAATCTTCAAAGATTTCCTTTCCTCGTAAAGCCACATGCGCGACTTCATGCCCAATTGCACAGGCTAGCCTTCCATCATCATAGTCAAGAAGATTACTCCCTATGTACAATTTTGCTAGGTAACAATAGATGGTATGTTCATTATTCAATACCCAACTTGCCAGTGCGGCTTTATTTTTCATCTGGTTTACTTCTTGCACTTCCCAATCTGCTGCTAATAGAAATTTATATTCCTTGCTCGCAGCCAAGATTATTGCTTCAGTTATTCGCCTAAGTTTCTTTTCATTAGAAAAAATCTTTTCAACTCTAGGAGAGACTCTCGGCTTTGCCGAAAAAACCTTCCTGTCGGTGGGTAAGGGCGTCATCCATATGCCGTTTTTAATAGCTGTACCCACAGAATGGTCCTGATGAGACATTGCATTGTGCTCAGCAAGAGACAAATCAAAACAAACCGGAGTCCCTAATTGAAGAGAGCTACTTAAGCTAAATTTTATAGAGCGCGTTTCCCCGAAAGCTATTTCTACAAAAGAATCGCAGCGGCTTGATCCTTTTCCGATAATTACACCAGATATCCCATCTCTCCAAATTTTATCCCCGATATTCACCCCTTCCAAATCAAGCGGAACAAGCTTTCTTCCTCCTGGCCCAATAGTTGAAGCAAAAAGCTCTGCTAATTCCCGTGCCCTTTTAGCTTCATTCTCTTTAATTACCTTTTCATCGAACACTTGCGACCCATCTTCAGTTTTTGATGGTGGCTGAGGAATAAGTATTATTAAAAATATAATTACTGCAAAAATAATGATAATTTTAAAAGGAGAAAGCCCGAGGAAAGCAATCAAGGGCAAACAAAGCATAGCTGAAGCAGTTGCATTCGTTTGATTACTAATATCGTGAAGTGTAGAGATTATGCCGATTACCTTACCATCTTTTACAACCTGCTCTTCTGTAATCCAGACCAGGTGCACTCTTCCATCAGCAAATTGATATCTTCTTTCAAATGGCTGCAAAGGAGAAACATTCTTTAACTTCTCAGCCACTTTTGCCTTCACCTCATCCACAATATTAGGTGCTACAAAATTCCATACATAGCGGCCAACTATATCTGCTGCACTATTTAAACCCAACAATTTAATCTCTGCTGGATTAACCCATACAATCTTTCCTTCGTGGTTAATCATGTGGCAAGGATTCGGAGAATTATAGTGCTTGGCATAAACTTCGGGCCTGTAAATATCTTGAATTGCTCCTACTGAACGAGCTAAGAAATTCGGGGCCATCTCTTCTACGACCTCACCTCCTACTACCGTAGTAACATTGGCGCTTTCAAGAAGTGTCGCAACCGGAGTCCCCTTTTCAAAAAGCGCATCTTTAAGAATTCCCGCCTTTCGCTTACCCATAGCGAATAAGAATACCTTCCGACCCAGGCCTGTTTCAGTCAAAACAATATCAACTAGGCTCAAGGTATAGGCGTAAGGATTTTTCTTGGTAACAGGATTTGTGGCGATAGTCTCAGGAGTAAGGTCTACCCTTTTAAGTTTGCCTCTTTCTCTAGGGTCAAGTTTTGTCCCGGGATAATTAATCCCGATATGCCCATCAGCGCCTACTCCGACAACAACAATATCTATCCCCCCAAACATATTTAACCAATCCATATACTTATCTGCATAAATTATTTGAGCACCCTGCTGACTTCTATGACTTACGGAATATTCTGTTCGATCATGCTTATTTGTGCCAATATAAAAAACATTCAAGGGCTTATTTTTTAATAAAGAGAGAAACCCATGCTCTAAATCATGCGCGTAAGAACCTTTGTCTTCTACGGATAACTCACCGTATTCTGCAAGTTGGAAGACATTTACCTTTGGCCAGTCAATATTTAGATCAGGATTAGCTAACTCTTGCAAGAAACCCCTGATTTCAACCTTGCTACCATCCGCCTTTGTGTGAATACGCGGTAGCATAGTAGTGCCTCCGGCTAAAACTACATTTGCCACTCCATGCGCTTTTAAACAACTATCTAACTCTTTCGCAAACTCTCGGGCAGCTGTCCTGGCATAATCAGAGGGGCTTACTACATAAAAATTCAAATCCTGAAGAAGACTGAATACCAACTCTATGTCTTGCTTACTTTTGAATGTATGACTAAAAAGATAGGCGATGATCTCCTTTTTAAGCCGCGGGCTCTCTTGGGCAATCTGCTTAATAATATCCTTAAGCACATTAAAGAACTTTTCCTGATCCAACCCGTCGCTTAATTTTATCTTGCCATTCTTTGCCCTGACTAATATTTCAATAAATGCGTGAGCAAAATCAGGGAGATTCCCAGAATCCTGGATTACTTGATAGAAACGCGGAAAGAAAAATTTTCCGAAATTGGCAATCATCTCTACCATCGCAACCAATGCAGGCTCCTAGATTGTCCTGTCCTTGCTAGCAAGAATATCTTCCAACACTATTCTTCTACACAATGCGCTGCGCAGGATTGATTGCCTTGGCGCTTGAATAGAAACATTAGGGGCAATAATATTAATCAAAATTGATTCTGCAAGTAACTTTTTACGTTCATTTACCATATTACGCACTAGGCTTAACTTATAGACCCAGGATATTTTACGCAACAATTTGGTTATCTTCTCTGCTTCATTCTTTTCACCGTCTGTAACGCTACTTAAAATATTGGAACGAAAATCTGCATCCAGGTATTTATTCAATAACCGCTTCTCTGTCACCTTAGCTAAGTAGTAATAAAGCACTGCAAAGGCCAGAGCGAGCGGGATAATAAAATGCCAATAGGTACTAACTGTTAAAGCAGCCCAGGTTCCAACAAATATCATTAAAGCAACAATCCAGTGAGTAAGATAATGCGGAATCCTGAATTCCTTGCGTAAGTGCAGTTCTCCGTATTGCCTAATTGAGAAATTTAAGAGCGTTTCTTCATCTTTAGGATCATTTTCTAATTTCTTGGCTAATCTCATAAAATCTAATAATACAAACCTAAAGCTAGAGGTATGTTTTTCGGTTACATACCCGATTACCCAATTCAAGATTTCTTCCTTTTCCTTATCGGTAAAGCTGTTCCAGGCGCCAACCTCGCGCCTGATTGCCTCTGCCTCTTCATTAATTGAGCCGTGCCTCTTTTCTTCATGACAGAGAATCATGTAAATTAAGTTGGAGGAGGCAGGATTGGTCTTAGAAAACAGATCGGCACTTAGACAAATCCTTCCTCCCTTATTTAAGCCGAGTGAACCGGAGAGCCTGCCTACCATTACAGTAGTACCGTGTCTCCCTAATTCCGCAAGCTTCACCTTCAGCATAACGTTTTCCTTTATTACCGAGTTAAATTCAGAATAAGTACCTAGAATTTCTTCGAGAGAAGAAATAGCGTTCTTGCGACGCATAAACGCAGCTGGGCTGCAATTATTCCAATTATTCGATTCTTGGTTATTAAAAAATCCTGCCAGCTCTTCTGTAACAACCGGAAAACGGGCCCTAGTCTCTTTATCGGCTTTTTTGTGAGAGCGAGACTTCTTTTCAATGCCTTCGTGGAAAGAAATTACTTCCAGGGAATCCAATAATTTATCGCGGGGTAATTCTTGTAAGACTCGGTGGGCTTCTTCAGAAATGATTATTTCAAGTATATTCTTATCGCGTTTGTATATGAAAAAGATATACGGTTCTAATATGTCTTCCGGAGGCGCCTGAGCGCTATAAACCAGTTTATAGAATTTAATATTCAAATATTCTTGCCCCATTGCAAAATCGGGGAATCCTGGGATAGGTTCAAGCGTAAGAAGCCCTTTTCTTATTAAATGCTTGCGCTCCTTAATCTGCCTGGGCGTTATATTTCCTAAATAGCCTTCCTTCCTTTTGCTTGAATTTTCAGGTGGAGTGAATTCAGGCATTTCAGAGCCGGGTAACGCGCAAAGTTCAACAACCGTGCGCCTTGCTGCTCTAAGCATGTTAGTGCGTACCCTGGGATTAATCGCATTAAAATCAAGGAATGAATGAAGCCGCGGCAAGCGTCCGGTGAAAAACTCCCGATGAATAAACGCTGCGTCTACGACTGTTTGAATCATCGCCTTACGTACATAAGCAAGATCGTCGCGATATTCATATATTTGAATCCCCATCGCCTGTAACCTCTGCTTTAATTCTGCCTTTGAGAACATCCTTAAACCTTCGCGATCGTTGATTCCGACGCTCATAATAAACTGCGCATTTTTCATAAAGAATTCAAAAAGCTTATCCTTCTTAACAATCTCTGCGGGATTGCGCGCCATCATTATCGCTGTCGTACGCAAAGTCTTGAGCCTTTGGTAGACAGAACCAACGCTGCGTTCCAATAATTCGTCAACTGTGATTTCATAAACTTCTATTTCGCCATATATAACCTTACAAGTATCAATTGTCCTATCGCAAAGTGCGTTAAACCGAAAAACCTTGCTAAAAATATTAGCCGGAACCAGATTTAGCGTTGCTTCCTTACCGTCTTCTTTCTTCCCACGCACAGTAACTACCCCTCCTTGATAAGTAAGAGCAGTCCCTCGCAATTTCTCATAAGCCTTATCAAGGTCATGAACAACAACCCAATTATCATAGTCATTAAAGTTTACCTTCTCGCGCGCTGCAGATCCATAAAGGACTATAGCTTGAAGATTATCTCCCAGCTCAGCTTTTAGCCAATTGATATAGCCGAAACGAACTTTCTCCTCTTCTGTAAGAGCGGCTGTGTATTTTATTTTCTTAGTCAGCACACAAGCAAGTGGTAGGATCTCCATATAATGAATGAGCCGCTTTTTAATCTCGATCAAAAGCTCTACCTCTTTTCCATTCACTAATTCTTCAGCCAAGAATAAAGCTTCACCAGGTTCCAAAAGACCGACGGCTAGCATTAAAGCAGTCAGACGATTGTAAACATGAATTTTATTAAGGAAAGTTTTTGCATCACCACGGTTTTGAATAATAAAGGAGTCCATTGTAGCGATACGCGCTGCAATCTCTACCTGCAATTGGAAGATAGCACGTAGCACCTTCTCCTCATCAGGGATACCGTCAATACCGGTCAGCTCTCGAATCTTTTCGTAGCCAAAGCCCTCCTGTAGCTTATGAATAAGCGAAGGCATATAGACTGAAAATGCCCTTATTTCGTCAACTGTCCAAACAAGAGGCATAGTATTAACCGGAATCGCATCAATCAAGCGGGTAAGGTATTCGGGAGAGGGAATTATATCTAGAATAAAAACGTGGTAATATTCAATATTGCTATAGATCCCACGATTTATTGCCGGTTGAATCTGTTGTGCAAGAATTCGCGGCTCTGGCAATGGTTGTGTAATGCTTTGTGCTTCTTTATTGCGCTTGAGCCATAAATCCAAGAAATACTGTATTACCCCTGACCAAAATACCGACATATTCCCAGCAATTAAGACGATCTGATCAGGCCAATAGCTCCATCCGATATATAAACCTATTCCCCAATAAAGGGTGTTATACGCGTAGAAACTTAAAAAATTCTTTACAAACGTCTTATAATTAATTTTAGTCGTATCATTTCGAATAATATATTTCTGGTATAAGAAACTAAGCGGTAAGGTAATAACAAAAGTGCAGACTGTTACATCTAGAATCACCTTCCATAAATTACTCGGTACAAAATATATTAAAAATCCATACCACGCTCCGAAGATAAGCGGACCGAAGATAAATAATCCAGCCAGCGCCCATTTAACGATCATGGCAAGGTTAATCTTTTCTCCTCTTATCATCTGATTCATATAGCTTCCGCTGCCGCGGGCAATACCACCAACAATACTCTTAGCAATTAATGCGCCCCAGAATGTAGAGCAAGCTGCCAAATAATGACAACCGAAATAAAACGATAAGGTGAGTGTCACGCCTAGAGGAATTAACGCCAAAACAATGCGCTCAAACAAGCTTCTAATAAAGGGGTCAGAATTATTTTTTGTAACACACACTCCTAATAGCGGTAGGGCAAAGAATGCCTTCAAGCCAAATATAGGTAAGAGGCCAAGAATGGCAACGGCGATTGCGGTATTCTTAAGCTTAGAGGAACAACTTACGCTGTAGCCGGTGCGGACAATCCTTTGCAATACTATATCAGGATCCTCCGCGAGTATAGCGTAGTGGCGGCGGATAGTTTTTCTGCTTACCCCACCATTAAGCAGCACCTCAGCTCTCTTAAATATAACTGCCGGCCTGAATTCAAGCAGTTGCGGATACAAAACGGCATTGCGGATTAAAAATTTAACATTCTCATTCCCAATTTTTAAAGTCCTCTTTTTACCTAATTCGATCGCACGCATCGCCCTCAATCTATACGCTCGCGCATATACCTGCGGGCTTACCCCTTGCGCCTTTATCTCGCTTTGTATGCGCACCTTACCCTTTTGCATAAGTTGCGTAAAATCCGGTGATGACGGAGGAATACATAATACCTCAACCAGATAAGTATCAGTATTCTCTTTATCAAATGAAGTT
>JAPLLW010000017.1:46555-105423 GCA_026387355.1 Candidatus Omnitrophota bacterium
ATGAAGTTACAGTTTTATCATCTGAGCCCCTGATTCCATTAATTATCCTTAATCTCCTTAAGGCGATATCTTTCCTGTGCATTACTGCTACAGCTGTTAAACCGATAAGCCGTCCAATATCGTGCAAAGCATACTGCTCTCTGCGGAAAGTTCCAATACCATAGTGCAATTTTAAAATTACTCTTTCAGTATAGGTCAGATAAGTCATTAGCTCATTCAAGTCTTCACGCGGCATTACGAATGCTCTTTGATCCGCAAATCTTTCATGGCGTTCCCTTTTACCCGAAGAATCCGCTTTAGCATCAAGTGAATCTTCCGACTCATGCGCTAAAGCTAATAAACCTTTGACCACATCAACCTTTAATTCGGTTTTTTCGGCAACCTCTTCTGCTGTTGCATCCCGATTCAACTCTTTACTAAATAATTCTCTTGCTCTCAGAACTTTGCGTAGTTCGTCATTCCTATTGTAAGGCACGTGCACCTGCCAACGCATATAACCTCTTCCGGCAAGAATCGCCCCTCTTATCGGTTTATAGATGAAGGTAGTAAGTTTGGCTTTGCCTTTCGGTTGAAATCTCTCTGATATCGCCTTGACCATTGCTAAATACCCATCTTGATAAGCATCCTCATACTCCTGGCCCCTTAAATTCATCTTGCCAAGAATGCTCTTTAATATCCCTTCGCATTTTAAACAGAGCAGGTCAATAATCTCTTGGCGCATCTTACGGAAAACTCTTCGATTCGACCTGAGCGCCCGACAAAGAAAGAAGCTCTCTTTTTTGGTCATGAGCACTCTTCTCTGCTTCATATCTTCCATTAAAGCCCGGACATTCTTTGGATTCAAAAACTTAGTATTAATTCTTACTCTTTTGCCGATGGTAGAAAGTGCTTCCTGATAAGCATCCAGGAGCTGATTCTTAAAGCTAAGCAGAGTTCTCTCACTATCCTTATCGCCAAAATCACGCGCTGCCCCAATCATAGTATCAATAACGTATTGTTCAGTGGGAAGCAAAGAGTCGCCATTCCACTTTGATTGCGGATCGCGCACTTTAGCTAAAAGCTGCTGGCAGCTGGATGAGACAATAGCAGGAAGCCCTTTAGCAACATGCTCTTCCATTTGACGGAATAAATCAGCAAATTTTGTGCCTTCGGGATAAACGCCCTTTGCAATTGCAACTTCCAGAAATGCGCTCCCTACGACACGCATCTTATCTCTTATCTGCATCGGACTGCCCTTTAGTGTTTGCGGAATAAAATCCGGAGGTAAATAACGGCTCTTTGCCAACAGGTCGCCGAATCTCACTCCGGTAAGCTCTCTTTCGTTATCACCAGTTACAACCACATACATCTGGCTAAAAGCATTGAAAAGAAGATTGAAAAGCCCTTTCTTATATTCGCTCTCAAGATAATGTTCTTCGACGGAAATCTTGTAATCCCTGAAAGAAATGACATCAACTATACGTTTCCTGTCCTGCTCGGTTCCACTAAGTGATAAGATTACGAAAGGTTCTTCCCTCGGCGCTCCGGTAATGTAATTAGCTGCTTCTACGCGTCCCTCTCTGCGTCCGGACTGATAGGCAATTGCCCTAAAAACCCTAAATTCCACAGCCCTTAAGAAGAAATCTTTATTTGATATTTTGCTCTTGGATATCCGCGATCTTAGATCCTGGGTTAAGTTTTCGTGGTATATACCACTTGAGGAGAATAAAAACTTAGGGATATTATTTAAATCGTAGTTTTTCTCGGTATCCATTCTCTTAAAATACTGGAGTATCTCATCGAGAGAATCACCTAATTTATCCGCGAACGGACAAATAAAGATTACTTCGGGAAGAGGATTCGGCTCATTTCTCCCTGCATAAACAAGCCCTTTACGTAACTTTCCTCGAACATCAACCTCTTCCCCTTCGATAGTTAATTTACCTGATTTCATTACCCACTTTGTAGTCTGACTATTCTTTCTACAGATAAGATAATCCGCTTTAAGATGGGTAAATAAAGATACGGCGAGATTCCCCACTGGATAAACTCCGATTAGGTCACGTTGAACAGTATTTAATGGCTTGACTGGTACGGTGGTTATTTCTGCGGAGGTGTTTGAAACAACAAAACAGCCCATGGCAAGTACCGATAGTAACGCAATCGGCGGACCATGCGTGAGGATGGACGAGAGACCGAAAAATAAAACGATTAGGCCGACAATATTACGCAACTGGCTAACCTCTACCCTGCGGGCTTCAGGAATCTTAACGTGGAATGTTGCTACGATATGATCTACGGCTTGTAAAATTCTTTTTAATGTCTTTCTGATTGTGCCCTTACTCAAATCAGCCTTGCTCATACTAGCATGATTAATGATCGTGCGAGCCTGATGTAACTGACTCTCAATTCTTTCTATACTGATCTCTTCGTCTGTACGCGTATCTACTTTCGGCGCAGCCATAGGAAGAGAAACTTTTTTCACTGGAGTTACTACCAACGCGGATTTTCCAACAACTGCAGCCTGAACCTGAGGGCTAACCACTACATTTTGTTTTATTGTGGCATTTTGACGGGCTCTCTTAATTTTAATAGCCAAATTAATATTATCGCGCAGGCGCGCTACTTTAGGACCCAAATTAAACGAAGCCCCAAACTTTTCAATTTCTGCTAATAATTTATCCGCATCTTCGACCATTCCAGTTTCATGCATTTTAACTGCCAAATAAAATACTTCTTGTGCATCCTTACTCACGAATTCAGACTCTTGGAGTAATAAATATTCTACTGGGACCTGCAATAAACAGGATATCCCAATAAGTTGCTGATAATCTGCTTTATGCGACGGAAGACGCGCATAATAGCTACGCGCAGGCCAATGCAAAAGGCGCTGCAACTCTTCCGGGTTAACTCTAGCAAGCTTCCTGGCCAGCTCAAGCCGCTCCTGCCAACCTTCTTGCGCAATGATTAACCTACTCCTAGCATACCCGTCAATCTGTGCACGTATCGATATTAATCCGCTGATATGACGCGGGTCATATTCTCCCAAGATAATCTTCTCTAATTCAATAAGCGCTGCTTTTCTCTCATCATCATGCCCGCGCTTGCCCTGGCCCGGACCAAGATAATTCTTTAAATCTCTAAGTGCATGCAATAGTTCCTTAGGAAGACCGCTCTCCGGCCACTCTGCCTTAAGGGCGGCAGCAATAATACGCTCGGCTCTCCCTTTCCTCTCCCGGACATAAGAACTGCTGAACCCTGCGGCATCCATATGCACATAGAATTCTCCGGATACTTTCACCAGCCCGGAGCAGACAAGAAATATGTGGTGGGTCTTATCCGCAACAGGCAAAAGTGCATCTGCAGAAAAACGCATGGCCTGAGATTTAAGTAGCAGAAAATAATCTGTTTTAAAACGGTCGAACCACGGAGCAATAACTCCGTTTTCAACGCTTAAGGCCGAGGCGAGTCCGCACTCTGCGGCTATGTCTTTAGTAGACTTACCCTCATAAAAACGTTTTATTAATGCCTCCGGATGTGCATATCCCGCATAAATAGGATTCTCAAGAATCATTCTGCACTCATCAAGTGAAACCATTTTATTTTCAAACATGAAACGCACCTGCTCACGCGTAAGCTCGAGCGTTCTGGCGGGAGCAGCTTTATGCGCTATGGACTCGCCGGAATCAATTCCCGAAATGAGCTTACGGATGGTTTCAGGAAGACGGGTAGCTTCAATCCTAAATTCCCTGCGGCTTTTGAATTGGGTTTTGAGCTCCTCATATGCCTCATCCACCTCAAGAGGATTACCCCACTCCTTACCTATATATAGGAGCCTAAACATCTGCTCAACCCAACCGCCTTTTTTAGAGAGAATATCAATCAACTCATCGGCTTTATTAAGCAGCTGCGGCTGTGAAGCAATCGCCTTACGACAATCATAAAGCCATCCGGAAAAAAGCTCTTTTATTTTATCGCGCGATTTATCTGCAAACTGCCCCTTAAATTCATCGGCAAGTTCATCCAGAGTGAGGTTGCGCAGAAAATATGCTTCAAATACATCTATCCCTTTCAAGTGACCTGAGCCCTGCCTGATTATATTCTGGCGTTCCTCTTTAGTGAAAAGCACATGCAGATCACGCATCAAGAGCTCAACGAATCTTTGGGGAATCTTCTTCATGCGTCTTGCTTCTCTTTTATAGACAACAGAACCAACTAGCCCATCTTTTATTATTCCGCAAAGAAGTGGTAGTGCTAATGTCACCAGGAGCACCTTGCTGCCGAATAAAGGTAAAAGCATAAACGCAAAAACTAAACTTAAAGCCAAGCCTGTAAATCCCCATCTCCAAATAGCCAACTTAGCCACATTATCAACCGGTTTTTTTCCTTTATGAAATTTAACATGTAAAACTACTACTGGCCTTTTGAGTGCAATCGTATGATCAAGCGCCGCACTAAAGTATGATCCGCTAGCAGCCTCATCCCAGAGTATAATCCTCTTATTACTAGACAATAATTCTGCGAGATGTCGATTGAAATACGACCCCAGATATCCACAATAAGTTAAGGCTCTACGCTTGGCGCCAGTTAACTTATCAAGTTCCAATAAAACATACGGCCTTACAGATGGAGAACTATTCCAATCGCTTACTTGCTCATTATCGTATATGCTGTGAAATGAATCGCCTCTTATTAAAACTATCTCTTTGGGATTCAGGCCAATTTTACTGAGATCTAACCCATATTTACTTACATCCGGGCCGTTAGGCCAATGAGCAATGGCCCGCGCAAGTTCGCTCTTCCCGCTCCCCGATACTCCATCAAATAATATTAATATAGGTAGGAGAGTCTTAATGTTTCTAGTAAAACGCGCGACGAAATCTAACACCTTTCTGATACTACCGGAGTAGGTATATTCAACCGGCGGATGATCTATTAATAATCCCAATAGCGGTGAAACTAGAAGCGCCTTAAAACCAAATATAGGTAAAAGACCAAGGAAAAGCCAAGGTAAGAGCAAAAGACCTAATGCCTTTAACTGTTTAGGGAATTTGAATCCTATTTTTTTGCTAAAATGTTTTCCGTAGAAACCTCGCGGCATCTCTACATTCAAAATATTCACCAATTTTATAATGCTATGTTTATTTATTTCTAACCCAAAAATAGCCTCCACAAACTGATGCGTGCTGCTCACCCCCTCAAAAATTAACACTTTCTTTTTACTCTCTATAAATTTAATTAATATCCTGCGTAGATTTTCAGTAGAGGGAATCCCGTCTCCTCCTATGTGAATAATTTGACCTCTCTTTAAGCCCATACCATTTAGGACCATCCACTGCGTTAACTCTGTCTTCCCTACTCCCTGATCACCGTCTATAACTAAGACTACAGGTTTATTGCTCTTAGCAATAAACCTGCGAATTAACGCAATGCCTTTACCAGTATTAAGCAACGAACCCATGAGCTTTTTATTGGGTATAGCGGCGATCTGATCTCTTAGCCATATAGCAGAACGCAATCTAGCAATGTGTCCTTCGCGCACATTATCTGAAGGTAATCCTGAACCGGCGGAAAGCATCCCTAATATTGGTAGAGCAAAAAGCGATTTCCATCCTAATACAGGTATAAGAGCACAAGCCAATACTAAAGCCAAATTAGTAGGTGTAGCGAGATTTCTTATAAAACGCTTTACATCAAAATCAACATTACCTTCGGTACCCAATAAAACAACTGCTTCTGCATTACGAATAGCAGAAACCTCATTTGCATATTCCAGAAGAGCTTCTCCGGTAATAGCAGTAGTTCCGCCGATAACTGCATCTTGGCTACCCTTAACCTCATCTAAATCCAGTAACATAAGCGGTGCAGCGCGGTAAAGATTAGACTGCGGATCAACTACAACTCCCGCATCCATATTCTCCCAAGCAACTTTAACCGCCTCAAGCTCCGGCTTATCCACGGCAATCCCGTCTTCAAAGACTATTTGTTTACCATTTAGAAAAACCAGGGTGGGCTTTGGAAATTTAGGATTAGAAACAAGAGATCCGGCAATAAAGGTTTGAATAAATGCTGAGTAGGGAGTAGTCTGCGCAACAATAAAAGTCGTATTTGGCCGTCGCGCCTTAAGCGCTGTGCCAATTCCTATTGGCCCTCCTGCACCCACCGGGATAATCAATGCGACTCTTTTACGTGGAGATATACCTACCTCGACAAGTTGACGCGCTATCTCTAAACCTGCGCTACCATGCCCTGCCATAATCGTTAAACCGCCATGCTCCATATATTCTGCGCAATTTGCCTGATTATGGACAAATCTTTCCCTGGCAATAAAAGCTGATGCGTAATCAGGATAACGCACATCAATAATTTCTTCTACCAGACGATTTATATCATTATTACCTGTAGCTTTCGCATATTCAGCAACCATATCTAACATGCCTTGCCGCTTTACTTCAGGAATATTAACGCTGGTAAATATTCTTGGTTTAATATTTAAAACATGCGGGAATCTATTTCTTAGCTTAGCAATACTTAAAGCAGTAGCTCCGATAGTAGCAATTCCATGGTTGCCGGTTGTTTGAGTTACAGGATTACGATTTCTTCTTATCGCCTGCATCACCTGCGCAGCCACGCCTCTCATCTTAAAAGACAAACCTACTTGCGTTGATTCGTCTTTAAGAAATACTGGCTTACCAATAATTCTACTTAGCCGCCTCATAAATAGAAGCGGGGTCTCTCTAATAATGCCACGTATACTTTTTGTCGCACGATGAATCATACCTTTACTTAAGACGCTGGATTTTCTTCTCGAGTCAGGATTTATCCAAACCATACCATTTGTCCCGGTTATTACTCCGGTTAGAAGAATAGGCCCGAGTAGTTTTAGACCAAAAAAGATTACTAAGCCTGCAACCAAGAGACTGATAATAACTACAGCTATAATCTTATTGTAATTTGGGGCTTTTTCTGCAACAGGTGCAAGCTTGTTTCCAACATCTAAAATTATTCTCTGTTTTTTTGCTTCGTTACGTACACGGAAAGGCTCATAGATTATAGAGATCAAAACTAATAAGGCGCAGATTGATAGAAATATAACAAAAGCAGTATCTCCTAAACTTAAAGCTAATAGCATAATACTTCCCAGCTCGCAAAGTGGGGCTCCTCTGGGCCCAGTTGACCCAAGTTGAATAGCCCAACCTATGTTGGCAATATCGCCCTTAATAATCTTTTCAAAATATTCCGGCTTAAAATCTTCAATACCCGCTAAGGCAAATTGCAACTCATCGTTAATCTCAAGGCTTCCGCTAGCTTCCACAGCTTGTTTTGCTTTATAAAGCGCTCCGCCAAACCCTCCGTAATTTAAAACAATGACTTTCTTGCCGCGCTTAAGCATCTCTATCGCCTCATGCGCTGTTCCGCTACCTCCATTTAAAACAATTACTAGATCTGCAATCTCAGAAATAGCAACCCTGCGCTGTAACATATCAATACCCGCGTGCTCAACGACCAGATCCTGACCAACAATATTATAATATTCTCGAGGCGCATCCATTCCTTCCGGAAGAAGAACAAAGAATTGTTTTCTAGCTACATCAGGATTGTTTGCAATGAAACCGCGACAAACATCCACACCCACGCCGCTTACGCCGCCTGTAAATAGATACATATGATTTCTATCAAAATACTGGCTTAAGGATTTCCCTAGAGCTTCTCCGTGTGCCGAACTATACCCGGTTGAAGGAGTGGTTGCGCCAATAACTGCGATTTTATATCCCGAAAATCTGTTATTTTTCAAAACACTAGTTACTAACCCTAAACTTATGACCTTCTTCTTAGCTAGCTCAATTTTTTTACGCTGCATAAATATATTGGATACAATAATAACTCCAAAAGTAAAGACGATCGCAATGATAGCAGTAATTAAAATTACAGGAAGAATAGTTGATAAATCAATCGTTGCTAGAGGGAGGGCGAGACATAAAGCTCCCGATGCGGTAGAACCGAACAAAGATCTCTTTAAAGAATCTTTTATGTAGTAATTTCGAATACTCCTGACAAAATGCGCTCTTATCTTCGATAATAACTCTTTTTTGACTTCCTGACTGCACGGGTAGAATGAAACCAGCTTTGCGTATAAATATTCAGCGCTGCGTGCGGAAAATACCGGGCAAGCTGTAAAGACATTTATAAGCCAGCTATAATCACCGAAGAATTTACTGAAGATATCATCAGCTGAGCTCCAATTTACGCTCTTAAATTCTGCGTATTTTAAATCGAATAATTTGACGCTTTTCGGAGAACGGCCAAAGTAAATATTCATGCGGTGAGGATGGCCATGCCGTATCCCGAGGTAATGGAAAACAGCTAGTTTCAGCATCAGGCTTCTTAAATAAAAATACACTCTTAATGGATTAATATCAGCAAGGTCGCAACCACCACTAAGATATTCTGTAAATACGACTCTTTCGCCGGATTGCGGACGGTATATTCCGAAAGGCTGAGGAATAGCTGCGCCGGCGTCTATTAGTGCAGCGTAGACCGCAAGACTTCTATCTCCCCTCATGGCTATAGCCAGACGCCTACCATTATTTGCATCGCATAAATAGGTATGATGGTACCTCTCTTTTCTTATCTCTACACAAGTAACCTCTCCTGTTGCCACATTAATAATTTTACCGGCTGCCAAATCAATATTATAAGGCCAGTTTATTTTTGTGGACGGATCAACCAACTCAATCTGTCTATTCAGAGTTGTCGTAATGCTGGAATAGGAAACTTCGCTTAACTTTACCCTACATGCAGCAGCTGCAGGAAGTAGGCGCGGTGCCCATTCGCGGAATTCACCCCAGCTCACACCATAGTTTGCAAGCCAACCGGCCATCTTCATCTTAGCAGTCTCATAAGAAAGTCTATCTGCGTCATCTGCAGGAACCTTTTCACCGTAACGCATTAAAACTTCTTTCTCTGCGCGGTACAATCCAGAATCCGCACTAATTATAAATAATCCCGTCTCTGCCCTGATAAAACCCAACAATGCATCAAGAAGTATCAACTTCAGATCCGGTAGGGCAATATCATTCATCTTCTGCCATAGCTCCATCTTTACGTGGTTAGCATCTACGGGACCAAGAAGCCGCTGGCCATAGTCAAGCATTTCATTGCGCGACATAAATTTACCGGAGTAAAGAAGCTGCTCAATTTTATTCATATGCTTAAACAACTGTATTAATTTAAGTAGCGGCTTAACCATGGCAATCGGATCATTGCCCCATCTACCGCGAAGCTCCGCGCTGAAAGCGCTGAAACGATCTTCCTGCCCCAGGGTATCTAAAGCAATTTCAAATATTTTTATCAGGAAGCTCGTCTCATTTACTACTGCACCTTCAAATTCCTTATAAGCCTTTCTCATAAGCTCATAAGCCGTAATAATCTTCCTATCCGGATCAATTCCTATTGTAGATAAAGCCTGCCTTAACCCATCCTGATAATCTGCTCCGCCATGGATAAATGAATAAATGCAAAAAGCTGTAGCCACAAGGTGACGAAGACCATGATCCGGCTCAAGATATTTAAGCCAAGCTTCAGCCAACTCATGCATTACCTGATCCCTGCAAATACTTTCGTTGGTTAATGCCCGCGCGTCAAGCCGTAACGTCCTGCCCTGTAAATGCGCCAGGGCATTTCCTGCTTTTAAGTTTTCACGTATCTCGATAGTATCAATCGGCAGAAAAATCAGGCCGCCAATTGAGAATATGACTCTCCTAATCATATCGATTTTCTCTTGATGTAGCCAATCAGCATCAATCACGGGACTCATTATGCCTTTAAGATAATTATTCTCCCCCCATAATTTCTCGAATGTGATTGTCGCAAGTAATCGTTCCGAATGGCTACTTGATGCAATGCTGACATGAGAAGTCGCTAACCCTACTTCTTGCTCAGTAAATTTGATAACCTCTTCTACCTTAAGTTTTCCTTCACCATTACGCCTGATTTCAATAACGCTAATAAAAGATTTACCTCTTCCGAAATCAATCCTCAAAACCGCTGAACTTACCTGGCCTTTACTAGTTGCGTGATTTATGGACTGCAGAGTAATTAGCGCCGGATCTCCAAACTGCCCGGTATAACTCTTTAACACAATTCCCGGAGCAATAACTAACCCTCTATAATTACAAACCGCTAATGCTGCCTGCGGATTAGCAGATTTACCTTCTAGCGCAGAAACTAAAGCCTCCTGCTGTACAAGTCGCCCCTGTAAAATACTCTTAACATAAGGCTGAAGGATTTCGTAAATTTGTTCAAGCCTTATTCTTACCATTTCTTTGCTAAGCGGTCTTCCTGCTTTCTGGCCTTGGAATCCCTTAAGGAATAAAAAGGCGCTTACTTTATCAAGGGCAACCCGATTTATACCTCCGGTAGATGCCCTATTCTGACAGCTTGCCTCAAACATAAGGTAATCCCGCTCATTCAACACAACCCTGGCAATACGCATGATATCTTCCCGAGTAGCTGACTCATTCGACATAAGTATCTGCCTCGGATTTAACACAGGTGAAGCAAAATAATCCATTCCGTCTCCCGCCTCATCCTCTTCATCTAAATACTTAGGCCTAATATTAGTAATCTCCTTAGCCGGCCTAAGCTTTCTTAAAAAAGCATAACGGACACCATTAATTATCCCCTGCGTAGCAAATGTATTAAAACTGGCACCTTTAGACTTATCCCATAATTGCGCGGCAAGTAATACCCCTCTTAATCCGGCATCTTCGGTTTCAGCCATATCCAAGCCGTTAGGATTACTCTGGGATTTCAAAGTATAACCCGTCTCTTTAAAATGCGCTCCGATAATCCTCTTGATCGGGAATTCACTAAGAAAATCCTGTGCAAGCTTGTTTGCCTGATCACTCCTCTGTGTAAAATTACGTAAGACATGTTGGATACGCAGATAGTTAAACCTCTCTGCCTCCATAATTACCGGGCGTTCCTTGCGGATCTTTTCAACTATTTCAAAGTTAGTGGTTCTTTTGGCTATATAAAGCTCGGGGAAAACCAGAGAAATAAAACGCTCGAGAACAGCATTAGCAAAAGCGCTGCTTAAGCGCGAGCCGCTCTGCCAATATCTAAAGGGAAAAACTATAGTGCTGAATATAAAGTGCTGATTGAAAGATAGTTTCGGGTCTTTAAATATTCTGGCAAAAAGTGTAGCTACTTCATCGGCACAGAGACTGCGTAGCGTACTGGCAGAAGATACTATAACCCTGAATAGCTCAACAAATGCACACTTCCTGCCGTATATCCGGACAAGATAATCAACTATAGGGCCGACAATAGACGGATCGTATAATTTCGCTTTCTCTTCGTGCAAGACCAACTCACCCAATGAAGCAAAGAGTGACGCGCAGGAGTAATTCCGGCTTAAAGAGCGCGCATGGCAAAGATTAATCAGCTGGATCACCGATGTACGCTCAAAAACGCGGGATACACGATTAAGCATATCCCTGCCTCTTGTTATAATGATCTCTGGAGTAACAAATCCGTCAAGCTCAAAGATACCGAGTAAGTTCGATGCACAGATAAAATATATAGTGTTGTTATTTACTGTTGCCGAATTATAAGGTTTCTGTACCAGGGCCTCGCGAAATTTATCTATTGCCCCACGCATACCGTGGCCGGATTTCTTACCCATAAAAAATGTATTTATAGGGGTATAGGATGGCGGCGCTACTTTTTTATCTCCAGCTACTTCCGCGATATTCAAAGCTATAGATTTATTGCTATTCCCATCAATTCTCTTGGCCAGCAAAACTATTTTTTGCTGCTCAGAAAGCGCAAAATATCTCCTATTCTTACCACTCGTCCTAACCTTAAGTACGGGAAGTTCACTTGCGACATACCGGGCAATATCTAAAAGTGCGTTCTTTTCTTCTAAGGGTATTTCCGGATTCCTAGTATTAGACAGAGAGATAACATTGCGTAGCTTCGCTAAGCCTCTCCTGGCTAAAACAGCTTGCTTATGCAAAGGCGAATTCCCCTCACCTATTTTATCCAAAGCATTCCCTAAAATCTCAAGCGCGCCCTTAATAGGACGCGATTCTTCTCTTTCTACACCTAGAAGAAGATTGGTAATAGTACTAGGGTTAACTTCCGCTATTTCTCCTACTACCTTATCCAATTCACTATATGCTGTTTTCTTCCCAACAAACGCCCAAATTAAAGCAAAGGAAGAATTTAAACCCAGGGCTTTCTTCTCGAGCATCTCTAATATCAAAGACGCATAGTATTTTATTTCTTCAGGGCTTGCAGGACCAATTAACTTACGTAACCAGATGCGGTCTTGGTGTTCTTGGATGATTTCTCTTTTACGAGTTATGCCAAGTGACCATGGGTTTATGCCATTAGCAATGCCCCATGAACGCAGGGCATCCCTAGCAACGCCGAGCTCCTGACAAACTTCTTCCCAATAAGGACTCCTCGTCTTTTTATGGAATAATTTATCAATTGCCGCTTTAATCCGGTCCAGAGTAATAATATTCCGACCGCTGGCAATGCCATAATAACTAGCTGCCTTACCGCTCTCTCTTACCCATTTAAGCAGGTTACCGCGATATTGATATCCTACGGCATAAGATACAATATCCGAAGTTGGGATTTCTCCTCCAGCAATAATAATTTTAACTGCTTCCCTTATCTTCTCCTCGGATATACCGTAAGCAAACATCCCGTAATCAAAGAGTTTCTTATCGTGCTCTCTTATCCAATCAGTTAAAGTGCCGTGATTTATACCCATACACTCCGCTACTGTATTGCAGGTCGCAACACGTAACCCCTTGCGGACTTCTTGAGCCGCAAGTAAAATATATTTGTCTTCTATCCTTGGGAAATGCAGCAGTATTCCAAAAAAACTATAATCCCGGGCGCTTTTTACCACAAAATCCTGGATGACATTCCAATTTACATTCAGCTCGCGGCTTATCTTGTGATAAACAGGGATGAAGCCTTTCTTTATAATAGCCTCTGAAGCATCATGCAGGTTCTTTCCGTTTACCTCGGTTACTATGCCATAGAATTCCAGAGGTTTCTTAAGGTACAAAGCAAAATAGAAATAAAGTTTTTCAGTTGATATCCCTAGTTCATCTGCCACACGCCAGAATAATGGAACTTCAAAGCGTTTTTTAACCGCATCTACCGCCTTAAATACTTTTACCTCGATTGTCTCTTCTTGCGGGCCTGACTGTTTCACTAATCCTACTAAAGAAACCACACCCAAAACCCCAAACACAACCATAGGCTTTGCGATTGCTACAGCGACGAATACAGGTAAGAACGCTGATATGCTGAATAAAATTAATAGCGCAGGAAGATACTTTGTTGAAGAGTTGCGCAGGAAAGGAATTGCTGACAACCATAAAGCCAAAACTGCGATCTTTATCGCTAACGGCTGCACAAAGATTAAAATAGTTAAAGGCAGTACGGTAAAGAAACTAAAATACAATACAGGACAACCAAACATTAAGCTTACCCACAAGATTATCTCTAAAGTTATTTTGGCTTTACTCTTTAATGATTTCCATATCAGAGATAATTTCGCCTGGAATGTTGGCCCTGGCTCATTTACGGCATACGCAACCGGGATAACTTCTATCTTTTCAATTTCGGATTGGATTAAGGCATGGATTTCTTCGTCTCGAAGCGGAAAATAAAAGTGCATGATTTCTTCGGCAATGGTAATTTGAGCAATTGCCGGAGGAGCGCGCGTAAGCATTGCCCAAGAGAAGATTATTTTTACTACTCCATCCTCTCTAGCCACTTCTGCTAATGACCTGGACGGCGTTTCAGCGCGAAACTCAATCGGCACTAACCCACTAAATATCCTGTGGCTAGAATCTACTCTTAGCTTTTCCTTGAGACGGGCGAGGATCTTTCTTACCTGTGGCTCGTTATTTTTCAAGAAACTTGTGGCCGCCTTACTAGGTCCCCCAAGAACTGAATCATTGACTACCATAAAATCATCAAAGTTAAAATATGCTGTTGTATACGCTTCTTTCAACGCTATTTCCTGCGGGCTAAACCTGGAATCATAATTTACTTTAATTAATGAAGTAGAAGGCTTAGACTTTATATTTCTTAACGGAACACGCAAAGTTCCGGAGGCGATGAACAATTCCAGCTGCTTCCAGCTTAGATGCCCAAATTTCTGCATGAATCTTTCAAGTTGCAATTTCCTCGAGTCTTCTCTATATGCGCGACTCCTGAAAACTCCGGCTAATATCTGCGCGGCGCGCTGATTATCGAGCATCCCGTTTGCATCCAGAGGAATAATTGTTTCGGGCGTTTCTACGGTCTCAGGAAGCCCACCGATTCCCGCAACCACCACCACAGAAAGACCAGATACTTCCGCAGGAACGCGTCCAAGAGGTTCATCAGTGCTTGCCACAAGTACGCATCCGGTTTTACCGCAGGCAGCAGCATACTTAAGAAAATCATCATGTTCTAATTTCTTGCAGAACCCGATCTTTACTCCGATTGCCTTTGCTACCTTAAGAAATTCTTCCAGCTCAAGTTTTGTTAGATCCTGACCGGCAATAAAAGCAGTAGTTACACCTGGCTCTCCTAACAATGCATCGGCACACTTAATCCACCATAAGGCCTGAAAGACATTTTTCTTTGACCTCTTAGGGCTTCCGGTAATAAGTACTGCTCGTTTTATATTAGAGGCGCGCCACTGACGAGCGATCTTTTCACCCTCGCTGATTATTTTACGGCTAATACCTGATTTATGCCTCTCTACAGCATCAACAATAGAATAAAGAGTACATGAAAATATGTTTTTGCAAGCTTTCTCCTGCAGTTTACTAACCATAAAATTACTGATCCCCCCAACCATATTAGCCAAGCGCAAAGTTTTCACATTATATTCTTTAGCAAGATGATCGACACGCACCCAGACCTTCACAGACACCCCGGAATCACGCGCTGCATAAAGTGCACTACGTGCGCTCATCCCGGTATATGCATTCATCCAGATAACCATGCGCTGCTTCTTCTTCGCTGCCACATTCACCCACTCCTTAACCAAAGGCTCTACCCTGAGGAATGCATGTTTAAACTGACGATTCTCTCCGGCAATAGAAATATTAACTAGCCGGTTTCCGTTATTCCGAATTTCTTCGGTTCTACCGACTGAACGCTCAAATGCTTTCTCATGACAACGCAAAACTACAACTGTAAGATTTTTATGATGACTAAAAAGATAATCAAGGAAAGGCTTTAGCGAGACTTCTTCACCTACTGCCTCGCCTAGAAAATATGGATGGTAAATGAAAAGTATTGCGTTATCCAGGTTTTTCAGTATTTTTGCTTCTGCAATAGCATCATTGTGAATAACATAAAAACTTACTCCTTCGCGATTATGGTGCTGGCTCTTTATAGCTAAGCCCCTTGCGCTGACTTCCTTACCAAAAACTCTGTTGGAAAATACCTGCGCTATACCATTAGGGCTAAGTAAAGATGCTATATTGTTTTTAAATAAATGTTGGATCTTGCCGCCGCCATCATACATCACATAGTCCCTACCTCTAGGGTCAAGTTTAGAAACCGGAAATGGCCCAGTAAAGAGCACATAATCGTATGGTCCCTCCTGAATCAATTTGGTCCACGTCTCCTGACTCCTAAGGCAACCATAAACCGGAATCAACTTTTCTCTCTCGCCTGCAAGTTCAAAATTAATCATGGTACTAAGTAGCGCGAATACATCCGCATCATTTGCTATTGCAAATTTTGCGTTAAATTTTCTTAATCCTGCCAAGCCCAACTCACCTGCGCCGCAGGCAATATCAATAATCTTATTTACTTTACCCTTACCTTTACCCTTACCTTTAGCTAGAATCTTAAGCATAGGAATGGTGCTATTCATCCCATGCACAAAAACTCCGTTAAAGTGATAAATAAACGGAATACCGTAATATGCCTGCTGGATGCGCGTTTCTAAATCAATGCCCTTGTAACGGAAAGACGTATCCATCAACCCTCTTACCCTGATAGATGAATAATCGCTATTCACGGACAGCGCGGAATAATTTTCCTTAAACCAAGCTATCGCCCGCTCTTCGTTTATTTTGTGGTAGTAAGACAGCAGGGCAAGGGTAAATCTTGTGGATGTATCAAGCCCTGCCTTGTTTTCGCGTAGCACCGCAACCGGACGGCCTTTGTAAATCAGAATAAAGAGTTTACCTTTTACTTCAGGATCATATCCCTTGATTACAATCGGCGCATAAGCGGCAGTCGAATTTAACTTGCGGATATCAGCTCTGTTAATTCCGAATGCGCGGTAGATTGTTTTACTATCCAGTGTCGGCTCACCGGAATTCGTTATCATCGCGCATGAGCAGATTCCCAAGACACCGATAAACGAAGCAATTGTACATGGCAAAACGCTCAACAGCCACCATAAAGAAGCTCCCACAACAAAACATAAAACCAGAATCCCACCTATTTTTGTGACCGTACTCAAAAAACTTTTTTCTGGCTCAGTTTCTACGCCTAGGTCTGTAACATAAATACTATCTGTGTGGCCGCCAATTTCTACTTCATGTGTTTTCTTAAAACCCATTGCCTGCCAAAATCTATTAGATCTATTATTTTCGACATTGGTTTGCAAAACAAGATACCGCTGCTTTTTTTCTCTACATAGATCAAGAAATTCAGCTGTTAAAACCATGCCTACCACAAACCTGCTTCTCAGATCATCCGCAACACAGATCCTACGAATAAAAATATGTTTATCGTAAAATTTTATATCCTCATTTTTAGTTTGCGGATATGCCAATAAAATCCCTAGCAATTCATTATTTTCATCAAGAGCAGCGAAACTATATTCAAAACATTCTTGTATACGCTCAACTAGCTGTTCCATGTTCCAATTGCTCTGTGGCACTAAGTTTACTAATGCCAAGACTTGATTCTTTTTCTCCTCAAAAAGTTCTTTTTTTAAAGGAACTACGTGAAAATCAGATAACGCTTTTAATTCTTGCTTAACAGGTACCCCTGCTTTTAATGCAGCAAGTCTCTGCGCCTGAGCTTCGTTGACGAAGCAGGCTTGAACAGGATAAGTGATAACATTCGCTTCGTGGAATAAGGTAATTAAGAACTCGAGCTCTAATGTAGGGTTGTTAAACAGGGTTTCATCGAGAAACAAAATGGGGTCAGAATTATTTATTGAACCATAAAAAGGGGTCTGACCCCTTTTTTGGAGAGAGGCCCAAATATAGGTACATGGCCCGGCGCGAACTTCAAGGGTATTGCGCATTCTAAGCAAGGCATCGCTTAATCTCTCTTTATTATGGACTCTATCTACAGCCAGAGCCGCATCACAGATGCGTTCAAAATATTCACGGCCATCAGTAACTGGCTGTGATTTAGCACAGTCCTCTTCTATTTGCGCTAGCGTCGGATTCATGCCTTTTTTCGGACGGGCAAAATCATCTGTAAGGTATCTAAAAATAAGAAATATGTAGGAACAAAGATTATTCAGGAAATGTAGCGTTATAGGAGCGATAAGTGATCCGGTCTGCCAGTATGCGTAGGTATAAAATAGGCTAGCCCAGAATACCGGCACAGCCGGGCATGGATGTAGCGCCGCAAAAACTATAGAGCTTATAATCCCTGCAATAAATACCGCTGTGGGGATACCGAAAGTTGCACCATTAAACAACCACGCAGCCGCAAATAACATTATATTATACAGAATGCCGCGGAATAACGGTTCTTCAAGAACCGGGCAGGCAATTACAAGCTCTGCGAACAATTTGAACTTATGATAAACCAGGTCGTGATATCTATCTTCCGAGAGCTGCACAATTTCTTTACCCTTAACTACGGCGATAAAATAAGCAATACTGCCGATTAGCCCTAAAGGAAACATTACAAAAGCAAATAATTTAAAGGCGTAGATTATATGTGTATAAATTGCTCCGTAATGATACCAGCAAATGATCCCAAGAAAAATCGCGGAGAGTAATAAAATTACGCAAGCGTACGGGCCTTTTGAATCGATCATTCGGTCGATATCGATCTGGTGCGGAGTCACGCTGAAAACCCTATTCAAAACAGACGTTTTGGTTCTTGGTTTATTGGTTTTATCTTTTGTGCGATCAACTTCTAGATATTTCCCAGCATACTTAAGCACAACACGCGCTTCTCCTGTAAACGCGCAGAGCTCGTGATAAAACGGTTTAAGACTAGGAACACTCCACTTTCTTTGCCTGAAATGCGCCAGCTTTTTCAATGCTTCACCTAACCGTTGATTGGCGAAACCGATCTGCAGCCTTCTTTCTACAGGATTAGTATTACCGCGAAGCTTATTTAAATGGTAGGCCTCAGCACCATTAAGCAAAACCAGCGCATCCGCAATTTCTTGGCAGTCATTAGGAATCCTGTGCTCATGCCTTGCAACTATTTCCCTAAACTTTTCCTGCGCTGAAAGCATTGCGGAGACAACGCTTTTTTCATTCATCATCCCCAGCAATGGCAATACAAATAGCGCCTTCCAGCCGAAAACGAATAATCCTAACGCGATGAGCACAACTAACCACGGACATTGAAGATTAGCCGCCGGTTTGCTATCGCCGTTACCTGCCTTTTTTAATGCCCATTCAATCCAAATCTTACGCTGGTAGTTATTGCCATCAAACTGGTTACCGGTCAATTTATCTAATACGCTCTTTAGCCTCGCGAATACATCTCCAAACTCCCTACGTCTTCCTTCAATCATATACCCTACACCGCAAGCGGCATTCCTGTACATTACCCCACTCTCTGTGTCATCTTCAAGAATACGCATCAATTTCGGCAGATACTCTATGCTTGCCACTTTGCCTAATACATAAACAGCAATTCTTCTTGCGCTCTCTGGGACATCTTTTCGGGAAATAATCGCGGCAAATTCAGGCAGTTTATCCTCCAGGTCAGAACACAAAACCTCCATCTTAGCTCTGATAGTAGCAGCATCGAGCCTAAGGACCCTATCCGCCAGAGACATTCCGTTTTTCGGCCAAGCCATAAGAATTTCTTTACGACGGGCGATAACTTCCTGAACCCGCTCCATCATCAAATCTCCCAACGTCCTGCGAAAACCGTCTTTTTCCCAAAGATAAAGCGCCCAGAACATATTTACCCAAGCCACATCTCCTACATCACCTCCGGTTACATGCTGCTTAAGCCACTCTCTCTTTGCCGGGTCTTTCATAGTATCTAATCCGCCTTCAATAAACCTGTGCAGGATTTCTTCCTTAGAAGTAGCTATGCCGCCGAAATTCAATAACCAGCCCGGGATGACAAGTATTCCCTTTGCCAGCATATATTTCTCTAAAGCTTTTTTCTCCTCGGCGCTTGATGTTTTGTCTCCGATCGCAACATTGGCTGAAGGCGCGAATATTTTACATTTAAGTTTATCGGCAAATTCTTTTGATTTGATTACGTACGGCGGCCCGGAAGGAATCAGGATCGTCGCAGGTAAAAAGAGTAACTCATCTAATGCAACAAGCTGGTAGGGCTTAAGAACCGGATAATCAACTAACCGGAAATTATCTTTACTCTCCCTGTCTTGCGCAAGCCTATAGAGTTGGTCTAAATCAAACCCTTGAGGAGAGTAAAACGCTCCGAATTTATCGGAAATCCCTATTACTTTAAATCGGTATCCAGAATAATGCATTATCTCTTTGAGCAAGCGAACATTATTCGATCCGACTTCGCCGAAGCCCTGGATTAAAATCGTAATATCTTCCCCATCCTTAATCCCAAACTTAAGCTTTATGCCCGGATAGTCAAGCGCAGCGCAGATCATTTCCATAACCGAAAATGAAGTCACCCGCCATTCATCATGCGAGAAATATCCGTTCTGCGAGCGACCGCTGGTGGTAAGCGGAAGTAACTCTCGGCCCAAATCTTTTCTTGCCTGCTCACCTATTGCGTCAATCCACTCCATAATAAATTGTATATCGCACTGGTCAGGACGCATATCGGGTCCTTCGATGCGGCTTACCCCCAATGTCCCCAGCTCTACAAACCCACGGGTATATTTTTCTGCTGCGTCACGAATATTTTCTACGCTTGATCCTTTTGAAGTAAGCACTCTCAACCCGCCTTTGGCGATTACGTCATCATTCTTAAACAGTTCTTCGTCTCCGTAAACGCAACCTACGGAGATAAAATTCTCTTTATCGATAAAAATAATGGTTTTCCCGCCATCAAATAATACCTCGGCCGCGGCATTCTTGTAGGACATGTCCCCGGCAAGATCCGTGACTTCTTTTACGATATACCTATCCCCGACTTGGGGCCTACCGCTTACTGCAATGGTGTAATAAAGCGGCCTTCGGCTTACACCGATGTATTCAGAAAGCTCTCCTTTTATCATCACGCTTGCAGCAGAGGCATCTTTCCGATAGTAGAACCCGGATTTATTATCTCTTATTACTAGCTCGCGCAACTGGGGCACGGTGATCTTGCCTTTTAATTCCGGAAGGCCAACAACGACATCTAAAAGGCGAATTAAATTGTATTCCTGCTGATCAAAAATCAGCGTAGAGGGATAGTGGACAGAACTAGCATAACATCCTGCGCCTGTACCAGCTATAACATCAGCTTTTGTGACAACCCTAGCGTCAATGATCCCGCTATAAAAATGAGCATCTTCGATCCCAAGCTCGATGTAAAGTGCGGTTACAATCTTGTTAATCGTACTCAATAATTCTTTTAGGCGCGCGATATCTGCAGGATGTACTTGAAATAGCATATCGATATCACTGCGCTTGCCGGGATCACCCATGGATACGGAATGAAAAACCCAGGCCCTTTCCAGCTTGATCCCATTTTCAAAAATATAAGCTGCAATTGCATCTGCAAGCTGCTTTCTAAAGTGATAATTCGCTACATTTTCATCTGCGTTGATCTTATTGATAATATCTGCCCTGTCTGTTGCGTGGCTAAGTTTTCCTGCCGCTGAAAGCGAACGCTCAAATAAATCACACAACCCATTTGGACTATCGTTGGCAAGCATACCTAGGATAGGCAAAGCCAATAACGCCTTCCAACCGAAGAAAAATAATCCTAGCGCGATGAGCATAACTGACCACGAGGACAAATTCCATACGAACGTCGTCCGCGTGTGCTTATTTACCGGCGAATCTCCTCGGCGGGCAAGTAAAGCGTGATGATTACGAGCAGGTACACTTTGAAATCTTTTGTTTCTAGTTTCAATTATGATTAGGTCCGGGAATGCCACGATATGAAACATTCCACGGCCAGTATCATTGAAACAACCAACCTCCCAACCCTGACAACGAAATTGTACATCTCTACTTATACGGAACCGCTTAATAGCATTACCAATCCCAGGGCCTTTATCAGTACAGATAAGTTTTAAGTATGCTAATACTTTGCGTCCTATATGCTTTCTTTCAACAAATATACGCACCCTCCCGCCCAATCCATGCAGCATGGTATTAAGGAAAAGTTCTTTTACGGGAACATACACTCTCTCTTGCCCATTGGTCAAGCTAGGAATAGGAATTATTTCTCCAAAGGCGCGAGCAATCTTATATATTTCCTTTGCAAAAACTCTTCTCCATTGTCCAAATGCATCATCCCTTGTTGCTACCTGCGGCAACTCTAGTTTTAAAACAGTACCTGAACGCTTAAGCGCCGAATTATTTACAATCGCACCTAAGATGGGCAGCACAAAGAGTGCCTTCGCGCCGAAGACAATTACAGTCAACGCTAAAACAATCAGCCCCACCAGCCACGGTGATTGGAGCTTGCCTAACCGTGAGGCAGGTTTGGCGCGGGAAGACGGAGATTTCTTACGGCCGAAGAATTTCTGAAGAGCATGCGTCAGGGATGCGCGCCCCTTCTTGATCTCACCAACTAAGACCAAAGACACATTTCTATGCTCAGCTACTTTTTTGAGATCTCCAAGGAGACTTTCCCCGCCAGGAAAAGAACTGTTCAATATAATCGGAATTCCGTTAACCTCAGGGCAAATTAGGTTTGAAAAGCTATCGCCGACTAATATCTCATCTGAAACGATTAAACTAGGCCTTCGCTTCTTAATAAAATCTAACACTTCTCTCGTCGTCCTGGCAGTGGCTACTTTATATCCTAACTTCTCTAAGATACAACGATTCGCTTCAAGAGCATCAACATCATCATCCAATACGAGAATGAGCTTTGAAGATGCTTTATGCAGTGCACTGCGGTCGATGACCCGGATGTGCCGGCTATGCTTTACCTTTTCCTCTAAATGAAATACTTGAGCCCTTAATAAGCGGGAAACCATCCTATGTCCCGTAATAATGCTTTCTAAAAGAAGGTTGAGTTCATGTGAAAGCCCAGCAAGTGCGCCTAATTCATGGGCGATAACTTCGATTATCCTCTTGTGGTCTCTAATGGCGGGGTTAATAATAACTAATTTTGTTTCGGGGTAATTAACAGCATCGGCATTTATTCCGTTACGTTTGAGTGCGCGGAACAGCTTCGGAGGGCCGCGGATAAATAAAGTATTAGCAGTAGCTTCATTAATCGCATGAAACTTCCTGTGCTCAAAACTTCTTCTTACAAAATCAGGGTATCTGTGGTCGATAATCAAACACGATGAATATTTATCGTGTTCGCCATATCTGTCTATAAGTTTCACGGCAATAGCTTCTTTTTCCGCAGGAAGCTTACTGCCGTCATGAGTTGCGCAAGGATCAGACGACCGAAGGATACCCCTAAGGGCGATGAGACTGCCTTTCTCGGGGCCAAAAGGAACCTGTTTATCTACCTCAAAGCCTCTTTCATTAAGTAAGTTACGTACAGCATCAAATTCTTTCCTATGCCCAAATTGAGGAGCAAGATTATATCCACCGTTAAAAATTAACTGGACACTAGGTAGGCTGATCAAAATTTCCATTGCCTTACGGTTAAACAAACCATACTGCTTCCATGCTCCGATATTCGCCCAAGCTGCTGTTATTTTATTTTTTAATCTATCTAATAGAGCGGTAATATTTATTCCGGTAAAATCATCTACATAAACTTCAAAATCTATCCCCTCTTTCCAATCCTGCGCCTTAAGTAGTTCACGAGCAATTAAAGGTTCGCTAGGGTCATTATCAATTAAGATCATCTTATCCATACCTAGCCGCAGAGCAACATCGCTTAATATTCCACAGCCGGCACCAGCATCCACACCCAGCCCTCCTAAGCGGCTTGAGTAAGCAAGGGAATCAGCGACCATTTCAGCGCAATAGATATTTATTCCTTCACCTGGCACTGCCGAGAAAGGCGGGACGAAAATAATATTTGCCCGGTTGTTATTATAAAGCCCAGGGGAATATGACTCTAAGATTCCGATATATTTATCTACTTCTTTTTTAATTACTCTTGGCAAAATTCCAACGTTGATTTTATGCCGAAGAGCATCGCGCAAATTAGATAGCTCATGAATAACTACAAAAACAAATGGCCCGATGCGGTATAGATTATTTAAGTCTGCACTATCGCAAGCATAAACGTATCTTTTATCTTCAACAGCAATATTAAGTATTGTATGTAAAGGCAGGATCCTGTGTCTATCAGGAATCTTATTTAACGCCTTCCTTACATTTTCGGCTAATTGTTCAGATACTTGATCACTAAACATCTTCGCTCTTAATTTCTCTTCTACAGGTGGAGCAGACCTGGCAATAAAATAATTCTTTACTGCCTTAAGCGCAATAGCAACCCCATTCATGCTGCAGGGAATGCGCAAGGTATAATCTTCTCTTGTCATGCAACCATATAAATCTACCAATCCGCTCTCTCCAAACTCACTCATCCCCCAGCCGGTAAATTCATCAGCTCTTTCCAGAAAAGCCCAGTCCAATAATATACCGAGAATGTAAATATCCGAACGTTCATCTTTAACCTCTTCCGGTGCTCTAAAATATTGAGTCCCTGCTTTAGTCTTATGTTTCATGCGGCAGGTGATCCCAAAATCTACAATCATCCATTCATAATTCTGATTCATAATAATATTTGAAGCAGTTAAATCATTATGTATCCAGCCGCATTTATGTATCTCTTCAACTACCTCAGCGATACCGATACAAACATCTAACTTCTCGGTGACATCAAGCCCTATCCACTCTATGCTCTTTGCAATATTATTACTCTCTAAATTTCTTATGCCTTTAAGTTTGATCCAAACTCTACCTGCCTGATCTACACCTATCTCCTGCAACTTTGGTATATGGCGCGTTCTTTGCGCAATTTCTTTTAGATCAGCTAAAGCCCTTGCTTCTTTATAAATTAATAGGTTATCAGGAGATCTTAATCTATGCGGATGTTTACGCGCGATCTTATAAGAAATATCATCTTGGCCAGGATCCTGGAATACACGGGTAAGCTCTCCTTCGCCAAGCAAAATATCTTGAGGGATTGTGTCAGTTTGCTGATTAAGATAGGCGGATAAAACAGGGTCCTTGCGAATGCGCTTTAATTCAATTTCCCGTCGATCTGATTGCGCGATGAATGCGCCTAAGATACCTACCGGCAATACGCCAGTTGCACAAATATATGCAAACCAAGCAAGCATTAACGGACCAAACTTATCTAAGTCTTTCTTAAAGCTTTTAAGAAGTCTCATAGAAAATGATTTTCTAGGACCATTAGGTTCATCTTTGTATGCCGCAGTAATAAAATCTTGTACATCTAATGCAGATTCTTGAGCTATAACGCGCGCTGCCTCCTGACGGTTAAACAAAATTAAGACTACTCCCACCATTACCAGGATTACATGCCCATATATAAGACCATAAATAATTAAAGGCGTGAGTATAATGTAGCTTAATCTTGAGGCAAGCTTTGTGGCCTTAATTTCAGCACGATTTTTATCATAACCTGTGCATTGGAGGAAACCATTGATTAACGCACGCAAAATCCTACCTCCGTCAGTAGGAAATGCCGGAATAAGATTAAATATTCCTAAAGCAAGATTTAACAAAATCGTATAATTACCTGCATTCATGGCCGGAGTAAATGTTAAATCTACGGGTAGACCTAAGAAAGTCATAGAAACATATACAATACCAGCAAGAATAAAGCTAAAAAGCGGACCGGCAATTGCAGTGAATAATTCCGCTAACCAAGAGTACCTAGTTGAAATCTGCATATCCGCGATACCGCCGATTAAAAGAAGCGTGATTGATTTGGTACGCATACCGAATAACCTACCCGTCAGAGAATGCGCTAATTCGTGTCCGAATATAGAAATTATCGCTACTACCGCCATTGTGACCGCCCAAACAAAACCAAGTTGGAACCAGACCATAATTGGGAGCATCCAAAAACTCCAGTGTATTCTTAAGAATCGCTTCTTCAGCGATGGTGAAGATACACTTGCTAATGCGCCCAGCATACCCAAACCAATTAAACCTGCATTAAATCCGCATACCCCCAATAACAACAGGGACACCCCTAGGGCCAAAGCAGGGGCACCTCTATTAATGGGGTCAGAATTAATTCTGACCCCATTAATCTGGATGTCCTCTACCCTGGCTACCTCGCGGGATAATTCAGGACAAGCGCTGATTATCCTACCTATTTCCAATCCAGCACTTGCTATATTGAAGCTTGAGAGATGCTGCCTTAAATTTGAGAAATAAACATTCTGACGGCTGATCATTGCAAATAAATGCGGTAGATATTCAAAGGGGCCATTTGTTTCTGGCCGAGAAAGCAGATCATTGTATATAGGATATAAACCAATACCTGTGTGCGCCTCGGATGCATAGGTATCGAGCATGCTTCGTGCTGCTTGTGGTTGCGTATTTCTCAAAAACATAAAGCCAGAAATATTAGCGATAATTAAGGTAATTAATTCTCGTATTGCTGGATTAAGTCCGGGAATAAGACGGATTATTCTAAGGTCGGTAAGCTCATGCCTTAAGACTAAATAAAGAAGATCGTCATTCAAGAAACAACGCTGGTCGATTTCGATACTATCGGGTTTAGTTTTTGAACCTCTACGGAAGGATGCGGTTTTGCGCGCACTACGTTGGAGTTCAACATTAAGATTAAAATCTTCTTCCCGAAAGAATCCGTCGCTAAGCAGCTTTCTCTTCGCTGCGTTCAGTTTAGCATTAACTAAAGCAACTTCTTGCTCATTAATACACTGCCCTTCAACCTTGATTAGGTTACCAAAAGGCCCTTTTGCAAAAACAGGCGCGTGGTGAACTCCGATCCTAAATACAAGCGCATCATTACCCTGCTCAATAACTATCTGACTTTTAATTCTTTCGAGTACGAGCGCTACTTGCACCATACTATTGGGAGAACGATTTGCAGGATTAATTGCAGTCATCTGGTGACAAAGCTCTTCTAGCCCGCTATCAAAAAATAGACTCCCATTTAGCCTGGACAAGCTCTTTTCATAAGTAAATAAATGCTGCATAACCTTGCCAAAAGAATAAATATCCGAAAGCGGAGTCTTAATGCATTCGGGCGCAAGGAATCCGTCTGTACCAGCATCTCCTAAATCAGATCCTGACCTAGCCGTAATTCCAAAATCAATCCACATCCATTCAATAAGATCATTGATTAAACAATTCCAGGGAGTAATGTCATTATGCACAAGGCCTATTTCATGCACTTTATGCATAATCCTGGAGGCGCTGATCAAAATATCCAGTTTCTGCTGAAGGTTAAGTTGTCCGAAGTACACAGAGTCGCAAAACGGAGAAGTCCAGCTGGATTTTATTCCTTTTAATTTAAGATAGACCCTTCCTTCGCTATCAGCCCCAATAGCCATCAGCTGAGGAATCCTACCAGTAGCCTTGGCTATATACACTAAAGCAGCCAGCGCCCTTGCTTCGTTAATAAGAATAGTGTTATAGCCGAACAAATTACTTAACGAACGCTTAAAGAAAACATGCGGATCATCAGAAGATTCATGTATGATAGTAATATTGCTCTCTCCAAGAAAATTTCCCGCCCCCATGCTCAATGGGCACCTCGTTTCAACATACGGCCTTAACGTCTGATCCTGAAACATGATGCTTATTGCCTGGCCTCTTGACTGTGGCTCGCCTTCCAAGTCACCGTTATTTAACACGCTCATTCTATTAGCTGGCAATGAACCTGTGCTTTTTAATTTCGCTATACAGAGAGAACAAAGTTCTAACCTTGTCGCATCAAGAGCAACGATATCTTTAGACTGCTGCATTGCGCATTCGGGATTGCTGCATTCAACGAGACCGCAAAGGTGACCGATCTCATGCATAGCATTCTTGATTGCACGACTATGCAGCTCGCCCCTTCCCTCAGATTCAAAATGATGTATGGTCATAACGGCTATTCCTTCAGCGGGCCAGGCACGGCCGAAGATTTTCTTGCTCCTTGCCCTATCAGTAATATCTGCGTCGGTGACCAAAAGTACGCTATCGGCATAACCGCGCATAATAGCAGCTAGCCTGTTAAGATAAAGGTCATCTACAACTAAATTCTTTTTGTCGGCAGATAAAAGCGAGTTAGAGCTGTTAAACTGTATGCAGGTAAAGCCTCCTACTGCAATATTGAACCACTGTTTAGCAACCTGAGTAATCCCGCCCTGGAGAGTTGATAGACCATTAAGCCTTGAAAGATAAATTACATGCATTGATTTTGGCCTAGGGATAATTGCTTGAAGCGTTGCGGGCTTTGACTGAGTATCGCCATTGTCAAAGACATTACTGTTTTCCAACCAACGATTAGTGTAAGGCCTTACTTTCAGAAAATCCGCCAATGTCTGGAATCCTTTTTTAAAGATATTTCCGGACATGGTAACAGAATCGCCTATTGCAAACCAGGCAACCGGAACTTCTTGAACTTTATTTCCAAGGCATTTTGAGCGGTAAAGCATATTTACTTCGCCGGCATAACTGTAGACAAAATTCCTTTCGAAATTCCTATGCTCGTCTACCGGAAGGATTCTTCTAAGGACATCCCGGGTATAAGCTTTAGGACCTTGCGTATCGCGGATAAACGGTAAAAGCCATATAGAAAAACGGAATAAGTAGAAAAATAAACTTATGCATTTACGAAAAACCGGCCGCTCCACAACTGTCCCCCAGATCCTGCGTGAACCGATAACAATAGCGGCCTTACGTTTTAATAACGGCTCAAGAAGTAGCCCATCCTCGGTACCGGGAAATGCTCCTCCTATGTCGCGGGTAATTACATAATCTCCGTCTGCATGCCTTAGACCTAAAACTACAGCATCAGTCTTAATAGCAGAAAGTTCGCGCTTTTCTTTTGAGGAGATTTCAATAAATTCAATCTGCGTAGCTGGGCTAAGTAATTTTCTATACCTCTCTTGCATCATAAGTTGTTTAACCAGATCAATACTCTTTTCCTGTTTAGACTTTTTCTCCGGATTCCTATCATCGCCATCTTGAACAAAAATAATCTGGACCGACCTGTTTCCGTATAACATCTGATTCTGGAATAACAAATTCCGCAAACAGTCTCGGCCCGCAAGATCTTCACCTGCCTTCAGGAATTTTTCCTGATCTCCATAGAGAGTGATAACTATGGAAACTTTGACATCGCTCTTCATCCTATATACCGTAAGATATGAACGAATTAAGGACTTTGCTTCGGGAAGAATTCTTTTACTTAATAATGACTCTACGTAATCTGCGATACTGACGCCATCGGGACGCTTGAACGCGTAATACAGGGCAAGGGAGAATAAATCCACACGCTGCTCTAAATTAAACGCTTTTCTTAGATCTTTATCCTCCCAACTTCTCTTTGAAAATATAATTCTTAAAGTTGCTTTTACTTCATCAAGGGAATCAGATTTTATTGACTCTAAATCCATGCGTTCGGAGAACCTTATGGAATATAAAGTAGCTACATTTTCATCCATACCTAAATATGCATGAAGGAGAAACTCATGATGAGCAATACACTTACTTAAATCTAAAGATGTTTTATCGGATAAATGGACGGCTTGTATGTAGATAGTTCTAGTTGCGGGTAAAAACCACATCGAAGGCTTGCCTATTACAGATGGAATAATAACAACATTGATATCTAGCGGAGGCCCGTCAATATAGTGGGAAACAAACCCGATGATCTGCTTAAATCTGTCTTGATATTTTAAATCTAGCGCACTCAGCCCACTTATTACAAATTTATCATCGCCTTTTATAGTAATATTTAGATAAACCGAGCGCTTAAATCCAAAGACATCTTCGGGAATAAATCTAACTAAGTCAGAAGTATTAAGCGGCTGATTAGATCTCGGCGCACCGCCTGATAATGGGATGCCTTTTATGCCTCTAAAATCAGTATCTACTAATACACCTAGATTATCCATGAGATATGCGCCAAAATATAACGCCCTGAGTAACTCTCTTAAACGCTCAGGAGAAATATAATCCGCGCTCCACGGCAGTTCAAGCACAGCCGACTCAGGGATAGGTAATCCGGGCATAGCATCTCTAACCAATTTCTTCCAATGGTCTGACTGTAATTTTCTAGAAGTACCCGGAGTCTCAATTAAAGCATCCTGATCGCGCTTCTTAATCGAAGCAAAGATATCACTTGCCTCAAAACCCAGTTCAACGCCGTAGCGTTTTTTGCTTCCGTTTGAGGCCTCCATCTTGTAAATTTCTATTCTATTCCCTCTTGAATCAGTATCGGTCTTCTCAACTGCAGAAAACTCAATTGGAATTGATTTAGATAAACTCGCCAAAGTAACCAACTTAATACTCGGGTCCCCATACTCGGAGGCATTAATCGCATCGCTTGCATCAGCATAATCAACTGATTCTTTTCTTTCGTTAACCATAATTACATTACCTAATCTATCTCTATAAGTCTTTTTGACATCATCCCAAAGCGTCTTCCTAATCATGGCCATAGAAATATGCGCTCTGCCTTCTCGTTCAAATTTAAGATCGCGGCTTAAAACATGTTCTCCCACAAAATATTTTTCCGCAAAGGGCGCCAAAAGATTATCCACATTCATATATTGCGCATATTCAACCCCTAATTCTTTTAACCAACTAGATACTTCAATTTCCACGAAGTCTCCTGCTACATTAGACCAGGCCATCCCTTTTACGCGAGTATCGGGATTTAAAACATAATCAAAGGCGTCTCCGTGCCCAGCGCCGCCGAGATTAAGCTTAGCTCTGGCTTCTAGAAATGCCTTGCCGTCATTATTGCCTTTAGGATCATTAATTAAACCTGGTAAATGTTTTTGTACAACAAAAATTACCCTCTCCTTAATTTCATCCCAATCGGGTAGGCTCTTTATAAAATCCCTTGTCTCCTTGTCTGTTTTGTTGCTAGTCATAAAGATTAGCGGATACATCTTTTTATGATCGTAGGCCCTGGCTGCTGCCTGCGCCTTATGGATTAAAGCCGCATAGAGGCTCTCGTTACTCAAAGGTGTCGCCGGAAACATTCCTTTAGAATGCTCGTACTTAAGACCTGAGCCTGTGCCGCCGCAAACTATGATACCGCCGAATTTTGTTCTATCTTTTCTATCCGTCCAACGTAAAACTCCCTCTCCTGCTTCTGCAGCTTGCTCTCTACGCTCAAGAATAGGATCAATTGAAGAAAAATCCTGTTTTCTAATATCTGCCTTGCTCTCTCTTGCTATTCTTTTACCTACCACAAGCCTCTGATACAAATCTGAAACTTCTTTCCAACTCACCTGTTTTATATCTTTTAACAGCGACTCTTTTTCCTGAAGAGTCAAAGTATTCCAATCACAAAGCAAATGCTCCTGACCAAATTGTTTTAATAACGCAAAAATTGCTTCAAATTGAGCTTCAATATTATCTTTAGGGGACACCCTGCGCCTTAGACCGAAGGGTGTCCCTGCTTTGGCGCGAAGGGTGTCCCTAAATAAATATGCTAGGATGAAGACAGCTGCTGCAGCACCGAATACCCAACACAACAAGTTTGGATCCAAAATAAAAGCAAGGGCGAAAAACCACGGGCACTGAAGTGCACTAGGCTCTGCGCCAATTACCTTAACTACCGCATCGAGGATGCGCTCGGTGGTCTCAATACCTTTAAGCGACGGCTGAATTACATTCGGGTTTTCTTTCTGGATAGTCGGAGAGTTAGGGCCAACATTGATTGCGACAGCCTTAGGTAACATAGTGACAAGTTTTCGGTCAATAAGGTGGCTACGGATCTGATCCACAAATATCATTACCTCATCTTCTTTTATACCTGCGCGGGTTAAGAAGTCCTTACCGGCATAACCTTTACCTACTTTTAATACATGGATATCTCTTCCGTTGGGTACATAACAAACGTCTTCAAAATCAAGGCCGCGCGCCTGGAATTTATGATGCAGCTTTCGGGTAAGGCCTTTAACTTTCTCGATCAAACGCTTACTCATGCGTATCTTTATCTTATAATCATAATCAAGCTTAAGGATTTTATAACGCTTTCCATTAAGCACGTTTTTAATTACTGTAATAAATGATTCTTTATCATCGGGAGAAAGCTCAAACTTATAATGAGGAACCTGTTCACCGTTAGCATCAAAACCAAAAGCATAGGTTCCGCATTTTGAATATATATAAAGATTCTTGCGCAGGTGCGCCGGTATCAATCCCCAAATGCGTCCATCAAGATCTTTTTCCCTCTGCATAGTAATAATTGCAATAGATCTACCTGATTCCAATATCTTAATAAATAAGTCGATAATCTTTTGTGGGACGAAGGCGCCTAATTCGGCGATGGTATGATCTAAATCAAAGATAAAGGCTTTAATTTTAGCTAAATTTATTTTGAAGCCGTCAATAGCGATTTCAAATGGGCCTAGCTCTATTTCTTCGGGAGCTGGCATTGCTTTAGAAACCGATCGGGCATCCGCTGCCTCAGACTCAGGAGTTGAAATAATCGCCTGTGAATCCGGCTCAACTAATTCGCCGTTTTTAATTCGAGTTAAACGCTGGAGTGACTGCTCAAGTATAGCTTTAACCTCCGGCTCTTTTTCCTGCGGAATAAATTCCTGAATTGCTTCAATCGCGGATATATCGCTAAGATAACCCAGGCCCCAGGCAATCTTTTCGCGCACCACAGGAATCTGCTCTTCATAGAGGGCAACGGATAATTCCTGGACGACCTTAGACATTTTATCTGCAAGGCAGTCGCGTAAATCTGCAAGGCCTTCAACGAGCATCATCCTGACATTAACATCTCCCTCGGTATTGAATGCCTTAATGCCTTCATCAACTGCCTCATACCTACCCACATCCAGATACGCTTCTGCTGCGGCAGCGCGAACCAAAGGATGATTTCTCTTCTTATTATTCATCGCGTTTAATAATGCAGGAAGTACTTCGGGAGTGCGGATTTTGCGTAATGCACCAATGCATTCGCGTTTTACTTCTGTGGCATGCGAATCTTTCTCAAGCACTTCGGCGATTTGCGGCACGAATTGCGCATCATGCAGCTTACCCAGTGAACGGGCGCATTCTGCCCTTACTTCATGCGCCATATCTTCTTGCATCCCACGGACTAAATCAACACAGGCGCTGTTTAATGCTAAAACTCCCAAAGATGCAGCTGCCCAGTAACGGGTATTTTTATCCAAGTCACGGGTTAATGTCTGGCCAAGCGCTACTGCAATACTAGTGTTACCAGGGAATTCTCCTAATGCTGCGGCAGCATCGGCGCGGATCTTAGCATTCTTTTTATCGCCCAGTTCATCAAGGAGACGCTGAATCTTAATCCGGTTATGGTCGCTAACCACCGGTACTCCTGCTTTAGCAGGAGCAGCGCCCTTCGGGGTCAAAACTTCAAGCTTCATATCTGCGGCAGCAGGTAAAACTAAATCTTTCTTCTCCCTTGGCTCAGAAACTATCCCCATTGCCCCATGTTCAAGTTTATGTAAAATATCAGCGAGATGAATTCCAAAATCATCAACCCTGAAGAATAACTGGTCAATTCTCAAATAGTCCATATCATCAAAATATCCCGGCTGATGTATTCTTTCTGCTGCTTTTTTGATAACAGAATCCGGCATCTTATCGTGGCTAAGTGCCGTATTAACAAAGATCATTGCCGGACCGGATAATTCTGCGATCTCATCAATATTTAAAGCATCAGGGGTAGCCATGGTCCCCCTACGCGTATGATACGAAGAACGTATTTTTATAGCCAGACCTGCAGGATTCCAGAAGAGGAAGCGGTAGAGGGCTGAATCTTTTCTCTTAGAGGCATCATGGGCATTTTGGATCAACTGGCGTAAAGCCTGGAACTCACTCTTTTCCGAAAGGCTACGCACAAAATCTTCGCTACGCCAGACCAGGTCGCAATAATCCGAAACACTACCGCTTGAAATAACATCATTTAAGGCTATACATAAATTAAGATAACCTTGATGCGCATCAGGATAACGATTGTGAGTAGAGCTATCTACAACAATAATAATCGGCTTCTCAGTAATTATTCTTTGTAGTACCTGTTGACGGACAAACTTTGGATCGCAGTGATAAGGATTACCGTGGCATTCACTTGAACCGATCTTGGCAAAAAGCATCTCCACCTCATCGCTCCTCAAATCGCCTTCGATAAATACTGCAGCAAATCTTCCGAGGCTAAAGTTAGGCAATACCCAAACTTCGCGCCCGATATTACGCGCCCGCGCCTTAACCTGCTCAACAAGCTCGCGCAAGAGCACAGCTTCATATGCGGCATAAACTAATTCACTGGCATCCTCTGCCTTTAGATGATGCATTTCTGCCGGTTTAACGCACTTTAAATAGCGTTTATAGTTATGTTCGGTAAAAAACTGCCCGACATGCTGACTGTTATCAATTATTCTGCGGAAACTGGAGTACTCGAGTTCGATATGCAAAGAATTCTTACGGTCAAAATGCCCGGTTGAAATATTGTAAGCGTGCGTCTGCCAATTGCGATAAAGTTCACGGCGGTCGCCTGCGGCTTTGGCTGTGCGTATTAAAGTCTCTGTCGGAAAGAATCCGTAACGGATGATTTCGAATATAATTTCCAGTGCTCCACTCAAAAGCTCCTTGGGCATTCCCTTGAATACTTCTTCGTAGAAATTCTGGATGTTAAAACCCTGTTGACGCAGGCGATGCTCAAGAAGCTCTAACGTCTCAGCAGTCTGTTCAACGTCTAGCGGACGGAAGTTAGTACAAACCTTAGCAAAAAGCTCCTTAAACATGGTCTTATTCTTAAGTAGCTCAATATCCGTGGTTTTAGAAAGAAGTTGTTCTACTATACCTATAAAATAGGCAAAATCCTTAATGTTCCCAGAGAGTTCTACTGCAACAGGAGCCTGAACTTCCAGATAATCACGGATATCTTTATCCATAAGCGAAATACGATAGGCAGACTGCACAATCATATCAAAGACTATATCACTATCACCTTTAGGCATATGCCCTGTTGCCAGAGCCCTAACCTTAACGAACAGTGTGGGGCCGACTCCTGAAGGCATCCGACGCATCAGATAAAAATGTTCAGGGCTAAAAGATAAATCACAGGCGTATTCACTGGCTAAAGATGCATAGATAAAAGGAAAACCCAAGAAACGGAAGAACAATCTAAGTATATCAGTCGACCAGGCAAGAAATCTAAAACCAAAACCTGATTGTATGAAAAGTCCAATAGCAAACATAACCGCCCAGGATATTCCGGCTGATAAATACGTGCAGATTACGTCTAACCAAACCAAAAGTCCGGTAATAAATGTAGCTGAGATAACCAGGCGCTTAATTGCGCGCTTGGCATTTTTGGCTCCTAACCGGGCAAGGCCTTGCATCTCTCTTGGGCTAGTCCTCTCCTCACGGGTTAAGCGCAGGGTTTCACGCATGCTCTTAAAATATGGGAGGATTACCTTAGGGTGCCCAATAACTCCCTGGCTACGGTGATACAAAGCCCAGATAATTCCGGCTGCGACAACTACAGCTAATACAATCGAACCGAGAGGAATAATAAACTTTAGTGAAAGTAATGTTTTAAAATCAACTACGGCTAGAAGAAGCGGCCAGGCAAGGCAGTAATCCCGGTCTCCCCTTAAGAAAATGGGGAGCTTCATGGCATAACCCCTAATACGGGCAATGCTGTAACTGATTAATGAAGATAATAAATACAAGACTGTAAGAAGTCCAAGTGCCTCGACAATATAAATCAACTCCTGCTTAATATCCGGGAAATGCCAGCTAGTAAGTTTCCTCCAAGCCTCATCGCCTACTTTCTTATGCAAGATGTCGAGTGTTTTTTGAGCTAACGCCCTTTCATCTTTTTCGGCTTTAAACTGATTATTCGCGATACTCATAACTCTTCTTACAACAGAAGCATCCGGATAATTTGCTAGCGCCTTAATCGTAACTAAACGCACTTCTTTATCCTTATCACCAAGTAAACGTAGTAGCGGCTTTATTGCCCCTTCTACCGGGCCTTTAGTAAGTATAGCTTCTACTGCAGACTTGCGCACCTGCGGGCTATTGTCAAGAGTAGCTACGGATAAAGAATATCCGAAATCAGTATCTACTAGATCAACTAGGGCGGAAAGCGCGGCAATGCGTTCATCTTTACTATTAGAACGCAGCATTTCTACAGCAAGATCTTCTGCGCGCCGGTCCTTAAATTTAATCAGCGCCTTTAAGATAACCGAACGAAACTCTGTGCTTTTTTCATAAAACTCACAGACCCGCATAGCTGTCCACTCTGCCTCTTTACCTCCGATAGCGATAAGCGTATCAGTTCCCCACATTGCCAAGTTTATATTTTTACCAACAGACTCATTGGTAAACCGAATTAACCAATCAATAACTCCCTGGCCTCCGATAGCCGCCAGTGCTTTAAACCCTGCTGCTTTAACCCTTCCTCCTTCTATGCCGTTTGAGTTACCTTCCTTATCCTCAATTAATTTCACAATACTGTCGATCGCAGTTTTATCTTTTCTTATCCCTATGGCTTTAAGCGCTGCAATACGTACTTCGTTCTCCAGGTCTCCCAGTGCATAAATAAGTACTTGGGCTGCCTGCGGGACAGTAGATTCAGCGAGCATATTCATCGCAGCAACTCTATGCTGGGGAACGATTGAACGCGCTAATTCAGCGGCCTGATTAAAAGAATAAGCTGAATTCTTTGCCAGCGTCTTAAGATCATCACTAAAAGTTCTGCCCTTATTCTCATGGTACTCAAGGCTCTTCCAGTAACGCAAGATAGGCATAAGCGCGCTATCATCCCCTGTTTGCGCCAAAGCCTTAGAGACATAAAACCTAACCCCATCGCTGTAACCCGTTGAATCAAGAATTTCAATCAGCGGCTTTACTGCGCCCTGACCCATATCCTCGATTTCTTTAAATTTCCCTGCGGCAACCAAACGCATAATGATCTCTCTGTCATTTGCCGGACTCCAGCCCAACTCCTTTAGAAGATCCAAAATGAATCTATTATCTTCGGTCTCTTTCTTGTTTAACAACTCAACTAGTGCCGGGATTAATATTTTTTTGTGCTGATCTGACAAAAACAGCATCGCATGCTTACGCTTTAATATACTTTCAGAAGAAGCCCTCTCTTCAATAGGGTTTGCGGCATTACGCATAAAAGCATTGGCCTCACTGCGTGATTTAGAAAAATTATCTCCCTCTTTTGCTAAGAAGAAAACCGAAAGTATGAGTGGTAGAAGAAAGTAAAGGACAGAATTGAAATTCTCAAGCTTAGGATTGTCCTGATTCCGTTCAAAAGCTAAATATCTACCTAGGGTAACGCTAAGGACTAGCCCTATCCCTGCGATAAAAACAGTAAAGCTTAGGCAAACCGGATTAATGACCATAATTATCAGAAAAACAAGATTTAACACAACTGTCCAGATCGATGATTGCATAGATAATTTTTCATTAACCGGATGTTTAAACCTTTCTGAAGCAGGGGCGGTAATACCCCGGGATGCACTTGTAAAATTAATTAATGCCGCAAGGTGCAGTAATATATTCGCTAAGAATACGCAGGCCATTAAGAACATTCCCCAGGAAGAAAGAATTAAAGCGTTGTAAAGATATATGCCTACTCCTATAAAAAGAATATAGTTAATGAGATTGGCAAGTCCCGAGGCGCCGCTTGCATCCATATCTCTAGCCATTGCGTAGAGCATGAATATCCCGGCTATTGCTGCACCAATAACTAATGAACCAATCAGTATCTGCTGAGATCCGAAGATAACCGCCAAGACTAATAAGGGTAGACCTAAGTTGTATAATTTTGTACCCGGGACATCTGTATATAAAGCCCGGCCTAAAATACGAGTTAAGGTAGGAAGACCTGCGGGAATAATATTTACTTCTAATGCGGGGGTAATGCCATGCTGGGCTAATAATGCCGGCAAATCTCCGCTAAGCTTGGCCTTAAATAATTCTGCTCCTGCTCCGCCGTGCGGAAGGACAATTACTTTCTTACCCTCTTCTAGCGCGCAAAACGCTTCATGCATGGTTCCGCCTGCGCCGTTAAGTACAATCAAGATATCAGCGACCTTACCAATACCAACCCTGCGTTCGGTCATATCTGCACCGCATCCGGCAACACGTACTGCACCTTGCGGGCTGAGGCTGTCGTAACTTGGTCCTGGAGTAAACCCGCGCGGAAGCATTACAAAGAAAGCATCATCATCAGTTCCACTTGCTTCAACTACTCCCCTATAAACATCTACCCCTACACCGCAGACACCTCCGGTAAATACAAAACCTCTTGTTTCAGCATACTTTCTTAATATTCTTCCCAACTCAATTCCAAATTTTGATGAATAATCCGCAGTAGGAGTAATTGCACCCACCACGCCAATCTTTACTCCGGGATATGCCTGCTTAATTACTTCTACGTCTGCGTCAACTCCGAGAGAAAGCGTGAGATTAGGCAATGCAGAATCATCAATGATATTAATGTTAGTTTTAGCAGCAAGTTCAGCGCCAAGTTCTGCTACTCGATCTGCAAGAATTCTCCGGGTTGCAAAAATTTCCCCAACGTGTGACCCGGTTACAATATCTTCCAGTAAAATATTAGTATGATGCATTAAACCTGCTATGGCTCCAAACTCATGAGCGATTACCTGATGAATACGTATTGGGTCAGTTAGGTAAGGATTAACGACGATTAAATTGAAGGTTTTACTATATTTTAAACAAGTAGCATGAATGTAGATACCGAGCCTTTGAAGAGTAAGGAAGAATTCCGGAGGCCCGCGGATAACCCGGGTATTAATATTAGCCTGATTTATGAGCCCTAATCCTTCTTTAGCTAGCTTACGCCTGACATAAATAACGAATTTCTTTTCTATAAGTTCTGCTGATTCAGCAAATTTATCTTCAAAACTGCGCTTAAAATGCCTCAAGGATCTCTTTTTAAGCTCATCAAGCGCTTCCCCATTATCGGTTGCGGCCTGATCTGAATGTTCACGATTATTCTTAGAGCAAAATCTGTCGGACACGGGAGTATAATTCCAAACCAGATAACTAGATACAATCACTAGAGCAAATGCTGCTATAGCCTCAAAAACTCCTCCAATATTTGAAACTGCGGCTAAGAATAGCACAGGGATAAAAGAATTTAATGGAGTCGCCATGCTTACAGTTAAAGCTTCGCGCGCTGCGCTTGCGACATTAACACCCATCATCTCCGGAAGTTCATAACGCAGAATCTCGATTACCCTAGGAGCGGCGGCGCGTATAGCATTTTGTATGTCAGCGAGTTCCATCCCCTGCTTAACCCAAGCCGGAATAATCTTCAGCCTGTTTTTCGCTTGCGGTTGAGTGCGGCTTACCACTTCCTCGATGAATTCCGCGCTAAAGTCACCGCTGGCGTTCAACGCCTGCTTGATTAGCGATTCGATATTTTTCCTATCCTGAAGAATATCCGCAAGAATTCTCTCTCTCAGACCTACCGCAGAATAAAAAGTCTCTGAAGCAATTTCGCTGCCGAAAAGACAGAAAATAATTATCCTTTCCGCTCCTGTGGCATTACTAAACATAAGCCTGCCGTTATTCCTACCGGAATATGCACCATGGAAAGCCCTCACTAGCGATTGAATATGCAGACCTGACTCAAGTGAACCCGGGTTAGCTTTCTCTGCCGCTAATAATAAAGACCTCAACCAGCGATCAGCAACAAACATCTTATCCGGTTGCTCCCTATATAATTTTTCTCTATCGATAATCCGCAGGGCTTCTTTTGCCTTATCCGATGTATCCTGCCAAGATGCCTGCAAAGCCTCCCAGGCTTGCTCCCTTTCCTCGCGCGCAGCTACTTCATTCACCTGCGCCTGCGCATCTAGAGCAACCTCATCTGCTCTTGAGGCAAAATACATAGGATGCGCCGGATTAAGAGGATTAAAACGATTTGTGCCGATATCTCCGGGCATCTGCACTTCTACTGCGGGGCTTTCTCCTCGATCAGGTTTATTAACCACCCTGCCCACTACTTTGCTATCACGCACAAGAAGCGTTCCGTCTGCAATATCTCTCAGGTTCTTTCTGGTGATTAATACGCGAATATCCCGCACTCCGTTTACATTTACCATCCCTACAACGCAAGCGCCAACTATCACTGCCAGCGGACCGGCGGTCGCCGGATATGTAATGAGCCCGGCGATGAGCGCGATAATGCCTAATAAGACAAGCGGAACTACGGTAGACATTTTGCTGGTTAGGGTAGCGGAATCAGTCCCTTTTTCCAGTTTCACAAACTCTTCGCGGAATTCACTGATAAATCTTAATACCTGCGCTGCGCATGATGGTCCGAGCGGGCAACGTAACTTATAGATGCGCCTGTTGAAACAAGGCATCCCCGCAAGGACTCTGGCTAATCTTTCAATTCCATCAGTGTCACCGGGCATGCCTTCGCCGTTGACCATGCGGCGGAGCGTTTGAGCTATCCAGGGTAAACCGTTGTTGCAGAAAGTGCACTGACCGCAGCTCTCCTTCGCGTAAAATTCGGTGATCTCGGCAAGCGCTTGTGGCATGCTGACCGTATCGTCGAGCACGATGACAGCTCCCGAGCCGGACATAGTGCCTATGGCTGCTAATGAATCAAAATCCACCGGTATATCCTGCCAACCCCAGTCAAAAGCCGCTCCGTCTCTCTTGGGCCCCAAGCGGCCTTTGAAACGCTTCGCGACGTTGATCACCGGAGCGCTGGTGCCGCCGGGAATAATGGCTTTTATCTTTCTGCCTGCCGGCACGCCAGCGCAAAGGTCATTGACCAGCCGGCCAAAAGTTATCTTACCGACCTCGATCTCATAACATCCGCGCTTGGCAACATCACCGTTGACAGAAATAAGGCGCGTGCCGGTATTGTTGGGTGTGCCCAATTGCGCATAGACCGCAGCGCCGTTATTGATAATATAAGGAAGGGAAGTAAGTGTCTCTACGTTATTGACGATGGTCGGGCATTTCCAGAGGCCGTATTTGGCAGGAAAATCCGGCGGCTTATAACGCGGGCACCCGCGCCTTCCTTCGAGCGACTCGATAAGGCCGGTTTCTTCTCCGCAGATATATGCTCCTGCCCCGCGGTGGACGTATATTTCGAGCGAATAACTGGTCTCAAGGATGTTTTTGCCAACGAGGTTTTTCGCGCGCGCCTCTTTCAGAGCTTCGAGAAGGATCTTATAGCCTTCCTTATATTCGCCGCGGATATAGATGTAGGCGGTATGGACGTCGTTGGCGTAGGCAGCACAGATAATGCCTTCGATAAGCGCGTGCGGGTCGCGGTAGATAATCTGCTTGTCCTTGAACGTTCCCGGTTCGCCTTCATCAGCGTTAGCAATAAGGTAGATAGGTTTTTTACTAGCACGGTCCACCAGCGACCACTTTTTGCCGCAGTTGAAACCTGCGCCTCCGCGACCGCGCAGACCGGACTTAGCGACCTCGTTGCGAATATCCTTCGGCAGCATGGCCAACGCTTTCCTCACTGCCGCGTAACCGCCGGCAGCTAAATAGTCATCGATGCTGATCGAGTAGTCAGGTTGCATCATGCGCCCTGTCAGAACGCGGGACTCTGTGCCTGCCGGTTGTACCGCAGCATCTTCAAAAGGATCAATGCCGAGCTTTTGTTTAAGTGTAAGGCCGACAACACGACTCTCGCAGGGCAACGCTGCATGTTCACCGTCCTGTACGCTTACCGGCTCCCGGCGTATCATGTCATAAAACGCCGCGTTCTCCATGACACGGCCAACAGGGCAGCCGAGTTTTGCCGCTATCCACCAGATATAATTGTCGGAGATAAAGCCAAACCTGTCCTGGATAGCGTGAAACACCATCAGCATTGCGCTCTGTTGCCTGCCCGCAGGATAATGGGTTATCAGCTCATCAACTTCAGCTTCAAGTTCAGGAAGCACCTGCAAATCTTTGCTCATTTTAGCCAACCGTAACGGTATAAGATTGTCAGTTCCTCTGTAGCGCGCGCGCCGCCTAATACCTTGGGAAACATCGGACAAAGAGACCTGGGCTGAAGCCGGTCTGTCTGCGCGGCTCTGTTGGAAAAAATGGGACAGGTTAGCCGCTTCCTGGGCAACGGCACTTCGCATCTTTTTTTGCGCCTCGGCAGCCTCATATTGTTTCTGTTGATCGTACGCCTCGTTCAGGCAGAGCATAAGAGTGGCAAGGGAATGATCGTCGAGCTTCCCCTTTCTGTAGGTAAAAACACTCCTGTAAAGTATCGGATGGATCATCGTTAAGCTGCCGCGGTCAGAGCTAAGCTGCATAGCCGCCTCTTTTGCGCGGGCAGTTACATAAACCTCCCGCCAAAATAGATTTTTAGAGAGGCAGCGCACCTCTATCCCCTCATAACCGTGGAGAGCGAGCAGGTGCGACATTAAATCAAAAGGCAGTCGGAAATCACCGATAGGCACCCAGCGAAGCGTCCAGAGAGCGTTGCCTCCCGGAATATAAAAAGCGACCCAATCGCGGTCCCTGTAGGCGAAGCTGAATTCTCCCGCAACCGGTAGCAGTATCTTTACGGTTAATTGGGCCGGATCGCGCATTGTCCTGAACGCCTTTTTAAGCGCCTCGAGCAAGAGCTGCGTCAACTCCGGATATTTCCATTCCAAACTTTCGCAAAAATTGGTGTGCTTTACGGTAACGACCAGCCGGTTAGAGCCCTTCGGGTCAGTTTTTACCTCTATTCTTCCATATCCGTTCCTTGTTCCTCCCACGCCATTCAAGGTTCGCGAAAGCGAACGGTTGAGCCTGCGCGCGCATTCCCGGGCACTGGGAACCAGCTTAACCCATATGTCGTCTTTTTCTGAGCCGTAAATATTGGGTATCGCGATCTCGGGCGCAGCTTTTGCTGCAGCTGATATTTGTTTTATTTTCTGATCTACCCATACCAGCAGTCCCATTATTGGCCAGGCGATTAGCACACAAAGGCCGCCGATCCTGATAAGCTCCCAAAAAGGAGAGAAATTAATATGCAGGTTCGGAATTAAATAACGGCAGGCAAGAAAACCCAAAATCAGCGCGCAAGCTAAACCCATAACCGCATCTTCAGATTTACTTGGCGAAACGTCCTTGCTGATACAGGCTTGCGCTAAATTCTTTGGCGCAGGCGCGTTAAGGTTAGTGTTAACTGACTTTACTCGCACCACGCCTAACAAACAGCTTGATAATAAAGCCGTCAGCGGGCCGGCAGTTGCCGGATGCGCGATGAGCCCGGCGATGAGAACGATAATGCTTAATAGAATCAATGGGACTGCGATAAAAGAAGACGGACTTGGAAAAGTAAATGTAGATAAAAATTCTTCGTCACCGAGTTTTTCCAGTGCATCAAACGCAGCCCGCGCAACATTCGGATCTTTTTCTTTACTCACTAACTCGCGTAACTCTTCAACTGCAGCTTTATCTCCGATTTCACCCAACGCCCGGGCTGAAACTTCACGGATTCTTGCATCTCCCCCTTTTAGCAAAGGAATAATCATTGCTACTGCCGCGCTTATTTTAAAGACTCCGGCAGCTTTTATAGCGGCGATACGACAATCCCTGTCCTCTTCCGCAGTAAGCGCATTTAACATCTTTTCCTGCGCCCCTTCTAATCTACAGGCAGCAACAGTGTTTAAGACTCTTCTTCGAATTACCGGATCGTGATCATCAAGCCAGACCAATAATTTTCCGGGCTCTATAATTTTAGTTCTTATAAGACACTGCAAACAAAGCCAATTACCTCTTAAAAGGTAATACGCAACTTTATCCGCACTCGCCTGCGGAATCCAGTTAGCGGAACTCAAGATTGCAAGTACTGTCCTGCGGATTTCCAAATCTACCCCGGGCTTTAAAAACTCAGCTAATTTTATAAACGCAGGTTCGCCGATTTTTTCTAAGCCCTCTTCGGCAACTAAGCTCATCATGGAGCCACGTTCATTTACTAGGGCATCAATAAACGCATCCACTGCCTCTGCCATTCTCCACTCGCCTAAGATATAGAATGCCCAAAAGCGCTTTGCCCAATCTTCTTTCTGGTTAGCAAGTTCGGCGATCTTTCCAAATGCAGGTTCACTAATAGCAACAACTGCCTCCACTGCCGCTTTTGATGTGAGACCAAAAACTTCGAAAAGACTAGTTAAAGCATCGATAACCTTAGTCATCAACTGCGCATCTTGAATATCTTTACGGGCACCCAAGATTTGCGCTGCGTTTACGCGTACATCCTCGTCATTATTGTTAAGAGCAGTAAGCAGCGCCTCAATAGGCATATCTTGAGTTAACCCAATTCTTGTCCCTTTGTGCTGCTTTAATAGTTCCGCAAGCTCGGTAGGACTTAATCCTTCTACTTTTTTCTCCTGCGCAGCAGGCTTTGTTCCCTTTTTATAGAAAAAGTTATACCAGATTGTCGCAAGCACAGCGATAACGGATATAACGATAAAAACAATCGTGCCAATGCTTCCGATTTTCGCCGCGGCAAGAAATAAAACCGCGCCTGATACCCAAACCGGACATTGCATTTTGTTAGCGAAATTATCCTGCGCAACAACCGCAACCTTTAGCTCTTGCGGGCGTTGCGATGCAATAACCTCATTGTAATTATGCATCCCTTGCGACATAAAATTAATAAGCTCGGAAATACTGTACCCATCAAAAGCGAGCATATCGTTGAATTTGAGCGGAGCAAGGTTAATCAATACACAAAGCGCGTTACTGAGAAATAGTGCAAAGGGGATGACTCCGGGAGTATATAAATATAACAACACCCCAACGATACACACTATAAGATTTACCAATATCCCAGCCGCGTAAAAGAATATTAATTTATTAAAGGAAACATGACCAAGGCCAAAACCTTCGTGAAATGCAACCGCGAAGAAAACTCGGTTCACCTTAAAATACGCTGGGATACCGATTATCCTTGCCGCTAGCAAATGGCCTGCTTCATGCACAAATATAGCAAAAAGCGTGATTATGACTGTTAAGATAATGGAACTAATAACTAACAATCCCGCTGACCAACCACCTAGGCTTAATGTTGCAACTAATACAAGAATAACAATAACATTGGAAATAACAATTCCGAAACGGAAAACAGAACCACCCGTTAGGTAAAAACGCAGGGTGTCCCCTATAGAAAGGAAAGGTTTTTGTAAAGTCCTTAATAAGTTCGACGGAAAAACTATAGTAACCCCTTCTCCTTCTGTCTCCATTGAAAGGTCGGGCCTACAAACATCTGCTTCCACCGAAATATGCGGGATAGTAGCTAGCCTACGGCTACATACGCGCACAACCGATAATTTCTCACCCTCGACTTTTACATAGGTACGCATGCGCTGCATATCGGAGAGTTTCGCTCCTACTCTAAATCCGAGTTTGAATTTACCCATGTTCTTCTCGTGCATTAAGTTTTCTTCGGAAATTAGATAAGCGATATTATCCAAGGTAAGCTCGGTTTGTAACCGGGCATTTGGCCCAAGCCAATCATCGTCGGAGACTTGCGCCTCAAAAAATGGCACAGCTCCTGCGGGAAGCTCAAACATCCCTTCAACTTTTCTAACAATAGACCACTGAATTCCCTTACCAAAGGTAGCGCTTTCATCTCTAAGCACAAAAAGATTTTTTGCCTCTTCAAATAATTGCGGAGATAATTGCTGATTATCTTTGATTATCTCGCGGCAATAATTAAAAGGAATAAACTGGCCCTGTTTTTTATCGGGCTGGATAAGACTAAAGAAAAGTTTTCTTAAATTAAGAGAGAGGCCTTCAGTAATTCCGCAGTATTCGGTGAATTCACCGCGAATACCGGCTGTACCGGAGACATAAATGATCGCAATCCATTTATCACCATACTTCTTCGGGAAAATAAAGCGCATAAAGTAACGAATTATAATATTCAACCTGCCCCTTACAGGGCTATCTTTAATTAATATAACCTTGGCGCGTTCAAACTTAGGCGTAGCTTTCTGAGTGAGTCCTGCTGTAGCAGCATCTCCTTCGAGAAATTTACCAACATTATATTCATGGGCACTTACTTGAAGCATGTTCTTGATAGGCGCAATAATCACATCTTTTCTTTGACCTGGGTCAAGGGCGATGATTTTTAACGCTATGCCGCCGCAAGTCATTCCAATGCCGGTAGCCGCAGGATAACCATTTACCCACTTTGCTTTATTATAAAACTTCTGGCGCCAGTCATTAAATATCTGGTAACGCTGTTTAGTGCCAACGTAATCTACAATCCTTTCAATATAATTTCTCTGTTGAATTATGTCACTAAAGACAAATTTCTCGCGGGTGAGAATTTTTTCGGTGATTATAAATGCGGCTTCAGATTGTTTTTCAATGTCTCCGTCAACATTAACAGTTAAACCACCGGCGTAGAGCCAACGCAAACCATCATGCTTAACTATCACATAACTGAAACCTTCAAGTTCTTTGTATTCTATCTCAACACCTCTACCTTCATTAGGTCTAATAAACACACACTCCAGCGCCACTTCACTATAATTAAGCGGCGGCTGAGCAATAAAAGTTACCGGAGGTATATTTTCCGGAGGGCCTCTACCCGAGAATAAGCGAATCCATTCTTTCTGTAATGCAAATTTCTTTTCGCTAAACTCTTTATTAGTATAAGCGCGCACCAAAACCGTAGCATCAATCATCGAGCTACCGTAATCACTTCCGAGCTTGACTTGCTCAAAGCAATCCGCAAGCTGCTCTTCAGGAGTCAACCCATACTGCGGGATAACGCTGAAACGGAACTCACGATAAGCGCCCATATCAACAATGCTTGAAGGATAAAGCTTGGCGCGCTTAGAAGCAAGCCATACTGCCCGCAAAAATGGAAGTAGTAAATGTGGTTTACGCGCCGATCCAGTTTTTCTCTGCTCATCCATAAGCATCTCTTCAGTCCCTTGTACCCCGCAATTATTAAATATCTTCTGGTCAGGTTCATTAACTAAACGATACGCCGCTTTGACAGTCTGCATATCGTTATCATATTCATCACGCCAATCATTTTCACCTTGTCCTGCCACCACCGCGCCCAATAAACAACCTGCCCAGAAAAAACTAGGATCAAACAAGATACCCAGTAACAATAAAACAATGGGCGCAGCTTTTGTAATTGTTGTTACTGCTGCGGCAGATGAACCGAGCTTCTTGCCTTTATCAGGTAAACTAATAACCAACTGCGCTTTTGGAGCAATAACCGCAGTCTTACTCGCAGGATGCTGGATAACAGGCTTACCACTATACCCAGGAAATGCCACTGTTAAAGTTGAGAGCTGAGCTCTAAAACGATTTATAGCCTCTAAGATATCATTTTTATGTTCAAGGACGTAGGCGTTAGAAGCAATTTCTCCTGTCTCTGCCTTCTGTAATTCCGTTACAAATGAATCCAGCGCATTGACCACGGCAAAATCCGCAGAAACCTTTATGGCATCAGTAGCAATTCCTGAAGCCATGAGTCTTTCGGCGATACCTTGATAGAACCCCTCCAGCACAGTATCAAAATCCGCAAATCGCTTCCAGCTCTCAAGCCCTTTTCCGCGCGCCAGCCTCCATCTTTTTTCGTTATGGTCATACAATACACCGGCCGCATAGCGTAAAGCCAGTAAATCCGCAAGCATTATCGCAACCTTGCGCTTAACAAGTTCACCGCTTGCCTTATCATAGGTAAGATAGTGTCCGGATTCAATATTCCTTACGCTCTTTAGGCAAAGTTGCGGCACTGCATTATCTTTACCTGAGAGATGCACAATAAAATCATTTAAAGAAACAGTAGTTGCGTCTATTTCATTATACAAAGCAAGGATGCGATAAATCTGGAGCGCTACACCCCTAACCAATAAAGATGCTTGTATGGGCATGAATTTAATCTTGCCATCAATATTATGCCGTAATATAAATATCAGGCGATTAGGATCAATTATGTTATGATTAGAATGATCCTGCTCACCTTGCGGCGGTTGGGCTTTATCATAAGTAGCTTGGACTCTTGGGAAATAATCACTATTAATTTCATTTATTTCTTCTAATTTAACCGCTCCCATTTCAAGATTGTGGACCCATTGCGTAGTAAATACCGTAAGCGCAGTTCCATCGGCTAACCTTCCCTCGCCTATTTCAAAATTATCCGCAAGATAATCGGTCTTTATAGCTCTTAATGTAAGCTGGTTATCGAAATCCTTAGACATAAGGCGAACGGCTTCGGAGTCGCGGCTAATATGCACAGCAATAAATGCCGGAGTCTTCTTATTATTTACTCTTACCACTAGCTGGAATACAAAGTCGCGCGAGCCTGCCCTTACCGCGACGTCCATTGGCCACTGAATATCCGTAAATGCAATGCCCGGATCGCCTAGGGCGTCTGCAACAGCAGTGGTCAAGTTTGCAAAATTATCTTTAGTCAGAAAATCTGACATCGCATCCAGCGCCTGGCGCAGGGTAAACTTCCTTATCTGACCAAAAGCAGTCAAATCTCCAATAGACTTTACTCTGGATAATTCCGAAGAATCAATCTGCGCATCAGAGAGCGGAAGAATCTTTTTTTCTGTAAGCAAACGGCTGATAATGTCCGAACTATCATCCGAAACAGCTTCCTCAGTAAAAACGCGCAGATGTTCCCTGCCTAAAATCAGCGAACTACTAGAACTATTCACCACCACTGCACCCACCAGGAATAAAAATGGGGCGGTTAAAGCCAAAGTTGTAAGAAGTTTGGCCCCAGTTAATAAAACTACTGCAGCTCCCAGAATAATTCCGAGAACAACTAAAGAGAATTTGATATCTATTATCCCCTTGGTGTTCCTTGCCTTAATTGTTTGAATCCTTTGAATTTCTGCCTGGGCTTTACCTTTTAAAGTCTGCGCAGCAGCCTTTTGTTTGTCTCTTTCGCGAACCCTCTGCCAAACACTAACGTCAACCTTAGCTGCATCAATCTGTTTAGCCCCTAAAGGAGCCTTAACTTGCTTAGGCATCTCTTGAACACTCAAACGTAGAACAATATTCTCGGGCTTACCGCTTATATTCTGGATCACCCAATTCTTCCTTCCGTTCTTCGGCGCCCAAACTATACAAAAGGGGAGTGTTTTCCCATCTAAAGAAAGTATGGCGCGGCTGTTTGTGTACTCATAACGCACAATTACTTTTTTACCCGCTGCATGATTTTCTCCCTGCCCCACAGAGATTGTTGTGCCGCATCCTGAAGTTGAGCATTTACAGCTTTCATCAAGAGCAACATACTGTCCACAACTAGGGCAGGTTGCCATGAACATATCCCCGCTTGAGAAAATATATTCTGACTGCTTAGCGTCAGTGAAAGAAACAAAGAATATGTCTTCAGGGTTAACCGTTTTCTCTTGCACAGAATAAATCAGATTCGCGGATTTCTTTGAAGAAGAATTATTGGCTATTACCAATCCTACTACGAAAAGAACAGCTACGACAATACCGGCTATAATAAACCACTTTCCGCCAAATCCCAACCCGAATATAGCCAATATACAGAGACTGAATGGAACAAGAATCTCTCCTTTCTTCGCCCCACCGTTGCCATTCCTTATCTCCATAAGTCTTTGCTGCTTAGCCCTGGCAGCAGTAAATTGCGCCTGGTTTGCCGCTTTCAACTTTTCGGTTAGCTTGACATTTGCCCTTGCCGGATCAACAGCCTTAGCTGCTGCATTATCCTTCGGCGCCTTAGCCGCGGTATCATTATCTTTTTTATTGGTTACGGCATAAACCCTAACATTTACCTTTCCTGTATTATAAATTACCCATCTGAAGGTTCCCTTAGTAACTAACTGGATATATACCCTAACATCATCCTTTTTAAAATCTACGCTTGCTCCTTTCCCGCTAGCTGAATCAACTGCGGCGCTACTCCATAATGAATCCTCGCCTTTTTCATCAAAGATAAAGAAATTCTCATCTGCCTGAATATCTTTTCCAATAATAAACTCACGCGTATCCCCGGGCTTAAGCAAATTCGGATCAACCGCAACTGCTGGCGACTTATCCTTCTTACCACCTAATAATTTCTTTGCAATGAAAACTACACCTAACATTAACCCAAAAACAAGGCTAATCCAGATTAAGTATTGACCAAATATAAATGTACCGACAATTAATGAACCTGCGTCAAAGAGATACTTTCCGCTAAGACTAGAATGCTTACCTAATTTTCGAGAAGTTCGAGATAACCTTGCATATGCTAGCTGCAATAATCTGTAAACTTCGTAATTATTCGGGTTGATCTCCTGTTCGCGCTTTAACATAGGCAGAGCTAAATCAAATCTTCCGTTAAGTAACTCCTGCTCCACTTCAGGAAGCGAACGGATTAAGCCTCTAGAAGCTACATTCTTAAGATACGCCGCATAAACCCGCTCGAGGATTCTATAGCCTAATGAAGCAGACTTATGGTTCCTGCTCTTCTGCGCCTCCAAAATCAGTTTTTGTATTTCTTGCGCAAGTTTCTTTAGTAAGAAATCTGCGTCTTCGCTATCGGATATTGCCCTATATAACCAACCCAGCTGAACGCTAGACCCCTTAATGTTCTCAAATATCTCCCGAATGACTAAAGGATACTTTCCTTTCACGATTATACCGGATGCGCCATTGATGCTTAAAACAGCCCCCTCCCTTATTTCTTGGCCGTTTATCTCCCACAAATTACTCTGTTCATCAAAAACTAAATCTTCAATACCTACGATAGAAGCAATACCAAAATCACGCGCAATCCCTGCCGGATGGCTTGCAATCCCACCTCTTCTTGTAACTAATCCTCCGATTACCTGCTTACCTCTCCTCTTATGGACAACAAGAGGAACGTCTTTACTGGGGTTAACATCATCGCAAATAAGGATTACACCGTCTAGCTCTAGAGCAATTGCTTTATCAAAGAATTCATTTAGCTTCGACGGATTTAGGCTGTCATTAAGATACACGCAAAGCCCCCTGAAAGCGCCTCCCGAAGAAGGCCTACCTATACTAATAACCTTATCCTTGCGCGGTTCAAAAAGAAAAGTTGGCCCTTGCGCAGGAAGGTAAGCATCCCTTACCTGCAATGTTTCAACTTCACCATTTTGCACCGTAAATTCATACTCTACGATTGCGCCGCAGAAATGCAGTTCTAGCAGGTCTAATTTATCAGCTAAGCCCTGGAACCAGGTCTCTTTATTCAATGTCTGCACAACGCGAATCTTCTTGGCGGTATGATCGGAGAGATCCTTACCTTGCGAAAACCATTTAAAATCTCCGTGCAAACCAGGCGCAGCAGTATTAGGATTACGGCTATAAACTATCCCTGTGCCGTTATTGCCTCTGATATTTCCATAGACCATAGCCTGCACAATTACTGCTGTCCCATCGCCCCAGTCTCCGATTATCCCGCGGCTTTTTCTGTAAGGCTTGGTATCATTCCAAGAATTCTTAATCGCAATAATAATTCTGGCTGCCTGTTCATACGGATCATTTGGTATGCTATCCGGTCCCTTTTGACGCTGAATCTCTTTCTTGTATAAAAGCGCTGTTTCGCGCATCTCTTCCCATGAAAAATGCTCCTTAAGCTCCTTTTTATACTTGGGTTTCTGTTCATTGATAATATGGTCGAATACAACGTGCGGAATACCGAAAACAGCATTAGCGTATTCTTCAAGAAACCTGCGGTAACAATCCCAGGCGCTCCAGAGGGCATCTCCTTCGCGTAAACCCCAGGACTTAAATTTGACCACAAGCGCGTCAAGATTATCTTCATTCATGCCTACGTTAGTAACTGTCGGCATCTGCCCGGGCATAGTAAAGAAAGCGCCGCTTCTTATAGCGACAAATAGCGGCTTATTGGAATTTCTATCGGCAAAGATATCGCCATATTTAGCAGTTATTCCGTTTACGCTGATATGTTCCTGTAATTCTCTCATTGCATCTTTAAAACGAAGATTTATCTCTTCGGCAGACATACCTATCGGAAAGATCATAAAAGGAGGTACACGCATTTTATAAAGTATGGCCCTGAGCAATCCCATACCCTTAGCCCCAAAGAATCCTCTTCCGTAATTATGAATCAGTCCATCTATCTTAGCATGCGTGATATCTGTCCCTACTATGTGATACTCTTGAAGAAGGGGATCTTTCCAGAGCTGTGGAGCAAGCCAGGGATACAAAAGATAAGCATCGGCCTCTTCAACAGCTGCCCGATCCATCTTCTTAAGCTTTTTCTCGGCAAACTTCAAGACTCTATCAGTAAACTTTGAGAGTAGCTTAAAAGTCGCCTCATCTTCTATCGCGCAGGTGGCAAGTTCGTTTAAAATAATCTGCCTTTTAGTGTCTTCTGTTACTTCTTGATCATCTTTATATTTATCCGAGATAAAACGCGAAAGGCACGATAAGGGAAGCGAATTAACCATTCTCTCAACGCTCCCCTTTAGGGATATGCGAAATAGACTCTCTGTATCTTTAATATCCCTTGCGATATCCTCTAAGAGATCTTTTATGCGGCTGTAATTTGAATCCTTCGCAGTTAAAAATAAAGCTGAATCCTTAAGCGATATAGTAATTGAGCATTTGGTCCTGTTAAGCAAAGCTATAGCCGTAATAAGCTCGAGCGCATCTTCAAAATTATCCTCATTGATCTGTGCTAATTCTCCGGAGATAACATGTTTTAATAGAAATTCTTCAAGCCGAACAAGGTATTTGTCCATAAAATACAGGGCTAATTTCTCATTTTTCAGAAATGCCCCTCCATCAGCGTTACCAAGGTCATCAGTCCCATAATCCTCCTGGAATCGCTCGAGCATCTGGCCCGGGTCATATTCCTGTTCGGCAATAACTGCGCGCATCAATTTATACCTTATCTTAACTATCTCCTGTATGGCTGACATATAATCATCGCAAGCTAACTGCAAGCTTAATGTAGTATCTTTAAATGAATAGTAACCCATAATATCAGAGAATATTCCGCCATACATAGCTTGAACCCTCAGGAGACCTGCTATTATGTTACTAATCCCGCCGCTTAAAGCGTATCTTCTAGCAACTTCCTGATATGCCCATATGTAATCTGTTAATGCCCCTCTACTAGCAGCAGTTGACAGATTAGTGCCAAGTCTGGTATTAATAACTAGATAAATCTGCTTAAGAGCATCTTCGTTTATATTTCTTAAGCGCTCATAATCAGTCTCTCCTTGGATCTTGCGCACACGCATCTCCTCAAATAAAAGATTCATTATCTTCATCTTATCTGTAGGCACGCTTTCTCCGAGGTCGTAGATAACCCTTTGAGGGAAAGGAATATTAAATAGCGGTGTCTTTGACTTTGAGAATGCATCAACGGGATACTGCGGATTAACCAAGACATTTTTGTCCCCTGTCCTCCAGTACTCAAGCGCCCTCTCCAGCTGGCCCACGCAGTAGACTCCCAGGTAATTATGCATGTTATCGCGTAAAACACCTTCTACGTTAACACCGTATTCCCCTGTGCGTGTACGCACTCTTAAATCACCCGAAGGCCCGGTTCTTTCCTGGCCGCTTAAGCCACCGGTGAGAAAAATAAACAATAGGCGCAGCAACTTGTAATTTCTCTCTACGATTGCTCTCGGCATATTTATTATATCAGTCAAAATCCAGAGAGTGCGGCCTCCTGCCTCAACCTCTTTAGCGCCATGGATTTTAAGCCCCATTAATAAATACGGAACCACATCTTCTATAAGCAGTGGCTCCTGAAGAATCACACTAAGCAGGGTATTAATAACCTCGTCCTGAAACAAGGCTTCATCGGCAACAATATTGCGTATATGCTTCTCAAAGGCCCTTAAGAATTCCCTGTTTCCGGTTTTTAGAATTTCCTCTGTAGCCTTAAGCATGGAAGATTTTTCTTTATCGATAGCAAGCTCGGTTTCTTCAAGTTTTCTTGCCGCAGCATAAACCCCCTTAAATATTGACCTTACCGTATCTGTTTGAGCGTCAAACATGCCAACAAAATTATCTCCCAGAATTACCGAATTTATTAATTCTGCAGGGCTATTTTGCCCTGTGAACTTATCAACATGGAGCCAACTCTGAGCAAACTCTTTCATTCTTTCGGAGATACCTGATTGAGCCATTAACACATTGAGCGCATCATCATAAACAACCATTTCTTGATTAAATTGTTTTCTTAATCTCAGTACACCATTATAGGACCTACTCCAGAGAGAAAGATTTTCATTAAATATTGTTTTTAAACATTCCCGCATGGAGTCACACCACCCATGCTCGGCAACAATTGCAATATTTGAATCTGACGTTACTTTAATAGCTTCGGAGAATTCCGTGCAGAAATTTCGGGAGATATATTCATCAATCACAGCATGAATTAATACTTCTGATTCAGGATAGTAAAAATGCAGGATTTCTTCGAGCATGGTCAATTCAACAATTAAAGCTGGGGGCGCACGCGTTAATATTGCCCAATGCAAAATAACCTTATTTTTATGCACCATGCCCAGATTGTTCAGATGTGAGCTGAATTTAATCTTTATATCCTGCCTTGAATTTATCCGATCAGCCAAATTTTTAATCCTTTTATCTTGGGATATCCTGTTTAAGTGCTCTCTTACCTTTGCAGAGTACCCCTCTAGCCAGGGCTTTACTGTTTCATTAGCCTGCGAAAGATCAAGGGAAAAATCGCTGTTTAGAAGAATGAGTGTTTCTAACTCTCCCTTATTGCTTTCTCTTTGTGGATTCTCCACTCTTAAGCGCGAAACTTGTGGACTTGTCGGAAGGAGGAGCAAACTGGATTTATTTAAACAGGCCGCTGCGGTGGATTGATGGTCCCCACCAGCCACGGAAGGTGAACCAAAAACCCTTTTAATCCGCAGCGACCTAGATGTAGATGCCCGATCTACTACTGGTAAATCTATTTTATTTTCAATAACCCGGCAAAAACCTATAAGCATAGAGGTAATATGCGCTCTATCAATTACAGAATCTGAAATAATTTTCTCAAGTATACTATTAACGCTATGCTCAAGCCCGCTTAAAGCGCCAAACTCATGGGCAATTATTTTGTGAATATCTTCTGGATTAATTATATCGGAACGGATAATTACTAATTTTTTATCAGGATCATTTAAGGCGAGTACTTTCTTGCTAAGCAAGCTATCTAATTCTGTAAATAGCGCAGGAGGCCCGCGGATAACCTGAACATCATGCTTCCTTTTGGATAATATACCCAAACCATTCTCCTCTAGCTTTCTAACGACAAATAATAAACATCCCGAATCTAGTCTTTCGCATACATCAAAAGACCCTTCACGCCAGAATCGATCGAGTAAGCCAACCGCTATTTGAGTCTCCTCTGCATCCAATCCTTCTTCTTCCTGAGTCATTGCCACATCCATTTCGCGTTCACTCTTGCCGCCATTTACTTGAATAAACTTAAGCTCTCTATTCCTATATAAAGCATACCCATAAATACCCGGTCTGTCGGCAGTAATAACATAAACCTTCTGCTCTCCTACGGCTTCTGCTTTAGAACCAAGCGTAATTGACATGCAAAAACAGTTTGCATTTAATGCCGGATGATGATGCCCGGTGACAAAATACGCATCTAATCCAAGGTGCATTCTTTGTTTAAATCTCGCTACCTCCGCGGCGCCAAATATACAAGAAGCCCATTTTGCATGGCATTCCGGCCTGCTAAATGTTAACTGGTAGACTATCGGATCAGCCATATCCAGAGGATTTACCTCACTTATAGTCTTAAGTGAAGCTACCTCCTGAACAGGACCGGCATGCGCAGCCAACAATTTATCTCCAGCAATAGCCAAAAGCGGGCTAGCCCTTATAAACTTCTTATAGAGCCAGAAATATACTCCGCCGTAAAGTTTAATTAAGAATCTTTTGTATGAATCCGCCTGGTTTACGTCACCCTTTGAGACATCAAGCAAATTATCGTGGTCCCCGAGAATAGGGTAGAAATTGTGCGGGTAGGCTATTTTTAAGCGCATAATAATATTCATCATCGCATCAGCTGCGAGCATCTCAGCTAGTTTAGTCTTATGATCCTCGCTTTTCACCAGAGGAGAAATGGCACTTGGATGAATCATATCTCCTAATGTTATTAATATTGCCTTACCGCTTCTCATCTTGTCCTCAACTGAAGGCTCAATATACTCTAGTCCATCGAGCACACCAACCACCTTTGTCTTTCTCTGATGCAGTAAAATGCGGTGTAAATTAGTAATGTTGTCATGCAGATCCCCTACAAGCACAACCTCCATATCAGCTGGCAGCTTTCTTAAATCAACCACTGCCCCACTCTGATATTTGCCTATTTTTATGGCTTTGATAAATCTTAACAGCTGATAATGCTGCGGCATAGAGTGGCGGAATAATAAATAGCTAACTAACATAGCGGCAGCAATTATCCCAAGCCACAAAGATACTACTACCGTAATCTTTCCTAAAATAGCATAAGATATAACTCCGATTATTGCTGCGTCAAAACATGGTAATTTTGCGTCTGGCTCATGGCTAATACTTTCTGTTTTTTGAGCTAAAGGAGCAGCAGGCAGGACAGGCGCGCTACCCTTTTTAGAAGTTTTATATTTATTATATAAAACTTCAAGCGCTTGAATAAATCCGGGTTGACTAACTCTCTCTTCCAAGATTTGCAGCAATCTACTTATATGCAGGGCAATAGGAGGGCAATATTTACATTCTGAATCTGGAAATCCTCTCTTGCTAACTTTTTCTACCTGCTCGCGGAATACATCCATGAAGCTCTTATTTGGATCTAAAAGATTGCCAAGCGGCTCTGTGCCGGCTAAAGCCCTATGACCACATGGATAGAACTGACCATCAGAACCTATAGTAGCGCAGAAATATGGATAATAACATTTAGTGCAAACAGTCTCCTTATCATTAACTATTGTAATCTTGATTTTATTACTATATAGCTCTCTAACTTTTCCTAATCTATGGTCAATTTCTTCTTTTTGTGCGTCACTAAGCCTACTGGGATCAAAATCCATTCTGTATTGGATGCCATGCGCTCCGGCTTTGATTATCTCCTGAGCAACAAGCTCTATGTCCTGATAATTATCAACACTAATTACAAAACCAACATGAATATAAAGGCCGGTCTTTGCTCGATCAGACTCCTCACGTAAAATTCGTATACCTTCCATAATAGCTGCGAAGCTGCTTTCTTTTACGCGTTTTGCGATATGCAGCGTTCTGCCGCTTCCGGCATCAAGGCTAACCCTTAAATATGCCAAATGAATAAGCTTTCTTGCATATTCCTCACCTTGCCGCGTTTTTAAAGTCAACCCTAACCCGTTGGTAAACATCCTGACGCCCACACCATTCTTTTTCAGGATTTCAATTGCTTCAAGAGTCCTTGGATTTACCAATGGATCTCCAGTTGAACCAACTAATTTTACAAACCTTACTTTATCGCCATCGACTTCTGCATCTGATATTTTCCTGATAATAGTAGGCAAATTCTGGTCAATTTTAAGAAGATCCGGCAACCTTTTTTCTTTTCCCCAACACCATTTACATCTTGCGTTACAAGTCGTAGATGGCTGAACTTCAACTTCGAGCGGCGGAAGAACCTTACCCTCAAAGAATGCTTTTATTCTTTCAAATTGCCTTACAAAAAAGTCAATCGCAAATGGCTCCCTTCCTTCTCCTACACTTAACGCTTTATCAATAAAAAATACCTGCGTATCTATGATTGCCTCATCTTTGATATCGCTCAAACCTTTAGTAATATGGCTGATAAGCTCATGGTAGAGAATCTCTAACTGTTTAGCTTCGGTAAGGGTGAAGAAATATGGCTGGATAAATACGACCTTAGAATTAATATCGCAGGCGGCAACATTACCTTGGGTTACGGATAAATCAGTGGTGATAATCAGACTCCAGTTATCAAGTGCGGGAGGTGCGCGACCTAAGAGATTTTCTAACTGCGCTAACCTTTCACCTAAGATCTCCTGGTGATTATCAAAAAATGCGCCAAGCTGATTCAGGGTGAATTCACTTACAGTAACATCAGTTAAGGCCCTATTCGCTCCGTACTTTTCATCAATAACCTTCCGTGCTTCTTTCGGGACGGCAAGAGGATAGCTACAGTGAACAGGTGCCTGATTAAATAATTTATTTGGGTTCTCGCAAATATCCGAATTAAACGCTATAGCCTTTTCTAATAAAGATCTTGCCTTCCCATCATTATCCTCCAATAGCCCGCCATTAGCCCTAGCCTCGTAAAATAGCTCACCTCTTTTTCCAGAATATTTCCTAATTAGGTCATTTATAGATACTTCAACTACTCCCCCTTGAAGCAATATCTCAATCATTTCCTTAACAAAATCAAAGTCAATTTTACGACTACGTAATCTAAAATCTTCTTTTAACTTACGCACAAGTCCGCGTACGGGCTCCTCAAAAGCACTAAAGATTTCTTGACACCGAGCCACATCAGCATTTTCATATTTAGAAGCATAGCTTAATGACTCAAGGTCAAAAACTCCAAGTAACCCTTTACTTTCCGCCATTTTTACATACGGGCTACCTGCCTGAACACGCAGGCTTCCAAGAATACGTGAATCTATTTCTAATAAACCCGTTTCTTCTATAAATTTAATATTTTCTTCTAATTGCTCGAGGGTTGCAAAAGGATCGAAAAAGATAAAACCAACATCTGTTTTAATTCCTAACTCATTAATAATCCGTAATGCCTGTCGGTTCTCATCAACCGTAACTCCTTTTGCGTATCTTTTTAATTGCTTTTCACTACCCGACTCTATGCCTAAATAGAAACGACGAATACATGCTTTTTCATGTAACGTCCTACAAAGCTCTATTCTTCTGGAATTCTTGGAATCAGTATCCTTGGCGTTATAAATATTATGCACCATTACAGAAATGTGACTGATATAGATACGCGGCTTGCCGGATGAGGCGAGTGCATCATTCAACTGATTAAAAGCACCCGCAAAATCATTTATCCTTTTAGCCGTAGAATCAAAACTCTCTTCATCCATCGGCCCCATGAATTCGGAATCCATAAAAAAGAATTTCTTAATTCCCTTCTCGGCAAAATACTTTATTTCATCAATAATATTCTTAATGGGAAATGCCCTCCAGAAGATCTTGCATCCTTTCCCAAACTGTCCCCGGATTGAACAAAAAGTACAATGACCCCATGGACAGCCCCTGCTTGTTTCTAATCCATGTATAATTACACCATTTATATCAAATAATTCAGGCGCAGTTGTCTTTGTAAAGCAAGGATACAAATTCAAATCGACAACGTTTCTTGGCCCGCAAATAATTTGACCCCCGAGGTTCAACGCAACATTGTTAATCCCACGATAGCACTCAAGATTCTTATAGTCATAAACACCCGGGATTTTTCCTGCGGCA
>JAPLLW010000011.1 GCA_026387355.1 Candidatus Omnitrophota bacterium
ACTCATAAGGCGTATCCTCCTGTTGCTGGGCCTTACGGCCCGGTTAGGTTAATAAATTACGAGTTTATCAACCTAAGAGGATATGCCTTTTTTATCTTTGGGGCAATATCAAAAAGCGCGAAACTTATTTTACATTATGTTTTAATCACTCTCTTCTTTGACTTTTGTGCGGAGTGATTTCTTCTCGGAGTGGCGATGCTTTGCTTCGAGCATTTTTAATTTAGACCTGCGCGATCTTCTGCGCTTTTGCCTACGTATTTTCTCAATACGCTTCCTCTCCTGAGATAGTTTCCCGAGAATAAGCGAATCTAATTTCTTTAGCAGTATCTGGCGAGCAATATAGCGATTCTGCGCCTGAGAACGCTCCCTCTGACATTTAACTTCTATGCCAGTGGGTATATGACGCAAATAGACGCAAGTAGAAACCTTATTAACATTCTGTCCTCCGGGCCCTTGCGAACGGATGAATTTCTCAACAATATCCTCTTCGCGCACACCCAGCCTCTGCATCTTTTCATACAGCGCCTTTTCTTTTTCTAAGCCTAAAGGTGTATTAGACATTAAATTACGCCCTCGCTATTAAGGCCTGCTGCCATAAGATAACCTTTTGCTCTCTCGCTAAGCTTGTAGCAAGAAAGAATATCCCAGAATGCCTTACTATGGTTTGGCTCTATTAAATGCGCCATTTCGTGAATTAAAACATACTCCCTGACCCAAGTTGGCATAAACCCAATTTTATGCGATATACGAATCTCTCCTGTACGGTAATTGCAGCAGCCGAATTTACAATTCTGCGTAGTCACATATTTTATGGAGTTAATCTTTAATTTATTTCCGAAATATTTTTGGTTTAATCTACCAGCTATATCTGCAAGATCATCTTTTCTATCTAATTCTTCTTTAAGTCTTTTCTTTTCGAATTTTAACTTAAAGCCAGTAACAATTTTATCTAAGCGCTCTTGAGACAATAACGCAGGAGCTTGGATTAAAAGCATATCTTTAACCAAACGAGCGCTTATTGTACGCCTACGTCTACTGCTACGAATAATTTTCACTTCCATTCGCCTGTGTTCTCCTTTTGACGCTATTCGTACCTTAATGCCTCAATTGGATCAAGCTTTGAGGCTTTCTGAGCTGGCCAGAGCCCAAAAATAATCCCCACAATTAATGAAAATGTAGTAGAAAGAATTATGGACGCTGAGGAAACTCTCACAGCCCATCCCGCAAATAAAGTAATTATAAATGATACCCCTGCGCCCAACAAGACACCAGCTACCCCTCCGATAAACGACATCAATGTAGCTTCGATAAGAAATTGCACCATAATATCTTTATTATTTGCGCCAATTGCCTTTCGCAACCCAATCTCGCGCGTACGCTCAGATACTGACACAAGCATAATATTCATGATTCCTATACCGCCAACTAATAACGAGATAGCGGCGATCGAACCAAGCAATATAGACATTGTCTTAGTTGTAGCCTCAAGTGTATTCTTAATATCAGTCATATTGCGGATTTGAAATGAGTCTTGCGCGTCTTTAGCGGTAAGGCGATGCTCTTTTATAATTAGCTCAGAGATAGCCTCTTGCGCCACATTAATCAATTCGGGACTTTTTGCTTCCACATAAATAGTATCCACATATTCTTTCCCAAAAACCCTAAACATCGCTGTAGTAATCGGAATTATGGCATTATCATCCTGATCATGGAAACTATTTGCTCCTTTACTAGGTAAAACACCGATTACCTTAAAATTAATCAGATTTATTTTTATAGTTTGTCCCACTGGATTGACATCGCCAAAAAGCTCCCGGGCCACCGTCGTTCCCAACAAGACAACCTTATCTCTCATTTTGATTTCGCTTTCAGTAAGAAATCTACCTACTGCTGGAGATGAAGCTCGCATAGCAGCATAATCAACTCCCACCCCTTCTACCTGGGTATTCCAGTTTTTATTTCCATAGACCATCTGACCTCTGCCTGTTACTGAAGGGCTAACACTTTTTATTAAATCAGTGAGCTTGCCAATAGCAATAACATCATTCATGGTAAAGCGCGTTACCGTACCCGTTTCCATGGCCACTCCGTGAAGCTTTGAAGAACCAGGACGGATAACTAAAAGGTTAGAACCTAATGATGATAACTGTGATTCGATTGATTCTTTTGCACCCTGTCCAACTGCAAGCATGGCAATAACCGCAGCTACGCCGATTAAAATACCTAGAATAGACAAAAAAGAACGCATTTTATGCGATATCATTGCTACTGCTGCCTGACGCAAATAATCCAAGAACTTGGTTTCCCGGGCCTTTCTCTCGGTTTTAGATAAAACAGTATCAATTATTAGATCTACTTGGCTTTCTTCCGCCGATGCAGACAAAATTCCTGATTTCTCATCCGAGATAATCTTACCATCACGCATATGAATAATACGCCTCGCATGGGCAGCAACCTCTTTTTCATGCGTAACCATAATAATAGTCTTACCCTTTTGATTTAAACTCTTTAGAATTGCTATTATCTCTTCCTGACTTTTTGAATCCAGGTTCCCAGTGGGTTCGTCTGCAAGGATAATCAGAGGATCATTGACTAATGCGCGGGCAATAGCTACGCGCTGCTGCTGGCCTCCTGAAAGCTCATTTGGCCGATGGTTTATTCTATCAATCAACCCGACTTCTTTAATCTTGTCTTTTGCCTGTTCCTTTAAATGGCGCTTCCCTGCATAGACTAAAGGAAGCGTAGCATTTTCCAGCGCCGTCATTCTCGGCAAAAGATGAAACTGTTGAAAAACAAATCCCGCAAAGCGATTGCGGATTGCTGATAGTTCTTCTTGAGAAAGATCGTGAACTTCTTTCTTTCCTAAATAATATTCTCCCTTATCCGGACGATCAAGCAAACCCAAAATGTGCATAAGCGTCGACTTGCCTGAACCAGACGGACCCATAATTGCCACAAACTCACCAGGTGCAATTTTTAGGGTAACATCCTGCAAGACCTTTACCTCTACTTCGCCCATTAAATATGTTTTATATATATTTTTTAACTCAATCATTATCTTTGACGACCCGGCATAAATGGATTATTTCCTGCTGTATTCTTAGGTAAAGTGTATTTCTTTGTCTTTACGATTATCGAATCATTCTGATTAATTCCGGAGATAACCTCTACATTTTTTCCATCTGAAATACCGAGCTTAACGGCTACCTTTAATGGTTCACCGCCATTATTCTGTTTTACATAGACGAAGGTACCGTCCTTTTCTTTATAAAGTGCATCCTCTGGGATTAATAGGGTGTTTTCTTTTCCCTGCTCTATAAAATCTACAGTCGCATTCATCCCTGAGCGGAAAAATAGAGGCACTTCTTCTGGAATTACATCAGCTTCATATATGGTAACATTATTAACAGTCTTGGACTCGTAATATATGTGCTCCACAATAGCCTTGATTTTTGTCTCGGGATAAGCATCAAGAGCAATAAGCGCCTTTTGGTTAAGTTTTATTCTCCCAATATCCGTCTCGTCAACTTGTGCCCGGACAATCAGATGATCAGATAAAACTATAACCGCTTCATTTGAAGTTACAGTCTGACCCGGCTGTACTGTGGCTACAATCACTTCCCCGTTGATAGGCGCAAGTAATACTATTGGCTTATAAACTTCCTCCCAATACTTTACTTTTGTCTCTCCCTGACTTTGTGCAGCATCGAGAAGTGCTGCCCTCTCAGTTGAACTCATCCAAGCCAGACTCTGCCCCACCTTTACCTGCTGACCCTCTTTAACTAATATACTCTCGAGACGACCATTAACCGGCGGCTTTATTTCCAGGCGGTTTTTAGGAAGAACAATGCCGGTAGTCGAAATTGTAGCTTCGATTGAACCTACTGTGGGGATTACCTCTTTGATCTGCTCATCTGTTGATGCCTTCGGCCTTGCTTTTAGAAATATCAATACAGCGATAACTAATAGTACCGGTATAATAAAATAGATTTTTTTCTTATTCATATGCCAACGTCTCTCCTTTCGCCTGAATCCAGTTTGCTTCAGCAAGCAATGCAATAGCCTGCGAATCAAGATAAGCCCTTTTCGACTTTACAAGGTTATCTTCAATAATTATCCAGTTATCAAAAGAAATAAAACCTATTGCGTATTGAGCCTGAGCAATTTTAGAACGCTCTTCGTTTGCCTCCAATATTTTCTTCTGCACTTCAGCATTATCCATTGCATCCTGTAGAGCTGCCCAGGTTTGTTCCAATTCCGCAATTTTTGCATCTTTTATGCTTCTTTCATTCTCTTTCATTTGACTCAATAGGGCCTTGGCTTGATCTACCTGAGCTAATCTCAACCCGCCTTCAAATATGGGCATAGTTAGGGCAAACCCCAGGTTCCATTGATCGCCTTGCGGAAGCCAGTGCGCATCGTTTTTATTTATTCCGGTATTACCGGATAAAGTTGGAGAGAAATTCGCATAGGTAGATTTTAAACTAAAGACTGCAGCGTTCTTTTGCGCAATTGCCTGTAACAGAGCAGGGTTACTATTAACGATCTTTTCAAAATCCGGCTTAACCCTTGCGCTATTTTCTACCGTAAAATCTCCCTTTACATTTATGGGGGTAAACTTAACCCTCCCCATCTCTTTTATGAGTTTGCGCTGGGCAACTTCCAGATTTCTTTCGGCCTGAGATATCCCATATTTGGCATCGGCTAAATCTGCTTCCGATGTCATAAGCGCACCCTTATGTTCAAGACCAGATGCATAACGTATAGAAATTAATTCCAGGTTTGACCTTCTGATATTAAATATCTCCTGAGTAATGCTCAACATCTCCTGGGTATTTAAAAGATCAATAAATGCGCTTCGTAATTTATAACGAACACTACTAGATGTAAATTTAAGATTCTCTTGGGAAGCTTTTATGGTCTCGGATGCGGACCTAACATTATTAATCGTCTTGGTCCCATCAAATATTAATTGGGTCCCGGTTACCCCGTATGAATACGAATCACCTGTACTACTAGTAGTCCCATTATCGCTTCTACCAGTAGAAGCACCTAAGCTAGCATCAACCTGAGGATAAAGCGTACTGGCGGTTATCTTCTTTGCCGCAACCGACTGTACTACCTGTTGACCTGCCGCTAATAAATCCGGGTTATTCTTGGCTGCCTCTACAATACAATCTTTCCAGGTAAGCACTTCGTCAGCAACTACCGCATTACAGGTAGAAACTAGAAATAATAAGATTAGAGAGATACCTATAGATATTTTCATTATTTAATTCCTACTTGAGCACAAATATAATATTGCTCTTCAATACAGCTACTTTGAGAGACAAATGAATAACTAATCCAATTATTAATAACGATAATGTTTCTGCTTAAAGATTGTTAATAAAACTATTCCTGCTATCCAAAGTAAAACTAAAAATATAATAGGGTTTAAAATCGTATTCAGATAGTTCGGCACCGCCAAGCCAGAGACAGATCCTTGTTTTGCTCCTAAAGATACCCCGGTAATTACCTGAGAAACCCCTATCCCCAATAACATTCCAAAAATCCCTGCAATATTAATAACATTCCCCTGCCCTGCTTTCCATAAACTGCCGATAAAACAACCGTCGGCAAATATAAAACCAAATCCCATTAGGAAAGACCCTAACATCAAAAACCCGATATTACAGATATGCTGCTCCAGTTGAATCTGTGGATATAATGATAACCGTAAACCAGCTTGGTATAAAAACGCTAAACACATAACCGTAAACAATATGCTGCGCCAAACATAAGCGGAATGCGCAATAAACCACTCTTTCAACATACTAGACATACAGATAGTCCCACGCTCAACAATAATACCAAATAAAATCAACAAAAAAGTTGCAGAGAAAAAACCTATTTTTTCTTGAGTGGTAAGCATTGAGAATAAAACTATAGCTAAAACAAATAAAGAAAACAAGCTAAGCAATGTAATAAAAATAATCTTCTGATTCTTTTCTTTCATGAGCGCTTTGGGTATAAAAAACTCTTTTTTAGAATGCGCAGTCCTTAAAATTAAGAACGAAAACAGCTTTGCGCCAACAAATCCTCCAAGTATCATACAGGCAGCGTAAACCCAACCCTTCGTAATCAAAAATGCGGTTAAATTAAATATCCCGGCTAGATTAAATAACACTACAGAATGCGCAGACATCGCTGCAATTACCGCACCGCAACCCATAACTATCCCGCCTATTAATGCAAAAACTAATGGCTCATAAGTTACAGGGGTTTTTATGCTAAAGTCTCTAGATATAAAAGCGCTGATAAACGCTCCAAAAATAATTAATCCAAATGTAAGAACCGGATTCTCTAATAAAAGGGCAACCGGTCCTTTGGACTGAGATAGAAAATTCTGGTTAAAATACCAGAAGATAATGAGCAGTAACGAAAGTATCGGCCCTGTGGTCAAAAACGACCAATGTTTAAGGTATATTTTTTTCATATTTTCCTAAGGCTTTGGGAATGGCTTTTATAAACTCGCTGATTTGCGTAGCCGGATTACATTTAATTAATTCTCCTATAAAACGGTTTAATACCAACGCCTTATAATCGGCTCCTTGCGTATTCATACATCTCAAAGCTGAGAGCATTCCGGTTATGGTATCACCCGTGCCCCCTATTGCCTCCATAGCCGGTATATTAGGTTGGCGAAGTTCCTTTATTTTTATACTATCAGTATAAATACTATCTACCGCACCCTTAATAACAGTAGTTTTGGCTGTATTCTTGTTCTTGTAAGCAGAGCTAATTAAAGATTCAACAGAAATATTTTCGTTCAGCAAATCGCTTCTTACATATAAAGGATGCGGCGCAAACTCATCAGCTAGAAAATACAATTCGCCCTGGTCCGGAGTAAATACATCAAAAAAATATGACTTACTGATAGTTTTCATAAGATACATACCGCCCGCGTCAGCTATGAGTTGCGGTTTCTTTGCCAGAGACTCAATCTTATGGATAAACGGTTCACCATACTTTATTTTAGGAAACATGTAATGCAGAGTGATTAAATCCGGGTCATAATCCCCGATGTTTGAATTTAGTTCTTGAAACATTAAATCTGTGCCTTTGCCATCCGCGACATCTCCGCCGAATATGCACAAAGGCATCTCTAAATTATAAAAGCTACACACCTGGGCGCAAGAAGCAGCCATTGCCGCCGTGCCCCTCTCTATTGGAAAAGAATTTTGGCCTACATTTAAAAAAGAACCATCTATAGCCGCTCTCCCAACATATAAACCGGTTTTATAAGGAACCGTCCCTACAAGAACAATCATTTATTCATCACTTTCTTTTTTAAGGCGTCGAATGAAATCTGCAGCATATACGAACATAAGCTATTCCCCACCTCAATAGGATTCTTTGCTTCTTCAATCCTAACCTTATATAATTGTTCGGCAACATAAGGAATATCCGGACAACCACCACCCGAAATATTAACTATGCGATGCCCGCTCTTATCTATTGTAATCTTCATATTCCCTGCCTTGCACATAATATATTCATCAATTTCTACAATCAGCGATCTTTTAAGGATATCCGGAAGCATTTCTTTTGTAGAAACTATTTTATAAGGATCGCTTCCCTCTTTCTTTATGATAGTTTCAATTGCCTCTTGCTCAATAAGATTAAACTCAATAGCCAGATCACACCCCACCCTTACCTCTGGAGGAGGCGCAACTAGTCTCACCTGAAAACCTTCGGTTTCCAGCATTTTATTAGTCTGAATTACCTCCTGAACGCTTCCATAAAGAAGAATTCCTTTAGGTTTGGTGTATTCTTTTGAAAATATTTTTTTAAGGAATTTAAGCATGCTTATCTAAGTAGCCCGATTATAAAGCCTATTATACAATAAGAAACAAAGGTATAGACTAAATAAAATACAAATAGCTTTTTTTTGAATATGCCTCTCAATACAATTGCCGTAGGAAAACTAATTCCTGCACCCGACATAAGAAAAGTAACAACCGCTCCCTGATTCATCCCTTTGCTTGCCAAAACATAACAAATCGGAGCTAAAACCATGATATTTGAGTATATAGGAAATCCGATTAAAGCAACCAAAGGGATAACTAACCACAACGGATACCCATTGATTCTCTCGATTAATTCAACCGGAACATAATTATGGATAAAGCTGGCAATTACTGCTCCGATAACTAAAGGTAAAAACAGGTCTCTAAATAACTTGAAAGAACAATTAGCTGCGCTTCGATAAACACCCTGCCCATCTATCCCTGGCTGAGCAATAGCATTCTTGAATTTCTCATTAATTTCGCCTTCAAACCTTAGGCTCCGAACTAATAACCCTCCTATAATTGAAAAAATGAACGCGGCCAAAATATAATAAACTGAAAACTTTATCCCAAAAAGAAAAACTAATAAAATTGCCCCAGAAACACTAATAAGTGGGGAAGCAAACAGAAATGAGATTGCCACACTTAATTTAACTCCCATTTGTATCATACTAGTAAATACAGGTATTGTCGTGCAAACGCAAAAAGGAGTTACTGCCCCAAACAGAGCCGATACAACATTTCCCAATCCCTTTATTTTATTATCCAGTAACGAAAATAAACTCTGCAATGACAGTTTTTTTATTATCAGTTGCGATAAAAAAGAAAACACTAAGAACATAAAACTTAGGATAACAAAAAACTCTAGGAAATTTATCAGGATAAGCTTCATAGGCCTTTACCGCGATAGATATTATTATATACACAAAAGGGAATTAACTTACCGTTTGGCCTTAATACATGTATACAGCATTTCATCGCCCTTTTGAAATCAAAGGTGTAGGCGTCCATGAATGGTTTAACTACGATTCTAAGCACATTATTCTTCAACTGGTCTAAAATACCTGGAGAAAAATTTAAGCCGCATACACAAGAAAAATCATTAAGCACCTCTCCTGCGCTTAATGTCGCTGAGGCAGACCATAACCTCTCTAAAGATTTTCTTAAGAGAACTGCGGGGCTAGTAATTATCCTATTAGAGATATAATCTAAATATTTCTCTACATCGATTTTTCTTGTTATGGGGATAACCTCTCCGTTTCTGATATATGCATAGGTAAGGCTACAACAGGTAGGATATGGGCAAGGTAAGGGTATGAAATCCGAAACCTTGAATAATGATTTAGTTTGTTTCTCTATTGCCTTAACAACATCCGGAAGCGTGAGCCTATCCAGGGGATCAAAATTAATATTGTTATTTAAATAAATAATTGGCTGAAAGGTTACGCCCTTTATAAACCTATTCTTTATAGCGAATTCTATAATTTGACCAACCTGGGTTTCATTTAAATCCTTGACCAGAGTAGCCACTAATGTCGTAGGAATATTATACTTTGCAATAATTTCAAGCGCTGCTTGTTTTAGTTTAAATATTTCTTTACTGCCTCTCAATCTAGCATATATAGCGGGATCAAACCCATCAAACTGAAGATAAACTTCGACATCAAGCTTGGACAATTCCCTGGCAAAGTCTTCGTCTTCAACTAATCTTATTCCATTAGTATTAAGCATCAAATGACGTATTTTCTTAGACTTAGCCAGTTCTATTATTTTGAATATTTCAGGATGCAAGGTCGGCTCGCCACCACTGATTTGCAATACCTCGGGATGGCCTTCATAACGCACATATTGATTCAACATAAAATCTATTGTCTCTAAATCTAGGAATTTATGCCCCTGCGCCTGCGCATAGCAGCTTGCGCAGCAAAGATTACAGTCATCAGTTACTTCAAGTAGAGCCAAACAGGTATGCTGCTGGTGGTTAGGACAAATTCCGCAATCATCGGGACACCCTAGCTTTATTACGCTTCCGTATTCAAGTGGGCTTTGCCCCGGCTTATTAAAGGCTAAGCTATGCGTGTACATATTAATATCAGAAGAGATTAGTGCTTCGAATTCTCCGTGCTCAAAACAACGTTTAAACATATACACTTTATCATTCCTAACCCTGATCTGAGCATCAAGGGTTTTCTTGCACACAGGACAGATTGAACGTGTTAATTCTAAGAAAATATAATCTTTTTCTTTTTGTGTTTGTTGGATAATTTTAGTCATCTAAGTTAATGTGGCCTCAAAATACCTGTTACTGACAACATACAAGTACCTAATAAAACTAACGGAACAAGCAAAATAATGGCAACGATTCCTATTGAAATCGCTTTAATAATTTTTGAATCGGTAAAATATGCTAGTATTAATAGTAAGATGACTACTGCGACAATTACGTGAAACATAGTTGCTACCCCCTCATTCTAAAAAGATTAAGGAAAATACATTTTTGTTTCAGGATTTTATTCATCGCATAGGTACAAATAAGCTTCTTAAAGATGATCCTCCTACTGCCAAAAGGCATGTCCCAAGAAATACTAAAGGTATTAATACTAAAGCTATAAGAATAGCAATTAATATCTTTCTTGTACCAGCACTTTCCTTTATCTTCTTCAATATATTGCTACCACCTAATATCGCTATAATCAAGATAGAACAGATTACCCAAACTAGAAAACCGCTACCATTCCAATTTTGTATTAACCCATTTAAAAAAGCTACAACAAAAAGCAATAACACAAAAATTGTTTTTCGATTCATATTATCTCCTTTCTTTAGAAAATAAACGGAATTAGCATCTTAGTATCTTTAATATACTCCTCATATTCTGGAAGCGCTACTTTAAGCATCTCTTCTTCTTTCTTAGACCTTAAGTAGTAAAGAAACGTGACTATAGGCGTATATAAAATTATAAAATAGTTAGAAATAAGCAAACCGGAACCCAGCACAACCAGGATCATAAAGAAATACATCGGGTGCCTTACCATTTTATACGGGCCAGCTTTAACTAAGCTATGCCCTTCTTTAATTGCCGCGGAGATTGCCCAATTTTGTTTTAAATAAAGGATGGCTGCAATATAGCCGCTTACACCTATAAGCATAATCGCTAGTCCAAGAAGTTGCGCAATAACATTGGCTTTATATGTTCCGAAATAAACGCGAACTGAGAACCAGCCAAAGACCACTAAATATGGCGCAACAACTTGGAGCCTTGCAATTAAACCCCCGCTTTGTTTGTGTTTACCCCTAAAGCGAATCTGCGCAATAATCGCAACGATTAATAAAAACCCCCAAATATCTTTAAAAATTAATTCTGCCTTATATTGAGAAATCATATTCACCTCATAAATAACAACTTAGCAAGAATCAATAAAACCATTTTAAAAAACATGTACCTAAAAGTACAAGGGGAAAACTAATCATTGCGAATAGAAAACCTATACCTATGTATTTTCTTTTTTTGCCGAAATAGTTAACAAGAAGTAAACTTAATATAAGAAAAACTGGATATCCTATTGAACCTAACGGGTTAAAAATATGAAAACTCGTTGTCAAATACCTTACCAGGTACAAAATTAGACCTATCCCACCAGGTATTATCAAAAAACCTACTAAAAAGTCAATTACCTTTTCACTCGTCTTTTCATAGATCTTTTTCTCCATTTTTCTCCCTCCCTTCTATACTAGCTATCTTCTCTAACCTCTTATTCCTTTTTACTACCTTCAAGTTTTTTTGTGATTAATACCAGATTGAGATCTGCTATGATCTCTGTAGCTATTTTGGAATAGCTATCCGTTCCATAGGCCCGATAAACCTTACCCCACCTTCCTTTATCAGTAGAATATGATACATGAATGTCCGTTCCCTCAACCTTATGGGTCCCTCCATTAAATCCATCATTAGGAATTAAACCAAAAAAGAAATATTTTGTACCCTCATTTTTCTTAAAATGCTTAATTCTAAGCCTTGCTGCTAAATCAGCTCCTTTGGGAGACGCAACGATTGTATATCCCCTTTCCACCAACTTTCCTTTAAGATGCCTCTCAAAATCCCCTAAAACAGCCCCTTGGTCCTTAGGGTCCCCTGATAATTCAAAATAAATAGTGTCAATTGCACTGCCGGACTTCATCTGAATCCTGTCAAACAAATAATCATCCGCCGTAAAGGTAATCCAAGTACAGCCAGTTGCAATTAAATAAAATATTACCGATAAAAATAAACCCGCAAAAAGTGCTTTTCTAGTAAAATTCATTTTAATCTCCGGTTTGTTTTCAGAAAATACCCTGCCAGAATAATAAAAATAGAGCCTGTTATAAGCTGGGCCAAACTTAAATTAAATATTGAATTAACTGTATCTGCGCGCAAAAACTCTACCCAAAACCTAAAAAAACAATACGCAAGTAAGAATATCTTAAATAAATCCCCTTCTTTTCTTTCTTTCTCTCGCACTGACCATAAATATAAAAAGAGTATTAAACAAAAAATTGACTCATAAATCTGCGTAGGATGCCTTATCGCGCCTTTATAAAATATCCCCCAAGGTAAACAAGTAGGAACCCCATAACAGCAACCATTTAGAAAACAACCAATTCTTCCTATGGCAATACCAAGCGCTAACCCTGGTGCGAATAAATCACCTGTAGAGCGTTTTACTTTTAGAATCCTCTTAGCAATTATTACCCCAATATATCCGCCAATTAAACCACCAACAATAGTTTTCCCCCCTACTTCGGGAAAAAGTATAGCCAATGGATTATTAATATAGAAATCAGGGTATACAAATAAGGCTGAGCCTAGCTTACTGCCTATCAATCCACCTAATAAAGCAGCAAAAACAATATACAAAACGTTCTCCGAGTTATATTCTTTACGTTTTGCCTCAAGGTAAATAACAAACCCTGCTGCGCTGTATGCCAACACGCTAAATAAACTATATGCTATTCTTCCGTATAATTGACTATACATAATGAACTTTTATTACGAACATCTAACCTGTTTGTGCCATAATAGCTGGGTACATCGTAACTGCAAACCAGCTTTTTATTTCACGAACAAATTCTTCTTTTGAGTCTTTCATCAAATACTCTGCGTGCGAACCATTCTTGATAATAACAAGCTTCTTATTTGATTGAGTTTGCTCAAAAAGGATTTTAGAATGCCACGGCTTAACTACCCAGTCTTTCTCTCCGTGAATATAACAAACCGGAATATTTACTCTATCTATATTATCAATTGGTTTTTGTTTTTTACGCCAGAAAACCCCTGGCCTAAAACCTCTCCCTTTTAGCCCGTCCGGAGTAAATAAGGTATACGCCAGGTCGCCCTTCAGATCTAAATTCCAGAAATTATAATCAATTTTATCGGGATCTGATGCAGCGCTTACGCAGATTAACGAATCAACTCGCTTGCCTTGCGCTAAGAAATTAATTGCTACGCTTGCTCCCAATGAAAAGGCAATTAACCCGGTTTTCTTATATTTACCTTCTATATACTCTAGGACTGCTTTTAGATCTTTCCCTTCATTGCTTATCCAGCTAAAAAGACCACCGCTCTTTCCATGTCCCCTAAAGTCAAACATAAATACGTCATATTCGTCAATGAGCCTGTTTTTTAACTCTTGGAGCAAAACCGCGTCTTTACTATTGTAAAACCCATGCGCAATTATAATAATCCTATCATGATTATTCAGCGCATGCTCATAAGCAATCTTCTGACTATCTTGCGTTATTAAATTACCTTTCAGTAATTTCATGATAATTCCCGCGTTATTTATTTACCATTTCCGATACAGCTTTTCTTTTTATCTTCCGGGAAGCTGTTTTGGGAAGCTCAGCGTTCCAAATTTCAAAATCTACTATTCTTTTATAATCAGCAAGATTTTCGCTAAGGCGAGAAATATCTTTCGAGATCTTATCCTTAATCTTCTGCGCATCTGTATGCTCGCCTTGCTCAAACGCATCAAGATTAGGGACAATTACGGCATAAACCTCTTCGCAGCCTTGACGCATTCCTCTCGTAGCGATTCTACCCAAAACACAAATCTCCTTAATTAAAGGGCTCCTACCCATCACATCTTCTACTTCTTCAGGAAATACTTTTTTTCCTGCCCCAAGTACAATCAGGTTTCTAATTCTTCCTGAAATGTATAAAAATCCGTCTTTATCAAAATATCCTAAATCGCCCGTATGAAACCAGCCGTACTTAATAACTTCCGCTGTCTTCTCAGGGCTCTGAAAATACCCTTTCATGACATGATTACCCCTGGTTAATATCTCTCCGTCTTTAGAGCTATCATTTTCTTTTAGTATTTTAACCTTTGCCCCTGGAAGCGCTTTCCCAACCGAACCAAACCTGCTCTGCTTATAAGTATTAACTGTTATAACAGGAGAGGTTTCAGTTAGGCCGTAACCTTGCAATACCCTAAAGCCTAAAGCATTAAAATTTATCTCGACATCTATATTTAATGGCGCCCCTCCGCTCATAAAGCTATGTAGTGACCCGCCGAACTGCTGTTGTACGCTCCAAAATAATAAACAGCCTATCCTAATATTAAACTTAAGCAAACTTTTTGATAAACTCAATAAGCTATTAAAGATTTTTTGCTTATACGCGGGCATCTTAGCCGCCTTATCCATAATTCCATCGTGGAGCATCTTTAATACAAGCGGCACGCAAATCATCATCACTGTGTGTGTCTCTTGCATAAGTGAAATTATGCGGGTAGGTTTTACGCTATCGCAGTATGTAATACAGGCGCCGGCATATAAAGGAGAGATAAGCCCTCCAGTTAACTCAAGCGTATGGTTTAATGGCAGGATAGAAAGAAACTGCTCGCCAATCTTATAATTGATTATTTCACTTAAGGACCTGACCTGAAACATTAAATTCCTAAAAGTAAGCTCAACGCCCTTGGCTGATCCTGTAGTACCTGAGGTATATATTATTAACGCGGTATCTTCCTCGTGTATCGGCCGGTTCTTATTTTCTTCACTGACAAGTTTCAGATCTTTTAGCTTAATTATATCTTGCCTCTGACTATCATCTATGACAATAACATATTTTAATTCCGGCAGATTTGTCCTTATTTTATCAATAAGCTCCAAATGCTTTTCGCTAACGAATATGCATTTAGTCTGGCTATTACTTAGTATAAACTGCACTTCAGCTTCACTAAGCTTAACATCTACAGGCACAACTATAGCAGCGGCACAAACAATGCCGAAAAAAGCTACTGACCATTCAGGCCTATTCTCCGAATATATTGCGATTTTGTCATCTTTAACTATACCTAATTTTATAAGATTAGAAGAAACATCAACTGTTCTCCTGCCTAATTCCACATAAGAGATTTTTCTAAATGACCCGTCTTTCTCTTTTATCTGAACGGCCGTAATGTCGCCATAATTCTTATTTATCGCCTCCATAATATCAATTATAGTAACGGTATTTAAGCTTATTTTCTTTTTCATTGTTTATCGTGCTCTCTTCTTTCTTTTGTGGATTCGGCAGGAACACCCGCATAGACACTATGCGGCTCAACCTGCTTGTTTTTCCCCAATACAGCCCCTGCAGTAATAAAAGCACCGTCTCCGATCTCTGCTCCTGCTAAAACTACAGAATTTAGGCCGATAACCACATTTTTGCCAATTTTAACTTTGCGCAATATTAACCTGTTACGCTCAAAAGAATGGCCGATTACCGTTGCATGGCCCCCTATAACAGTATTATCCCCTATCTCAAGCAGGGATAAATCTGCGCAGATCTTTGAGTTGATTTGCACGTTCTTACCGACTTTAGCCCCCATTAGACGGAAAAATAATGCCGCGATAGGAGTAAGCAGGATAAAATCCATAAATGTAATCGAAACTATTATATACAGCGCATTAATAAACATCCACCGCATCATACCTATGGAAGCTACGCGATACTCTCCTTCTTTAAGATTCAATCTTAATACTATTCTTAATAACCCCAGTATAGAAATTAAGCTAAACCCGTAAACAAAATAAGCCAAAACTAAGCTAACGCAAAGCAACCAAACACGTAAAACAATAAAATAAACAACGGTGTGAGTCCATACATAATAGATCAACAAAACACCTGGGAAGATTGCCGAACCAATAACTAAGATACCTATCAGATGAAGACAGGCTACGAATAAAAGCTGTAACATTGTCGTAAACAAAGCCTTAACTTTAACAGTCACCATTTAAAACCTCCTTGCACAATAAGTGCACACCGACTTATTCGATAAGACCGGGCGTTATTTAACAATCGCATAATATTATACCCTGTTATCAAAATTACTCTTTGATAATTTAGCGCACCATTTCTCAAGAACATGTGCAAGCTGACTTAATTCACCTTGATTTAAAAGCTTAGCTAACTCTTGTATTTTCCTATAATAACCAGGCCACAATTGATCAAGCAGATCCGAACCCTTTTGGCTGATTTTCACTAAGTTAACCCTTCTATCGCCTTTTAAATTTAAACGCTCAATAAAACCTTCTTTTTCTAATTTATCAATAAGCCGCGTCATATTTGATGCAGTGACTACCAGATGCCTGCCAATCTCGATTTGACTTATCCCCTCATCTCTACCCTTGTGCTTTATGACCATCATAGCATTAAACTTTGCCGGAGTGAGGTTATGGGGTCTTAAAATATCAGAAATAACTTTTTCTATGAGGGTAAAGGTGCGTGCCACTCCGTATATCGAGCCTTCCAATAAACTATTTTTGTATATGTCTACCCCAAACTGCCTAAGCGGTTCCATTTATTAGCTAACCTCCTTACCTAAATATAGTTTACTATGCAATAGTTGACTTGTCAAGTATATCTGTACAAAATAAACGAGAGGCTATAAAGCCCCCCGTTTTATAAAATGCCGAGGAGAAGAATCGAACTTCCCACGCCGGCCTTTTCAGGGCCGCGCTCTACCACTGAGCTACCTCGGCGAATGATTCTTAAGGAATATCTATTTTTACCACAAAAAAAGGAAATTTCAAGGATTACTTAATCTCTTTCCTAGAGAAAGCCCTCGCCAATTATTTATAATTCTTGGCAGTTAAGAACCATTCTATTAACTGCTTTAATGTATTGTTAACTTCAGGGCTTAAGCCCTCACCAAAAGAAATAACCTTTGGCTGAATTGCCAAAACCATTATATCAACCTTAAAACTGTTTTTCAAATAACTGATGGCAAGCGATATGGACGCATCGTGGGTCGAAAAAAAGTTTACTGTTTGAATATCTTCTCCTTCGTACATCCTGAATTCACCGGGAGAGCCTCCAAAATCCACTGCGTCAATTATTAAAACAGTATCCGGCTTATCTTTTATAATCTTTCCAAGATAATTCTCAGGGCTTGAACTTGAGTCATAGACAATATAAGGCACCTTACCTTCTATAGCCGAAGCCAGCATTGATCCAATGCCATCGTCGCTACATAAGGTATTTCCTATACCTAAAACCAAAACTTTGCCGGTAAGATGTAACTTGAGATGCTCTAAGGCGCCTAAATGTTCAGAACTTTTTTCCATGACGGTGGGGCCGGGTCTTATTATACTTTATCTTCTTTAGCAGCGCTTTTTCCAGGTTTATCTTTCTTGAGCCGCAATAATCAAATATACGAATACAGCAATCCGCTAGTTCTTCGGCTATATCTTCCTGCTTACCATCCTTACGCATCGCCTCCAACGCCTCAGATAGCTCGGAATGCATAAGCGCAATTAACTCTCCATCATTACGCGCATCCATCCACCAACCCTTAGATTTAGCAACTCTATGGCAAACTTTAATGAAATCATTTACCGAAAGTTTTCTTTTCTCTAACATTAATTACTCCCTTTCTCTTCTTTTACTTTTAGTGAATCTGTTAGGCCCTTAAAAATGGTATTAGCAATAGTTTCTTTTGCGTAAGTGCTAGGACTGGATACCTCAACCAGAGTTTTACCTTTACCGGTTTCTGTCAGAAATATTCCCACGGGCGTTGTATCGGTTTCAGTAAGATAGCATGCGATAAAATCTTGCTTTAGATTATCCTCATAAACATAAACCCTGTTACTGACATTATCCTCGGTATCCTCGCTGCCAAACATACCCTTATTTCCCATAAGACTATTAACATTCTTATTAACCATATCCTGCCTAATTATCTTCATTATCTTGCTGTGGGAAGTAACTAAATCATAATTAAATTCCTTCTTAATGGCATCTTTGCGGTGATCCTCTAAAACCTTAGTAGAAACTCCAAGAAATCCCTTAACCCCCTCTTTCATACTGCTACATCCTGCTAATATGCCTATTAATAATATCAAAAATATCTTAAGACCTTTCATAGCTCTTCCCCCCCCTATTCGTTTATAACCTTCCAGATTTTGTCCAGATTCTTACGCGCTTCTTCTTCTCCTCTACGGGCAAACTCTGAGGCCCTGTGCAATTCAAGCCAATATAGCCCTGAAGTATCAGGATGCAAAACTATATCCGCAAGCAACCCCTCTTTTTGCGCTACCTCAGACTGAAGTATTTCAAAAGTACTAAATATAATATCCAGTATATTAGTTTTAAATAGATCTTTAAAGTGCCTGCCTAAATTAAACCAGTTCTTCTTTTTTATCTCTCCGGAGATATTTACCTTTATCCCCTGTTTTATCTTTTCGTATTGATTCAATATATCCTGTCGCGAAGGCGTAACATTAACCGCGATAATCTTTTTTACCCCCATCTTTAGAAGCGGTTCGGTGGGAAGCGGATTAGTTACCCCGCCATCAAAGAGAAATTCTTCTTTAAATTTAAAAGGCGCAAAAACTCCGGGCATAGAACAGCTCGCCATAATTGCATCTGCCAATAAACCTTTATCGAGAACGCGAGGCTCTTTCCTTTTAACATCAGTAGCAATAATCTTAAGCGGAAGGCGTACATCATAAAAAGTCTTATCTCCTAAATGCTTCTTCAAAAACCCATGCAGTTTATTGCCTTTAAGAAATCCGATATGCGGAAATGTCAGGTCAATCAAACCCCAGATATGCTTTGGCTCCTTAAATTCCTTCATAATCTCCAGAATCTCGGAACTTGACTTGCCAATCGCCCAAAGACTAGCAATTAGCGCCCCCATACTGGAACCGGCAATAATATCTATCGGGATATTCTCTTCTTCAATTACCTTTAATACGCCCAGATGACAAAAACCATAACCTACCCCTACTCCCAAGACTAAACCTACCATACATTCGCCCACATAGCGGGAGATTCTTCTTACCGCTCTGGTATACTCGCTATCCGGCTCATCCAAGACCAACCGGTCAGTAAGACCAGGCTTAATCATAGGTAAAGTGGCAAAAATATTCCTATCTAAGATCTTAGCCTGTTCGATAGGAGTAACTTTGGAGAATTTATATTCATTGATAATAATCTTAATTTTATCGACTTGAAAATCAAACTCTTTCTTTAACCTAAGAGTAAGATTATGCGTTTTCTCAAGCTCTGGCTCATCCGGACCACTCAATAAATGTATAAGGTCGGACTGATTCAAGATACTAAATATATTCTTATCTAGAAGCGATGGTAGGTCTAAGATCAGGTAGTGATAGTCATTTACTAACCAACTTAAGATACCCACCAGACTTCTTACGCACTGATCATCGAGCGGATTATAATAAAAACAAAGCACGTCAATCCCAAAACTGCTATTTAAGATAAAATCTTTGGCTAAGCTTGAATTCCCGGAATCCTTACTAGAAAGATCAAATACTTTCTCATTACTAATCCCCAGCCTCCCCGGTAAACTATGCTTTTTATTAGCAGAGAGTATGTCCAGTATGATTACTGACTTACGTGTCTCATTTTTAAGGCTTAAGGCAAGATTCAAAGCATAAATTGTTTTTCCTGCCTGAGAATATGAACTAAAAACAGAGATAAACGTACTTACAAAAATTGTTTTTTGATGGACGTCTTTTCTTTTAAGCCTGCGCGATAGGGTCTTACTTAAATCAATAGCTAAACGTGGGATTTTATTAATAATAAAATCAAAATCTTCTTTACTAATAACCAGAATCAAACAATCATTAGTTGCCTGGGCAGTAACCGAATGCGTCTCGTTTGTAAGAAGCGAGATTATTCCGAAATATTTACCTCGGTGCAGATATTCCAGTATCTTCTGTGTGCCCTGGTTATCCTTAGTGTAAATAACCACTCTTCCTTGGGCCAAACAATAAAAACCGCTAGGGGAAGATCCTTCTTGATAAATTATATCCCCTTTTTTCAATGAAATAACGCTTGAGCGCTGCATGATAATTTTGCGCTGATGGATAGATAAATCCGCAAAGATAGGAAATTCCTGGATAACTAAACTCTTATTGATTAATTCCATATCTATAATTTACCGGTTAAACACACCTGCGCAAATTTCTTAGCGCTCTCTCTAACTGTACGCTGAAAAGTATTGTAATCTATACCTATAAGCCCAAAGCGCGGACTAAACCCCTTATCCCACTCAAAATTATCCAAAAGCGACCAATAGATAAATCCCATTATCTCTAAACCGCTAAGTAGCGCCTTATTTACGCTCTTTAAATGCTCCTGAATAAACTCCCATCTTAAAGCATCATCTTCTGTGCAAATTCCGTTCTCTAGAATAAACACGGGCAATTTATAACGCTTAATACTTATCAATACATCATAGAGCCCCTGCGGATATATATCCCAACCCATAGAGTTCTTTTTTAAATGATGGTGGTCTTTCTCGCAAACATCCGAAGCAAAATTCTTTATTCCCCAACCCTTAAGTTCAACCCAAGTAGGACTATAATAATTTACTCCTATAAAATCCAAAGCTTTGTGACGGAATATCTTGTCAATAAATCCAAGGTTGTAAGATTTGTGCCTTAAATAAGCGGCGAGTTTATTCCTTAAGCTTAGGCGACAAGGGACAAATGCCTGCATATTCTGAGCAACACTTATTTTAGGAGGCATTAAATTCTTTTCCTTATATATCTGGCGGATAAGACGATACGCCTTAATGTGAATACGCTCCAGAGTATTCATTACCCTTGTGGATTTTATTAAAGACTTCTCCTGCGGAGGCCAAAAACCTAAAAGATAGGAAAAATAGGCATAGACATTGGGTTCATTTATAGTAACCCAGAAACGCACATTATTCGCTAATACTTCTACAACCTTACTGACATAACGTAGAAAATATTTGTCAGCATCCTTATTACACCAGGCGCCAAGAGAAGCAAACCATGCAGGATTAGTAAAATGATGCAGAGTAACTATCGGCTCAAGCCCGCGCTCCTTAAGCGCAAGGATTACTAATCTGTAATGCTCTAGTGCCTCAGATGAGAATTTACCCTCTTGTGGCTCAATGCGTGACCATTCAATTGATAAACGATGACAATTATGATGCAAAGATTTTGCTAAATCAAGATCCTGGTTATAAAAATCATAATGCCGGCAAGCAGCGCCGGATTGATTTTTCAAATTCGCTCGCTTCTCCCACTCCCACCAGTCGCTGTAAACATTGCCGCCTTCGACCTGGTAGGCTGAAGTAGCTGCACCCCATAGGAATCTTTTAGGAAATTCGATCATCGAGGGTACATTATAACATCAAAAAACAGAAAGTCCCAACAAAAATGCTGGGACTTTCTTGGATTACTTAGTGAAAAACAATAACTTTATCTACTTTTTGAAGGCGCTTTCTCTAAATTCAGGCTCTTACTTAATGCACTCCAAGTCTTCGGCCCGACTTTACCATCAGCCGTCAAACCATTTGCTTTCTGGAATTCTGCGATAGCCTTCTTGGTCTTAGAGCCAAGCTTACCATCTACCTCTCCGGTATAAAAGGAAGCATTTTTAAGCGCTGTTTGAATTTCAACAGGCGTAGGCTTATACGGACCAGCTGGTGGCAATGACTCCAATTTACCTGGTTTAGAAGCAGTAACAAACACCGGCTCAACCTTTATCTCAGGAGTCTTTACCTCGATTGCCTGAACAGTTGCCGGAGCTGTGGTATTCATGGTAGTAAGCGTCTCCATAGACATCGGCTGCTGCACTTCTTCTAAGGATTGCTGTTTCTTACCACATCCATATAGATAAGTTCCTAATGCAAAAACTAAAGCGACAAAAACAAATTTCTTCATATTCGTTCACCTCCTTAGTGGATTAATTAATTTTAGCAAAATTTCTATAAAAAGCAAATAAAATTACCTAAATCAACCTGATCTTAGGATACAATACATTTACGCTTAAGAAGAATCCTAAGCAGATAATCCCGCCTAAGAAAACCGCAAAAGAAACACCTAATGATTGAGCAATAATACCAGCAAATAAATTTCCAAAAGGCATAAGGCCGGCAAAGGTAATCATAAATACACTCATTACCCTACCTCTGAATCTATCCTCTACCTTAGTCTGTAATAAAGTGTTCACTAAAGCCAAGGCGATAACACTTGAGCCTCCTACAAACGCCAGTGCCACCAGTGATAAAGAGTATATTTTTGACAATGAAAAGGTAATCAAGGAGACAGAGAATAATATCGAAGAGAACGAAAGTAATTTCCCCTTATATTTGAAATCGCCTAAACGTGCTAAGACCAACGCCCCTATAAGAGCGCCGGCACCTGCACTAGACATAAGTACACCTAGACCTTTGACACCAACCTTTAATATATCTTTAGCAAATATAGGCATAAGAACAACGTGCGCTACGCCAAAAAGACTAACCACTCCTATCATCGAGATCAGAGCCAGGATTAAACGATTATTCTTTATAAAAATAAGCCCTTCTATAGAATCTTTGAATGCACTGCCAGCTAAATTATCCTGCGGCTTGTCATATATCTTGATTGTCCAAAGCGCAAGTAGCACTGCAAAGAAACTTATCCCATTTATATAGAAACATCCGCTCATGCCAATACTTGAAATCAAAATACCGCCAAGCGCAGGCCCGATAATGCGCGAAGAATTAAAAGATACGGAATTTAAAGCAATAGCGTTGGTCAAATGTTCTTTCCCGGTTAATTCTACAACTACCGCCTGGCGACTCGGGGCATCAAAAGCCATCACAATACCGTTTAAAACAGCAATAACCATAATTTGCATAGTTGTAATTAATTTTAACTGGGTAAGAATAGCCAGGGCAAATGCCAAGACCATGAAAGCAAATTGAGTAGCAATAAGAATACTTCTTTTGTTGAGACGGTCAGCTAAAACACCCCCGAATAAAGAAAGGAAGAGTATGGGGATAGAACTTAAGAATCCTACTACGCCTAATAAAAAAGCAGAATTAGTCAGCTGAAAAACAAGCCAACTAAGGGAAACCTGCTGGATCCATGTCCCCACCAGCGAAACAAACATACCAAACCAATAAACCCTGAAATCTTTTACCTTGAGTGATGAGAACATCTTAAGACTTAATTACTGCTTCTCGACGACAACCCGGGCAGAGAATCTTTGTGCGCGTTGAACGATTAATTGTTGCGGATCTACTACCGGGAGAGGCCCTCTCTTTTAAACTTAAACCTATACTCCTTAAATAGAAAAGTAGAAGCGAGGCATTAGAAAAAGTTAGCGGACCTAATTTATTGGCTACCCATGCGTATTGATCATAGGGAATAATCGGCACACCGCAACATTCACAAACAATAAATTCCTTTTCTATTGACTGCTTAAGTTCTTGTCTCTTTTCCGTAGTAGCATAATCAAACTCCTGAGAAAGAATTATGCCTTTGGTAGTCAAACAATTAGCCTGGCACTGCCCGCAAGATACACAAATATCCCAATGTACGGTAAGTCTTCTTTTGACCAAAGTCCCTTTTATCTCATCGATAAATTCAATTGCATTCGCAGGGCATACCTGGGCACAAGCAGCACATCCTACGCAACCATCTTGATAAAAATACGGTCGACCGCGAAAACGCTCATATGGCTTATGGGGCTTGACCGGGAAGTTGTTGGTGTAGGGCCTACTAAATAGTGACTTTAACGCCTGCTTTAATTCTCTTACTTTAGGTCTTCGCATTTTTATTCTTACGCTTAAAAATCCATTTTAAAGTGAGAATATTATAAATATCTAAATCTTCCGACTTAAGGAAACGATAATAAATGCGCAGTAACGGCAGGTTTTCGATAGTTTTATAAAATTCTGTTGCCGGAAAAAGCGGACGGCTATACCCGGATTCTCCACCGACAAAAAAAGTATCTTCTCTAACGCCCTTTTTATTCATTGAATTCCAAATTATAAAACCTATAACTAACGCCATAATTATAAATACTGAAACAAAAATACTATTCCAGCTACCGCTATAATCTAATATAAACGAAAAAGACGGAGCAATGAATTTTCCTACAAAATAATTTGCAAATACCCCAAGCATAACGCAAAAAGCAGCTAAAGTTAGCAAAGGTACAAGCATCTCCCAGGAAGCCTCACCGATTTTTTCCTTTGACTTAAGATTGTCCTGACCTAAGAAGATAGCATGGATAAACTTGATGAAACTAGCCAAGGTAAGCGCACTACCAAACATAGCGGCAACTAAAGCAAACATGTAAATAAATCTTAAGCATATGTTTGTTGTAGCTAATAGACCTAGAAAAGCGCCTTGATAAAGCATCCATTTTGAAGCAAATCCATTTAACGGAGGAATACCAGAGATAGAAAGAGAGAAAACTATTGCCGCTAGAAAAGTAAGCGGCATATAACGTGCTAAACCTCCCAGTCGATCTAATTCAAATGTATTGGCCTTCTTCTCTACTGCTCCACCTACTAGAAATAACCCGCTCTTATATATGGAATTATTAATCATATGAAATATAGCGCCGATAATGCCGATTGGGGTTGCGGTACCAATCCCTAAGACCATATAGCCCACCTGGCTTATAGCATGATAGGAGAGCAGCTTCCTCAAATCATGTTGAATCAAAGCCATCATTACTGCAAAAATAATCGTAAGGCTACCGGTAATAAGCAAGAGGCCGATTATAAAATTGTTCATCACAAAAAAATCCAGGCATATGCGGGAGAGAATATATATACCAAGCAGCTTATCCAGTGAAGCAGGCAATATCGCCATTACCGTAGCCGGAGCACTCTGGCTTGCCGTAGGAATCCAGGTATGCAGCGGGCCTGAACCTGCCTTTGCCAATGCCCCTATAAGCATAAGCACGATCGCTACCCAACAGACCGGCCGATTCAAAATCATCGTCGATCCGGTGAACATACTATTTGATCCGGTAAAGGAAGTATAAATAATAGCGCCCGCAATAAAACAGAGGTAAGAAAATCCTAGAATTACTCCCGCTTTCTTAGCGCTAAACTTTGAATTTAAATTAAGCAACATATAAAGGATAAAGATCGAACCACCCCAGGATAATGTAAAGACAATAAAATCCGTAGCCAGGATTTCTAAATTAGTAAAAACCATAAGCAGGATTAACCAGGAGAAATACCCGCCTTTACCGTTAGAATAATCTTTGGAAAAAAGACAAATTAGGAAACCGAAAAGATTAGCAAAGACTAAGACCAGACGAGAGAGCTTATCCAAAGTAAGAAATACGGTGAACCCGGGGAAAATCTGCTTGCTCCAGGCAAAATGCGGGCTTAGCGATATGATTATGGCGTAGATTAAACTGAATAATAAAACTCCTAGGCTTATGTTTTTTCTTAGATTATCGAGGCGCCCTAAAAAGAAAAAACATATCCCGGATAAAAGCGGTAAAGTTAGCAGGAAAAATAAACTGATATTCGTCATTTTATCTTTAGTAAGCTCTTAGCGATTTTCTTAATGTGATAATAAACCGCGGCTGTAAAATCAAGCATATTCAAATACATATTGCAACTCATAGGAGTACATAGACCGGCAATAAGCCTCTGATTATGGTGATTACGGTATTTATCAACCATACTATCAATATGCTCTTCGTTCCTTAAAACCTCTTGCACTAAAGCGGGGTTATCTTTTTCTAAGACAAAAACCACCTCTTCTAAGGCAACTTTTGTTTTATTGTAAAGTTCTTTATATTCTTCAACAGCGACCTCATCAAATAAAAGCCTCTCTTCTATCTTGATTTGAATCCTCTCAAGAATATCTTTACAATAATCTCCGATTAACTCAAAATCAGCTGCAATATCCGCATAAACTAAGATTCTCATTTTTTCTTCAGTAGAATAAGCGGTGCGACCTAAATCAATAATGTTTTTGTTAATATCTTCTTCTAGGGCATTCAACCTAGCTTCGTCTTCCAGGGCCTTAGTAATAAGCTCCACGTCGTGTTCAATAAAAGCGTCATAGGTGAGCTTCCACATAGACAATGAGCTTTTTGCCATCTGAGTTACTTTTTCCTTAATACTATTTAGATCTACCATAGTAGCTCTCCTTTAGTTTAAGGGTTTTATCCTGCGACAATTTAATCAAATCCCAACCATTCATTATTTTAGAATTATCCGATTTATTAATCACCGCCACCCTCTCCGTACAGCAATAACAAGGATCGACCGCTGCTAGAGTAAGAGTAGCGTCGGAGATCGTACCTCCCACAGCAGCTACCTTATCGGACGCTACATTCATAAAGCTTGGGGAACGGATCTTATGCCTTAACGGCCGGTTAGTTCCGTCACTTACTATATAATGGAAACATTCACCTCTGGGAGCCTCCACCCTACCGATACCCTCACCAACTGGGATATCCTTAATGTCAGCGTCAATTATTCCGGATTTAGGCATCTTATCTAAACATTGCCTGATAAGGCTTATGCTTTCATATAACTCTAAAATCCTTACTACGGTTTTACAAAATATATCTCCGTCTTTTTCTATAATTACCTTCCAGTCAAGCCGGTCGCTTGAGCCATATGGTTCATCCCGACGTATATCAATATTCACACCTGAAGCACGCGCAGTCGGGCCTACAACCGCCCATTCAATTGCCTGCTGCCTAGTTAATCTCCCAACATCCTTTAAGCGCATCTTTATTATCGGGTCATCCATAATCGCGCCATGAAATAAATCTATCCCCGGCAATAATTCATCCAGCATCTTCTTAATCTGCGGGATATCATCGTCTTTTATATCACGCCTAACTCCTCCGACCTTAAACATCGCGTAATTATTACGGTTACCAGTGACCATCTCAAACATATCCAAAACCGGCTCGCGGAACTTCCAGGCCCACATCCAGACAGTATTATAACCGATAAAGTGCCCCACCAACCCCAGCCACAAAAGATGACTGTGAATCCTCTGCAATTCATCTATAATCGTACGGATGAAAAGTGATTTTTCAGGTACAATATTAAATTCTCCGCCCAATATATTTTCTACTGCCAAAACATAAGCATATGGATGGCTGGACGAACAAATACCGCAGATGCGCTCAACTAAAAACGGAACCTGATCAAAATGCTTAGACTCAGAGAGTTTCTCTATGCCGCGGTGGTTATAGCCAATGATAATATCAATATCAACCACCTTCTCGCCCTCGACATAAAGCTGGAAAAACTCCGGTTCTTCCTGTAACGGATGATACGGGCCTATAGGAACAATGATTTTATGACTCATTTTTTATTCCTCATAGGGTAGTCGCCTTGCGGCCATTCATCAGCGAGAAGCAATTTCTTTAAATTCGGATGGCCTATAAAATTAATTCCGAACATCTCCCAAATCTCACGCTCGATCCATTCTCCTCCCGGGAATAACGGTGAGATAGAAGCAACCTCGGGCTTTAGCTTATCATCTAACAAAAGACGCACTGTATAAATCTCGCCAGATGGATCATTGCTAAAATGATAGAGTAATTCAAAACCATGCGGAAGCTCTACAGCTGAAGCAGTAATAAATCTTAACTCTAGATTCTTAAGCAGGATTTCGGTCGTCTTAAGAATGTCTTTTTTATCCAGACTAAAATATATTCTCTTAGTAGAGACCTCTCTCCAATCTTTAATCTTGTCCTGCAGCTTTTCTTTAATTCTATCCCTCATCTCCATAAGACTATTTGCCTTTCTTCATTTTATTCACTAACTGCAGAATGCCTGAAATAATAGCTTCGGGTTTAGGAGGACAACCCGGGATATATAAATCGACCGGCAGGATCTTATCCAACGGCTCACCGACATTATAGCTGTCTCTAAACATGTGCTGCGAACAGGCGCAGATACCACAAGCAACCACCACGCACGGCTTAGCTGTCTGCTCGTAAACCTTCTTCATCCTGACAATTGCCTTCTTATTCATTGCGCCGGTAATTAAGAGCGCATCCGCATGCCGGACCGAACCGATAAGCTGAATACCAAAACGCTCAATATCATGCCTAGGAGTAAAACAATCCAATATCTCGATATCACAGTTATTGCAGGAACCAACACTCATATGAAATACCCAGATGGATTTAGTTAGGGCCTTACTTCTAATATCCATATTATAAACCGAATGAGGCAAGGATAACCGCAATCCCCGCCAACACCGTCGGAATCCTCCAAAAGAATTTTAACGCCTGGTCAATACGCAGACGCGGATTAGTATTTTTGATCAATATAATTATTAATAATAACATTAGATATTTAGCAATTATAAAAATCGGAGTTAAATCACGACCTAAAAACAGAACAATAATAAAGACTGGAAGCACATAAAGCATAACCGCTTTGGTTAATTTAAAGATCGCTAGAGGTAAGCCCGAATATTCGATGAGCGTACCACCCATAATCTCCTGGTCTGCCTCGGCAATATCAAAAAGCCCGATTCCTAACTTTGCTTGTATGCAGAATATAGCAACAATAAAAGCTAGGGCTCCGGATAGGCTAAAAGCAATTGAACCATATAGTAACTGATATTGAATAACTTGACCAATCTGGAGCGCGCCTTTACACTTAAGCACTACCGCGATCACGCAAAGAATTAACGGCAGCTCATAAGCTAGAATCAATTTCATCTCTCTAGACGCACCCACCGAAGCTAGCGGGTTTCTTGAAGACGATGCCCCGATAATTACCGCAATCGCCGGAATAATTAATAAATATAAAAAGACGATTAAATCTCCGGAGAAACTATCAAGCGGTGAAATTATACTCCTACCTAAACTAGCGGTTACCAAAACTACACTTGCCAAACCCAGATATGGAGATAACAAGAAAACTAGTTTTGAGCCCTCAGGGACAATAGTCTCTTTTCCGAGCAACTTTAAAATATCCATAAAGTTTTGATACCACGGCGGGCCAACCCTCCATTGCAGACGCGCAGTGAGCTTACGGTCTAACCAACCGGCTAAAAGCCCGACTGTTAAGCTAAATAAAAAACCCGGAAATATTAACAGATAGAATATAGTCTTCATTTCTTCTTAGGTAATTGAACATCCTCTTTTGACCACCTACAAGTATGCACAGCCAAGTTCTCTCCCACAAAATAAATGTCCTGCTCCAGATTCTCTTCTACTTCTTTTATCTGAACGGCTTTCTCTGGGCAGAGAGAAACGCATTTAGGTAATTCAACTGATTTACCAATACAAAAATCGCATTTTGAATCCAAGTACGGGATAAAATCCTGAAAGATAACCCCAAATGGACAGGCGATGGTGCAAGATTTACAGCTTGTGCAGCGCATCTTGTATCGCTTAAGGTGACCGTCGCTAGCTCGCTCAAGGGCATTGTGATAACAGGAATTTACGCAAGGCGCCTCCTCGCAATGCCGGCAGATAGTAGCAAAGGTAGCGTACTCTCGCAAAGAAGTAATCCCGTTATTCTGCGGATGATAAAAATAATCGCAGACAATTGAACATTCTTTGCATTTATTACAGATGTCTAAATCAATAAATAAACGTTTCATTTATTAAGCTTTAAGCTTTCAGCTATCAGCTAACGGCTGACGGCTGATAGCTATTAGTCCCAAATATCCCGAATATCTTTTAATTGCTCATAAGTAAAAACCGGACCATCTTTACAGGCATAGTATTTCCCGATACGGCAATGCCCGCATTTACCTAAACCGCAAGACATGCTCTTCTCCATTGATAGATAGATATCCTGCGGATTAAAACCTAAATCCAATAATTTTAAAGTAACAAATTTCATCATGATCGGCGGACCGCAAACTATTGCTACTGCCTTAGCAGAGACTACCGGAACTTCCCCCAATACTGTTGTCACTAAACCTACATTCCCCTGCCAGCTTGGGTCTCCTATATCAACACTCGCTAAAACATCAACCTTGTCCTTCTTGGCCCATTCGGGAAGTAGTGCTTTATAAACTATATCGCTTGGCGTACGCGCACCATAGCGCAAAACCACTTTGTTATACTGGTCTATTCTAGAAAAAAGACTAAACAAAAGAGAACGTAGTGGTGCTAATCCCACACCACCACCAATTATTAATATATCTCTGCCTTTAAATTTATCGAGAGGATAACCTAAGCCATATGGCCCCCGGATACCGAGAATATCGTTTTTTTGCATAGTATGCAATTTAGAGGTGACTTCTCCTGCCTTCATTATAGTAAGCTCTAGTAAATCTTTTATTCCGGGATCAGAAGAGGGTGTAAAAGGAGCCTCCCCTACGCCCGGCACAGTCAACTCTATAAATTGTCCGGTAGCAAAGCTAAACGGAATAGCCGGCCTTAATTTAAAGGTCTTTATCGTGGAGGTTTCTTCAATTACCTCTTCAATGACTGCCTTGATTGGCTGGTATATATTTTTCTTCAACCCACAACCTCCGGCTGCACTTGACGAGATTCATGTAATATCTTTAAGATGCGGCGTATATCTATTTTCCCAGGACATACATCAATGCATCTTCCGCAACCACAACAAGCCTGAATCCCTAAATTAGAGATGAAAAAATCAAATTTCTTTAAGAAACGGTTACGCAGCCTCATATAGCGCAACTTTAAAGGATTAGCGCCTCCGGCAACTTTAGTAAAATTTTTAAGCAGACAACCATCCCAAAGACGCAGGCGCCTGGCATTACCTGATGACGAATCGTCAGATAATAAGAAACAATGGCAGGTATCGCAGATAAAAACGCAACCGTTACATTCTACACAGGTGCGCGATTCGTTCTGCCAAACTGTTGAATTGTGCCCTGATACAACTATATCCTGTAATTTTTCTTTCTTGGGAATCTGGTATTGAGTAAGGTAATCATCTAGCCTACGAACTACTGACTCTCTTTTGGATGACCGTCCTGAAAGTTGACCTAGGGTAGCCGGAACTAATACATCTTTTAAGGAAAATGCAATCGAGCTTGCCTTTTGCGAAGCTACATCAACGAGATAGCCGTTAGTTAACGGAGAGAAATTAAAATCATAGCCTTCGGTAGGAAAAGGGTTAATATCAAAAGCCCTGCAGAAACAAACATTCTTGAACTGAGGACAATCGCTGGCAATAATCAGGGTAGTATCTCTTCTTGCCTTATAAGCAGCGTCGACTTCGCTTCCTCCTAAAAAGACAAAATCCTGTATCTTTAACGCAAATATATCACAATTCTTTACCCCGCATAACGCAAGAGGCCTCTCCTTCTTGCCTTTTGAATCTTCGCCTTCGAAGAAAACAGAAACCTCTTCCTTATACTGAGTAAAAAAAGACCGGATTGGCTCGGTAGAACGGTAATCGCTAAAAACTATTTCTTCTTTTTTAACTTGAGAGAACTTCTTTATGGAGAAATCATCCGTAGGGACGATTGGCTTACAATCACAGTTTAATTTTAACGCAGATTTGGCTTTGACGGGAACGAATAGCTCGTATTCCTGGTTGAGCCGTTCATAAAATTTGAGGATATCCTCGTTTTTTAGAAAATATGTTTCCATTGGAAAAAAGTTTTAAAAGATTGATCGGAAGGAGAAAATAAGATAACATACTTAGCGCTTACTGTCCAGACAAATCTAAAATTATGGCTTAGAAAGCCGCTCTCTGACTAAGTCGCTGACTAGCCTACCATCCGCCTTACCCGCTATCTTGGCATTAACTTCCTTCATTAACCTACCCATATCTTTCATGCCGCCTGCATTAAGCTCAGCTGCCGACTCTTCAATTATCTTCTTAATTTCATCAGCGGATAACTCCGGAGGAAGATAGATTTTAAGAATCTCCAGCTCCTTCTTCTCTTTTTCGGCCATCTCCAGACGCTCTCCCTTTGTAAACTGCTCGATAGAATCTTGACGCTGCTTAATCTGCTTCTTAATTACCGCTACTACCTCGCTATCATCAAGAGCATTCTTTTTCTTAGCAAGAGCCGTATTCATAATATCTGCTCTTAAAAAACTTAAAACCGAACTCTTTAACGTATCCCTGGCTTTCATCGCCTCTTTATAATCTGCCATCATCTTCTCTTCTAACATAAATCCTCCCTTAGAATAAAACTTGCCTTCTGAATTCTGCTAACCTATTATCTAAATCTTTCATAGAAAGTTTAGCCGTTCTTTCTAAACCAAAACCCTCAATATTAAAAGAAGCGGCTATTGTCCCATAAGCTAATGCCTTCTTAATATTCTGCGCATTAACCGTTTTAGCCTTAGCCAAATATCCCATAAACCCTCCAGCAAAGGTATCGCCTGCGCCAGTAGGGTCTACCACTTTATCTTCCGGATACGCAGGAAGCGAAAATATGAATTTATCCGAATAGAATAAAACCCCATGCTCGCCTTTCTTTATCAAAATCATCGGGGGACCAAAGGAACGCAATCGCTTAGCCGCTCTAATAAGATTATCCTCCTGGGTGAGAGAACGCGCCTCTTGATCATTAGCTACATAAATATCCACTTTCTTTAATACTTTCAGCAATGACTTACGTTTAGTATTAATCCAGTAATTCATACTATCCAAAACAATTAACTTTGGCGAGGATAAATGAGGCAAGATATGTCCTTGAATATCGGGATCAACATTAGCTAAGAAAATATACTTTATCTTTTTCTGCTCCTCGGAAAGCTTAGGCTTAAATGAAGCCAAAACTCCCAGCTCTGTATTTAAAGTAACCGCGGTATTCAAATCTCCTTTATATTCGCCTGACCACTGAAAGGTTTTCCCTTGGGCCCGGATAAGCGAAGCAAGACTAATGCCTTTTTGTTGCAGGAAATCAATATGCCTCTGAGGAAAGTCTTCGCCTACAGTAGCAACCAGACTAACCTTGGTAAATAAACGGCTGGACATAGAAAAATGCGCAGCTGAACCACCAAGCAGTTTATTCCTCTCTCCATATGGAGTCCTGACGTTATCTAAAGCCACCGTCCCTAAAACAAGTATGCTCATCTTATAAATACCATAGTTAAAATTGCTAATGCAATACAATAATACCCAAAATAATAAAATTTGGCTCGTGTTATAACCAATTTTAAGATCCAAAGCGCTAACAAACCAGTAAACAAACTGACAATAAAACCAGTGACTAAGTTAATGAAATCGCTTCTTAAGGCAAGATCGACTTTTCTCGCCTCTAAAAGCGTAGCGCCTAAGATTATAGGAATGGAGACTAAAAAGGAGAACTTAAAACAAGTCTGCTTATCTATTTTTCTGAATAAAAGCGTAGAGATAGTTATGCCAGAACGCGAAATTCCCGGAATAATCGCTAAAGCTTGAGCAAACCCCAAAATGATCGCATCTCTTAATCCAACCTTATCTCTCTTTGCATCCATGAACTTACGGGTTAATAACAGGACGATACCAGTAAAAGCGAATGAAAATCCTACTGCCTTAGCTGAACTAAATAAGCTCTCAAAAAAATCTTTACCCAGTAAACCGATTGTGCCGGTAATTAGAGTTACTAAAAGTATTAATGAAATCAGCTTTATATCGCGCAAGAGTTTCAATATATCTTTACGGAAAAAGGCTACGACTGCAAATAATGTGCCTAAATGCAAAACTACCGATATTGCGATCTCCTCTCCGCTCATACCGAGGAGCTTCTGAGCAATTACCAAATGCCCGGAGCTACTCACGGGGAGGAATTCGGTAAGTCCCTGAATTATTCCTAATATAATATATTTAATCATTTATGCTTGTTTAAAAACTCTTCCAAATCCTTCGGCAATGGACTCTCTAAATACAACTGTTTTCCTGTCAGAGGATGAACAAATTCTAATCTCTCTGCGTGCAGACAAAGCCGCTTAGCCTTAACTATAGAATCCCGACGAAAAGCAAATTTGCTTTCGCCCAAAACCGGGTGACCTATCTGCTTAAAATGAATCCTGATCTGATTTGTCCTGCCGGTTAAAGGATTAACTTTTACAATAGCAAAATCATTCATTTTTGCAATAACTTTATAGCGAGTGCAAGCACTTAACCCTTCAATCTTATTCTTTATTTCCCCCTCTAATCTAAGTGGGACACCCTGCACAAAAGCAATATAACTTTTCTTAACTACACGCTGCCTAAATTGATCAGCCAACTTTTGCTGAGTAGACTTGCTTTTTGCGTAAATAATCAATCCAGAAGTTTCGCGATCAAGCCGATGACAAGGATATAAATTAAGTATACTTGTGAGTGTGCGTTCTTCGTTTTTAGGGGTAGGGACTGTCAGTAGCCCGGAGGGTTTGTCAACTACAAGTATCCAATCGTCTTCATAAATAACGGGTATATTCACCTTAAATTATTTCCAACATCCTATCTATTGCTTTTTTTGCCTTAAGCCGTATCTCGTCTGAAACCTTGACCTCTTCCTTTAATTCTTCCAAAGCCCAGAGAATCTTTTCTTGAGTAGTCCGCTTCATATTCGGGCAGACAGCCCGCTCAGAAGCAGGGTAAAATTCCTTATTAGGATTATCTTTCTTAAGACGGTAAATAAGACCTATCTCAGTCCCGACAATAAACTCTGTTGCTTCTGACTCTTTTGCAAATTTAGACATCTGGCTTGTGGATAAAGCCGCATCTGCCAGGCCTACTACCTGCGGCAGGCATTCCGGATGCACAATCACTTTTGCAAAAGGATGAAATTTCTTTTCGCGCTTAACATCTTCGGGAAGGATCTTTATATGCGTCGGACAAAATCCGTTCCAGGTGATAAGTTTTCTCCCTGTCTTTTTAGATACATAATCCCCAAGATACTTATCAGGAACAAAAATTATCTCTTCTTTATCTTTTAAGGCATTAACTACGGTTACGGCGTTAGTTGATGTGCAGCAATAATCTAATTCCGCCTTTACTTCTGCCGAAGTATTCACATAACCCACCACTACCGCATTGGGATGTTCTTTCTTTAGTTTCTTCAGCTCCTCAGCATTAAGCATATTCGCCATAGGGCAACCCGCTTGTATATCAGGCATAATTACTAATTTCTCCGGAGATAGAATTGAAGCGGTCTCTGCCATAAAATACACCCCGCAGAAAACAATTACCTTGTTTTCGACCTTAGCTGCGATACGGCTTAACTCTAGAGAATCGCCTCTAAAATCAGCCACATCTTGAACCTCCGGCAACTGATAGTTGTGCGCCAATATTATAGCATCGCGCTTCTTCTTTAACTTTGCGATCTTCTCTTCTAAACCAGCAATTTCTTTAGTCATTTAATTCTTAATCCTTCTCAATAATCCCGCCACCTAAAACCAAATTTTTATCGTAGAAAACTGCGGATTGTCCAGGCGTTATGGCGAATTGGGATTTATTAAATACGACCTTGATTTTCTTCCCGATGGGAAACAACTCTGCTTCCGATTCTTTATGATTATACCTTATTTTAACCTTAAGGGCAACCCTCTTTTTGATGGGTTTTAATGCAAAGTGCACATCTCTAACAAAAAAGCTACTGCCAAAAACAGACTCTCTCGGCCCTATAGTTATCCGGTTTTTCTTAAAGTCTATACTAGTTATATAAACCGGGTGCCCCCTAGCAAGGCCTAGGCCTTCGCGCTGACCAATAGTATAATATGCAATACCTTTATGCTCGCCAACTACCTGGCCATTTTCATCCACAACTGGGCCGGGAGCTATCTTTTTCCCAAATCTCTCCCTTAAAAACGCGCGATAGTCATCTTTCGGTAGAAAACAGATTTCTTGACTGGCTTTTTTCTCAGCAACAGGAAGTGCAAATTTCCTAGCCAGAGAGCGCACCTCTTCCTTAGTATAGCCGCCTAAAGGAAAAATTATATGCTTAAGCTTATCTTGATTTAATCTATACAAGAAATACGTCTGGTCCTTCTTGGGATCTTTTGCCTTTTTCAACAAATACCCACCTCTTGACCTAGCTATCCTAGCATAGTGACCGGTAGCGAGGAATTTAGCGTCAAAGGATTTAGCCTTATTTAATAATTCACCGAATTTAAGATATTGATTGCAAATAACGCAAGGATTCGGCGTTTCCCCTTCAAGATAGCTCTTACAGAAGTCTTTAATTACCCGCTCCTCCAAATCCTTTTGCATATTTAAAATATAATGCCTTATTCCCAGCTTATGTGCTACTCTCCTTGCGTCTTCTACCCCTTGGATACTACAGCAGGCAGGTGACTTACGGGGATAATCAGCGAAATTGAAACACATAGTGATCCCTATCACCTCATAGCCTTGATCAATTAATAAAGCAGCGGCTACTGAAGAATCTACTCCCCCACTCATGCCTACAACCACACGTTTTTTCATAATATCAATTATAGCACAATGCTTTTAAAATTAAGTAACAAAAAGGGATGCCTCTATCTAAAAGACTAAAGCATCCCTTTTTTTGAACTAACCCGAAAGCTATTCTTTTATTTCTTTTCGAAAAGCTTAGCCGCAATCGCTAATAAAAGTACAGTATTAGCAAGCGTAATCGTTGTCAATATTTTAACCCCCATGAAAGTACGAGGATTCCCGACAAATCTACCCACAACTGCACCAACAAGCAAGATAACCCCTGCTCCAAGCAAAACCATAGGTAATTTCTTCATTTTACCTCCTTTTGTGTATTATAGCACAAAATTTCATTTATCAATAAAAAAATAGGCCCAGTATATTCTACAAGGCCTATTTTTATTTACTACTTAGGTTATAACTTGTTTACCTTTGTAGCTTGCTCACCCTTAGGACCTTTTTCAATCTCAAATTCAACTTCCTGGCCCTCTTCTAAAGTCTTATAGCCATCACCCTGTATAGCAGTATGATGTACGAATACATCATTACCGTTCTCAGGAGTAATAAACCCATAACCCTTTTGGTTGGAAAACCACTTTACTTTACCTTTTACCATTTACTGTACTTCCTCCTTCCTTGTTCCCGCTGATTCGTTTAAACTCTAGTCGGGATCCCGTTTCACCGGGATAAATTTTAGTAAACCAAGATAACAAAAAACCGTAAGGCGCGTCACTCTTTCTCCTCACGGTTCAAGCGTTCAACTACCTTGTTTACTACTGTGGTAAGTATACACTAAATTCTGCTATTGTCAATAAGAAACTTAATAGAATAAACACTTTGGATAACTTAGCGAGAGGTATTTTCAGGCTTTTACTTACGACTTACCACTTACGACTTACGACTAATATCTATACCCTTAAGATTATAGTAACCCAACACCTTTACCTTCGCCTTAGATTTACTTACAAGCCAATCGTGGCGCTTTTTCATAAAACCCTCATGGCTCTCCTGCTTATCCCATTCATATACCGAGGCATACTGGTTCTTATAGCCATAGCGCTTCATGGTAAAATAGGCCCTAAAACCCTTTACCTTCTTGGCGAAGCTAGCCCAAATCAAGCTATCTTTACGGTACTTAGTAACTTCTTTAGGCTGGATTTTGAATAAGACGGTATGTATAAACATCTACCTAGAATATCTCTTTGAAGCGGGAATTTAATTTAGAATAGATAATCGTTGCAACAAGCGCCTTTAAGATATCTCCTACAATAAAAGGAATAAAACCTAAGGTAAGTGCATTTAAAAGACTGCACCTGAAAAGCTGTTTAATCCACAGGCTTCCACAAACCAAAATCAATATATCCGCTACACAAAATAGCAAGAAAGTAGTCGAGAAATCACTTTTAAAATATTTCAAGAAAGTCCCCAGGAAAATAGCCGCAAAGATAAAACCGAATATATAACCTGAGGTTGGACCAGAAAGATAAAGCAGGCCGCTACCGCTTCCCGTAAACAAAGGAATACCAGCAATTCCTAATACGGCATAACATATTTGCGAAAATCCCCCTAGCCTTGAACCTAAAAATGCTCCGGATAATAAAACGAAAAGTGTTTGCAGTGTTATAGGCACTGGCGTAAAGAAAAGAGGAATGCGCACAAAGGCCCCTAATGCCGTCAATATAACAAATACTGCCACTGCAATTACTTTACATAAATCTTTATTTATGATTATTTCTTTTTTTAAGATAGCTTCCATTATTCCTCCCTGCCTACTTAAAACCGATAGGCGTAATTAGTTTGCTTAGTTAGTAATTATACCTAAAATTTATAGAAAGTAAAGCTTCTACCATTGAAATTTTAATCCCGTTTTAATCCATCTTCCCGGCTGGAGGACCCCTCCTACTTCGCTGTATTGCGTATTGGTGAAATTATCCACGCTTACAAATGGCTCTAAAGAAAAATCCTTTGTCTCAAATTTTTTTCCTAAATAGATATTCCCGACAAAGTAATTATCGCTGTAATACCTGTCGTTATAAGAAAACTGCCAATTTAATTTTAACCCGCAAACTAAAGTATATATATCAAGGAGATACTGGTGTTTAAGTATATCTAACGCATATTTTGACTGAAATCCATTTGCCTTTCTGTTCGCATACATATAATTATATGAAAACCCTACTTTTGGTACTTTTAAGAATTTAAAGTCGGCATTGGGATTGATCTTGAAATTGAATTCTAGCCCGCTATAATCCACTCTCCCCAGATTCGTCGCCTGCCAAGGCTGAGTTGATACGCTGCGCGTCCAATCAATCAAATTATACCCGCGACGCAAAAATCCTGCTAACCCAGTTTCTAGAAATTCATTTGCAAAATCCAGCCCTAATCTAAAATTATAGGAATATTCTTCTTTTAGATTTGGATTTCCTTTGTTTCCGGGGTCGGAATAATACAGTTCAGTAAATGAGGGTAGTCTGTACGACCTGGAAACAGCTCCGTTTATTTTCAATTTATTATCTATCAAATAATACCCTAGCCCCAAATTAAATGACTCCTGCCAGTTCCATTTCTGATAATAATCAACCCCGAAATTAAAATTAGACCTTAACCTCCCCGCAGGATCAAGGGAAAAACCCAGAGTAGCGCCTTCATGGCGCCTTGAATGCTTACCTAAATTAGTAGAGTTTATCTCTTCTTCTACGATATTAAACCCCAATGATGCTTTTCCGTATTTAACCGGACGCTCAAAATTGGAATCAAAACCATAGACATAAGTAGTGTGGTAATTTACCGAAGTCGGGTTATTTCTTTGTAAGATAAACTTATCATTATGCTTCCTTAAATAGAGACTTGTCTTAAAGAAACCTGGATTTAATTTAAACTTAGCCCCTGTTTTATAAAAGTAAATTTCTGTGTGCTCTTCCTCTTCGGGGTATAAATTGGAGTAGAAACTATCCGCGCCAAAATCTTTTTTCTGATAACCGGCTAAGAGATCTAAATCAGCAAATTCATAATCTTTAGTCAGGTATAAAGAAGCGGTTTGATTCTCAAAATCAGTGTTCGGCACTGCAGCCTGGGCTTTCTTATGGTCAAAAGAAAACCTCCCTGAAATTACCTCAGATGGGAAAGTCAGAGATAGCGCCTGTCCGAACAAAGCATGCTCTCCGAATAAAGCTTCTAAATTGAATTTTTTTTGCGTAGGCTTCTTGACCACCATATTAACACTTCCGGCAAAAGCACCGGCGCCGTATAAAGAAGAATCCCCGATTTTGTCGACATTAATTCTTTCGACATCAAAAATTGTTAAAGGAATATCCAGGTTGTGGTGGCCTGTTTGAGGATCCATAACATTTATCCCGTCAATAGCTACTGCTACTTCTTCAAAGTTAGAGCCATTAAGCGATAAGTCGCCTTGAATTCCCATCGGAGAGCGATTACGCAGATCTATTCCCGGGACATAGTTAAGAACATCGTAGGTAAAAGTGGCATCGCCTTCACCAATGCCCTCTATATTAAAGCTTTCAAAGCCTTCTTGGCTCTGGGTCTTTACCACAATCTTATCCAAAGCATAAGGCTCGGCAGAGAAGAGAGGAGTTAAAAACAGAAAAAACGCTAAGATAATCCCATATATTATTTTCATTTTTAGAATAAAAAAACTCCAGCCCATATTATATATGGGCTGGAGCCATTGTCAACTATTCTAGTATGCTTGGTTTACAATTGCAAGGAAAGATTAACTACTGGTAGAAAATTACCTGCAGTGGACTACATCGCCGGTCATAACCTTCTGGGTTAAACCGGAATCTTTTCTTATTAATAATCCTCCGTCTTTATCAATATCTACTGCCTCTCCCTCAATATGTTTACTCTGGCAATAAACCTTAACCCTTCGGCCTAAGGTAAGATTATTCTGGCGCCATTTATCAATAATAATAGAGCTACCTTTCTTGGCTAAAAGTAAATAATTTGCTTCGAGCCTGCGTAGTATCTCCTGCAACAACTCCAGACGGCTTACCTCTTCTTTCTTCTGCTCCCTCAAAGATGTAGCGCCGCTAATCAAAGACTTCTTATCATTATTCACGTTTATGCCGATACCGATATTTACAAAATTAACTTTATCAGTTTCAGCGCTTATCTCTGTAAGTATCCCGCCGAGCTTCTTACTGTGTACTAAGATATCATTCGGCCATTTTATCTGCGCATCGATACCTGCAACTTCTTTTACTGCTTCGCAAATACTAATTGCAGCCATGAATGTTAATATCGATGCCTGCGCAGGCAAAAGATCGGGCCGCAGTATCAAAGAAAAATAAAGCCCCTTGTATTTCGGAGAAGACCAGATTCTCCCTAATCTACCCCTGCCTTTATTTTGCGCCTCGGCTAAAATCATTGTGCCTTCACTTGCGCCTTTTATCCCTAATTGCATAGCCATATCCATGGTAGAATTTAGAGAATCGAAATAAAGAATTTTTCTACCTAAAACCTTTGTATCCAAGCCATTCTTAACCTCAAAATCAAACAACCTATCGGGACTAGATTCCAGACGATATCCGAGATGGGGAACTGCGGCGATATTGTAACCTAGATCCTTTAGCTCCTGGATATGCTTCCAGAGCGCCTGACGGCTTATTTTAAAATGGCTGCTTATCTCTTCGCCGGATATATAATCTTTTTCCCTTTTTAATAGTTCGATTATCTTTTCATCGATCATTTCTTCAGATACTCCTCAAACTTGGCCCAAAAAGGATCTACGCCGGGATGCTTAAGCTTATACTCTTTGTTTTTCTCAAAAACACAGATGCCTTTATTCTTTTCAACCACTTCTCCGGCTACGCTGGCAGGAATACCCTCTTTAATTAAAGCACTAACCACGGCCTGAGCCTTATTCTTCTTAACGGTTGCAAGTAATGTCCCTTCGCTTATCGAATTATAAGGATTGATATCAAAACATGCGCAGGTTTTCTTTACTTCATCCTGAACTACTATCTTATCCAGATAAATATGCATACCCACCTGACTATGCATAGCTATCTCATAAAGCCCACCGAATATGCCGCATTCAGTAGCATCATGCATAGCAGTCACTCCTCCTACTCTAGCGACAATCTGCGCGTCTTTTACCGTCGACATCTGATAATAAACATCTTGGGCAGGCTTGACAAATTTCTTGCCATATTTAGCCTCCAAAAACTTTGGGAAATAAGCCGCCAATAATCCTGTGGTTTCAATAGCCGGCCCCTTAGAGATAACAATCACATCCCCGATTTTTGCCTGAGGCATAATCAGTTTTTCTTTTTTATCTATACCAAATACAGTCGCACCACCTACAAATGGGTAATTACACCCCGCATATCTAGCAGTATGCCCGGTGACAACGCTTATACCTAAAGCCTTACATTCGCTATCTACTACACCCCACATCCTGCTTAGCTCATTTTCAGTCATCTCTGGAGGAAGATTTAAATCAACAGCCAAGTATCTTGGTCTTATACCACTGACTGCTACGTCGCTAGCTAAGATATGCACTGCAAACCAAGCAGCTTTTTCTATGCCTAGCTCTTTTGCGATATAGAAAGGGTCGGTTGATAAAACCATCGCCTTATCGCCTAAATCAATTACCCCAAAATCAACCCCGGATTGAGGCTTTAGTATGACGGAAGAATCTTTTCTCCCTAATCTAGGATAAATTACTTTATTAAAAAATTCCGGATTGATTTTACCGAGTTTTGGCAGCTTACTCATTTTTTATCGTATAGCGGAGACATGGCACGTAACTTATGCACAACCTTAGGTAGGTTTTCTAAAAGATAATCAATATCTGACTCTTTGGTCCATCTACCCATAGTAATTCTCACTGAGCCATGGGCAGTCTCGTGGTCAAGACCGATAGCTAAAAGCACATGGGATGGCTCTAAGGAACTGGATGTGCAGGCAGATCCGGTAGAAACAGCTATACCCAACATATCTAGACTCAAGAGAATGGATTCGCCTTCGATATATTTTATTGAAAAATTAACATTGTTTGGCAATCTCTGCGTAGGGTGGCCGTTAAGCATAACATCGCTAATCTTCTTGGGTATTTCTTTAATTAATCTATCTCTTAAGGCAATCTGAAATTCAGCCTCTTTTTTCATATTCTTACTGCACAGCTCTATTGCCTTGCTTAAACCTACGATACCTGGAATATTATGAGTGGATGCCCTCCTGCCCTTCTCCTGATCCCCTCCCTGCAGGAATTTTCCTAAACGCGTACCTTTTCTTATAAACAAAGCGCCTACGCCTTTTGGCCCGTAAAATTTATGGCCTGAAATAGAAAGCAGGTCAACGTTTAAATTATTTACATCAACCGGTATGTGCCCTGCAGTCTGCACTGCATCAGAGTGAAAACATACTCCTTTTGCCTTGGCAATCTTTCCAATTTCAGCAATTGGCTGAATAGTCCCGATCTCATTATTCGCATGCATTATAGAGATGAGGATGGTTTTGTCGGTAATCGCCTTTTTAACATCTTCAGCAGAGACAATTCCCTGTTTATCAACTCCTAGATAACTAATTTTAAAACCTTTTTTCTCAAGAACTGCGCATGGTTCGCTTATAGCGTGATGCTCGATCTTAGAAGTGATAATATGGTTGCCTTTATCGCCTAAAGCCTCGGCTACCCCGAATATCGCGTTGTTATCAGATTCTGTGCCTCCAGAGCTAAATATAATTTCATCCGGTTTTGCCCCTAGAAATTCAGCAACATTATGACGGCTATCTTCAAGCGCCTTCTTCGCCTCTTGTCCGTATGCATGTAAACTAGAAGCATTGCCAAACTTCTCAAAGAAATAAGGCTCCATGGACTTGATCACTTCAGGATCAGTAGGTGAAGTTGCTGCGTAATCTAAGTATACCCTTTTCATCTGATAAGCCCCTCGTTCATACTCCCTGTACGATAACCCTCTAAATCTATAGTGATATAATTATATCCCAATTTCTTTAATTTGTCGATTATGCTTTTTCTTTTATCTATCAAATCAGGGATACCCTTTTTCCCCACTTCTATGCGGCATAAATTCTCGTAATCCCTGACTCTGACATGATCAAAACCAATTGTTCTTAGATAAGTTTCTGCTTTGTTAATCCGCTCAAGAATAATTGTAGAGATGCGCCTGCCATAAGGAATACGCGAAGCAAGACAAGCTAAAGCCGGCTTATCCCAAGTAATCAGACCTAACTTTCTACTTAATTTGCGAATCTCGTCTTTATTAAGGTCCACTTTCTGGAGCGGAGATAGCACCTTGAGTTCTTTTTTTGCTTCATTCCCGGGCCTAAAATCAGATTTATCCGACGCATTGCTAGCGTCAAATATATACTTAATATTATTCTTTTGCGCGATCGACCATAATTGTGTAAAAAGTTCTTTCTTACAAAAATAGCAACGCTGGGTAGAATTAGCAATAAACTTTTTGTTATTTAATTCGCGCGTACTAATTACCTTGTGCCTGACTCCAAAACTACGGGCAATCCTCTTAGCAAAAACCAATTCCTCTTTAGGGTAAGTAGGAGAATTTGCAGTTACGCCTAGAATCTTGTTTTTTGGAATAACCAAAGAGGCAACCTTTAACAAAAAGGCGCTATCCACTCCGCCTGAGAAAGCAATCAGGCAGGAATCATACTTTGAAAGCAACTTTTTAAGTTTATTTAGCTTTTTTGCAAGTTGCATTAATTATCAGAAATGTACTTCCATGGCGCGCGGCGGGCAGAGCTTTACGCAAAGTTCGCAGGCGATGCATTTCTTATTATCGAATGAAATTTCCCGTGTTTTAGGATCAACTATTAAAGCCTGTGTAGGACAAATCGGCACGCAAACACCGCAATTAGTACACCTCTCTTCATTTCTAATAACATCCTGACTTAAAGGTTGGATGCGCACGCCGCAAGATTTCAAATATTCAATACCCTTATCAAAATTCTCGCGCTTGCCCGTTAATTCCAAAACCATGAGTCCTTCTTCTTGCGGAGTTACAAAAGCTTTAAGGATATTAAATTGTAAATCGAGCTCCTTAACCAGCTTATAAATAATCGGCTGATTAACCAATCGATGAGGAAAATGCAGAACTATTCTTTTAGAAACCATATCACTCCTCTTTCTGTAATATCGGCCTCTCCTTGAGCAGCTTAAAACTATACCCGGAATCTGCCGCAGGGAGCTTTGCCACTGGTTCAGTTAATTCAAAATCACCTTTTTTAATCCAAGACTTTAATTCTTCGGATATTTTAACTGCCTTGGAATAACTAGAAAGGTTTCCCGTAGGAACCTCTTTACCTTGAATAGTTATCTTGCCGGACTTTAATTGTTCATAGCTAGCCTCTCCGAGTGAACCTGGAATAACCTGCGGATAATTCTGGCTATAATCCACAATAGGCGCGTATATATCTTTATCCTTAGCTGCGGCATGCTGAATAACTTCTTCGTCTAGAACCGGAATCGGCACACCTATACCGACGATAAGCGTAACTCCGTAACCAAGCATACTTGTACCCACCAAATATTGTGACTTCATCTGTTTCAGGTCTCCGATAACCGAAAGAGTACCTCCGGGAACCTTAGTCGTTCCATTCTCTCTACGCGGTACTCCGGGATTATGCTGCGTCCCCTGCCAGGCAACAAAACCTATTCCTCCACCTAAGAAAATCTTAGTGCCTATACCAATAGTTTTATAATACGGGTCCTTGAGTAGCGGAGAGAGTTGACCGGCCGAACAATAATTAGCATTACCAAGATTCGGCTTAAGCATCCCTAGATAAGTATAAATCGGCTTATCCGATAAATTTACCGCAATATTATAGTTTTGATAGGCATTACGCATATTGAATAATACTGCCTCATTCAAATCTTTGATATTAAGCAGAGTCTCTAACTTTCTACGCGGATAGCAATCAGTACCGTAAGCAGTAGCATCAAGCCGCACATCTTTACCTGCGACAATATCTTCAATTACATGTGCGCCGCCGTATTTAAATTCTCCGGGATAAACTTTATTACGCGGATCATCATCCGGAATGGCTGTTGCGCCCATATAAATATCCACTGCGGCAAACCCGGTATACGCAGGCACATCGTTAAGCGTACAGGTTCCTCCGCCGATTTTTATACGCGGCTTAGTATGCCCAATATTAAAATATGCGCCACTTGAACACATAGGACCGAATGTCCCGGTAGTAACAACATCTACCTCCTGCGCAACCTTCTTGACCCCTTTCTTCTCAACAAGGTCTATCACTTCCTCGGCAGTAACTACAACTACCTGCCCTTTTCTTATTTTCTCGTTAATCTCTTTTATCGTGCGCATCTTTACCCTTTCTTATCTTTAAATAAATTATTAAAAAGTTTAAATCGCAATTACCTCTTTTACCTCCGGAACCTCTTCTTTAAGTATTCTCTCAATTCCCATCTTTAGAGTCATCTGAGACATCGGACAGCAACCACAGCTGCCCTTAAGCTTTAATTTTACTACCCCATCACTGGTTACTTCTATTAATTCAACATTGCCACCATCAGCAATAAGCATAGGCCTAACCTTTTCTAACGCCTTCTCTACTCTGTCTCTCATTTTATTCTCCTTTTGTTAGGTAAACAGGCCCGTGCTTAAATAACGCTCGCCGGTATCAGGTAAAATTACCACAATTAGCTTACCCTTATTCTCTTCTCTTTTAGCTACTTCTAGAGCCGCAAATAACGCAGCACCCGAAGATATCCCAGCCAATATCCCTTCCTCTTTGGCTAATCTCCGAGCTGTCTGGGCAGCATCCTCATTAGAAACCTGGATTACCTCGTCAATAATTTTACGATTCAATATCGCAGGGACAAAACCTGCTCCGATGCCCTGAATCTTGTGCGGTCCGGGGGAGCCCCCTGATAAAACCGGTGAATCTTTAGGCTCTACTGCAACGGCCTTAAAATTTGGCTTTTTCTTTTTAATCGCCTCGGCTATGCCCGTAACTGTACCTCCTGTTCCTACTCCGGCAACTAAAATATCAATCTTGCCGTCAGTATCTTCCCAGATCTCTCTTGCGGTTGTACGACGGTGGATCTCTGGATTCGCTGTATTCTCAAATTGCTGCAAAACAAAATATCGTTTATCATTTTTAGCTAGCTCAACTGCCTTTCTTACTGCCCCGGACATCCCTTCGCCTCCGGGAGTAAGAATAATCTCTGCACCAAAAGCAGCTAATAACTGCCTGCGTTCAAGACTCATAGTCTCAGGCATGGTCAAAATAAGTTTATATCCTTTTACTGCGCATACAAAAGCTAAAGCTATCCCCGTATTTCCGGAAGTAGGCTCAACAATAATCGTATCTTTCTTTATTCTGCTTTCCTTCTCAGCTGCCTCTATCATACTCAACCCAATTCTATCCTTAACCGAAGAGCAAGGATTAAATGATTCGACTTTCACAACCACCGTAGCAAGCGCATCCTGGCTTAAACGGTTAAGCTTAACCAAAGGGGTATTCCCGATTAACTCTGTGATATTCTTAGCTATCTTCATCTTTTAAATTTGATAAGTAGAAACGGCACTTGTCTTTTTTGTCCTCTTAACCAAATCCTCAAAAGTTATATTATCTATAATCTTGCTCGTGGCTTTATTTACCTCATACCAAATATCTTTAAATGCGCAGGTTCCCATATCGCGACATCCTGAATACTCTTTACTTACGCAGGCAATCGGCTCAACTGAGCCGTCAATAAATCTAACTACCTCTCCAAGCTTGATCTCAGAAGGTGCTTTAGCCAAGAAATAACCACCAACGCTACCTCTTCTACTTTCTACAAACCTGCCTCTTTTTAAATCTAGAAGTATCTGCTCTAAGAATTTAGTCGGAATATCCAGCCGCTTAGCAAGTTCAGTAATTGTTGCAGCGGGTTCTTCCCCATAATGTAGCGCCAACTCCAAAATTGTCTTTAAAGCATAATCGCCACGATAAGTTATGCGCATAATCACCTCTTCTATATAATCTCTATTGCTTTAGTAGAGTATACAATGAAAAAAATAGTTGTCAAGTTCTTTATGCAATTATTTTTAGAGCTTCTTTTACTGTCATTCCTTTAATCACTCCAAGCTTAGCTGCTTGCGGAGTAAGCGCAGCTACTTTTGCCCTTAATGCCTCCTCAATATTAGAGACCCCAGTTATTTTTATAGCCGCATCCTTAAACTTTCTGGCCACGGATAAGTTAAGATAACCGCACGAAACATACCCTCGGCTTCCTCTTAAAAGAATAAAATTCTTAACGCTTAAATTAATACAAAGCGCTTCGATAATTTTAGGACCAACCTTTATCTTTCTATATACCAGCATTCTTCTTTTCATGCTTTTTTATCTTATTCCAGTTAGCGATAATCTGACGCGTAGACTTTACCCTTAACCCGCCAAAAACGTGCGGATGCCTTCTCTTGATCTTTTTAATCAAACCGTCAATAACATCTTCTATGTCAAACTCACCCTCTTTAGAAGCAATCTGGGCATTAAACATAACGTGCAATAATATATCACCTAACTCTTCCTTCATATGCTGCTGGTTATTACTTTTTACAGCATGGATAAACTCTTCTACCTCTTCCCGTAAATCCTTAATCAGACTCTTATGCGTCTGCTTTCTATCCCACATACACCCTTTTGGACTATGTAGAATTTTGTATATTTCTTTTAGCTCATTAAACTTGGTTTTTTTCATTATAATAATTGAATCTTTGTCAGATTATATGTAGGATTTTCATCATCGACGATTGAATCAAGATTTCCGCTAATCAAGCAACCTCTGACTATTGATCCATTGCTATCCATAAGAAAAGTAGGGCTCATTTCTACGCTCACGGTTATCGTTTTACCGACCTTATAGACTTTTTGACAGTCGATATCTAAACTATAGGCTTCTTTAATTACAGAACCAATCTTTTTAATCTGAATCATCATATCTAAATAGGTAACATCTCCAAATGAACCATCGAATTGCATAACCTGCTCATGCCTTTCTTTAACGGAGATTACTCTAGCAGTTATTTCTACTATGCAACGATTGGAGACAACCGCAGCATACGAATTAATAAATAAGAAAATAGATATTACAAATAAAGCTAGCCGTTTATAATTCATTTGTAAGCTCCTTAGCTAAATGTTTTGCTATTTAAGTACTTAAATATATTCAAACACGCCTTTGAGCCTTCACCTGCAGCAATAATAATTTGCTTCTCCGGGACATCAGTTACATCCCCCGCAGCAAAAATACCAGCTAGATTAGTCTGATTATGAGCGTTTATTTTGATCTCTCCTTGAATATTCCTTTCAACGTCTTTCACAAAATCCGCATTTGGAATTAACCCGATCTCTACAAATATACCCTGAAGCGAGATGATCTCCTCTGTGCCATCGCGTTTTATCTTAATAGCATTAACAAACTTGTCTCCTAAGACAGCAGTTACTTTAGTATCGTTAAAAATACTTACTCTTTTCGAGTCTTCTAACTTCTTACGCATAATTGCGTCGCCATTAAGCTTAGGTGTATTATTTATGATATAAACTTTCTCTGCAATCTTTACTAATTGCAATCCTGCATCCAAAGCGGAATTTCCTCCTCCAATAACTGCAACGACTTTCCCGCTAAAAAGCGGTCCGTCGCAGGTTGCGCAATAGGTAAGCCCTTTATTCTTGAATTCTTTTTCTCCCGAAACACCCAACTCCCTTGAGCGCTTGCCTGAAGCAATAATAACTGCCCTTGCTTGATAATCACCCTTAACTGTCTTGACCGAAATAATCTCACCGGACTTTTTTATCTCCAAAACTTCTTCTTTCTCTTTAAGGCTAGTATTATATTTACGCATATGCTCTTCAAATTTCTGCGTAAGCTGCGGCCCGGTAATGAATTGGTAACCCGTATAATTCTCGATATCTCCGCTCCAGGCAGCCTGGCCTCCGATATCCTGCGTTATAACCAGAAAATCCATCTGTTTACGCGCAGCATAAACGCTGGCAGTAATCCCTGCCGGCCCGGCACCAATAATTATAAGATCGTAAATCTTCATACCTTGAGCACCCAATTAATAGTTATCTTGTCGTGGGACAGTCCCCTTATGAACCTTCGCATATAGGACAGTCCCTACTGGCGACGCTGGTTATAACCCCAAAGAAGATTTAATCTTCTCCTTGTCAAATCCAACGATAATTTCACCTTCGATATCAATCACCGGAACACCCATCTGCCCGGTCTTCTTAATCATCTCTTCGGCCCTTACTTGGTCGGTTCCAACATCGTAATCCTCAAAAACAATATTACTATCTTTCAAGAACTGCTTAACCCTAATACACCAGGGACAAGTCGGGGTACTATAGACTCTTACGCTTTTAGCCATATAAACCATCCTTTCTAATAAAGCTATTCTTAATATTATTATCTAAGATTATAAGGCGCTAGATCAACTACCTCTTGCACTTCAAATAAAATAAGGTATTTTGGCTTAGGGAGCGAGACCTCCGGGTGAGGCGAATTGACTTTTTCTTCACGCAGATTCTTTAATAGCCTTTGGGTAGCCCTATTAGTAATCCTCTCTTCCCAAGACTTAAGCACTTCCGGGGTCATCTCTTTTTCAGAGAGAGAACTTGCCTTACCCTTAAGACAATACCCGATAAACTTATGTTCGTTAAAAGCAGTGATACTAGCCAAAGAGCTTCTTTTTAAATTCTCAAAGGTTTTCCCATGATAAACATCCAACAGATAAATCTTACCCTCTCTATCTATCTTAATAATATCTTTACAGGCACTATGCGGGAAACCTAGTGCATCAATAGTAGCTAAAATTACGCATCCCTGGCTTTCAAAAAACCTGATTACCGATTCAGTTAACTTAACCATTTATTCTTCTCGCAAAATCCTTTCCAAACTCAAAGCAACGCTGCATTTCATCTTTATCTGGAAGATACTTGAAGGCTATTCCGGGTTGAGCAACTTCTATGCCAGCCTTAATAACCACTTCTTCCATCTCTTTAACCGAACCTCCTGCCCAGCCAAAAGAACCAAAACAGCTAGCTACCCTGTTTTTAGCAGCCAGGCCTTTTACAAATTCCAGAAATCCTGCCATTGTCGGAAGCATTCCGTTATCATGAGTAGAAGAACCGAATATAAAACCTTTTGCATCAAGCATCTCTTTAATTACGTCGGTGCGATCAGCTTGATTAACGTCAAAAAACTTTACACTTACCCCGCTCTCGCTTAAGCCAGAGATTATCTGCCGAGCCATCTTTTCGGTTGCACCCCACATTGTCTCATAAACTACAACTACCTTAGGTTTAGTTTCGTTCTTAGCCCAACTTAGATATTTATTTACTATTTGTAACGGATCTTTCCTCCAGATTAACCCGTGGCTAGGAGCAATTATTTTTATTTCGATATTCATCTTCAAAACATCCGCAATCTTCTTCTCAATAAGTGAGCCCAGCGGCCAGAGTATATTTGCATAATATTTTGCTGCTTCATCCCATAAGGCGCATTGATCAACTTCGTCAGCAAAACGTTCCGAACTAGCCAAGTGCTGACCGAATGCGTCATTGGGCATAAGTAAAGACTCTTCGGGACAATAGGTAAACATACTATCCGGCCAATGAATCATGGGAGCCTCTATAAAAGTAAGGCTACGCTTACCCAGTTTTAAAATATCACCGGTCTTAACTACCTGAGAATCCCAGTTAACGTAGTAATTTTTATATAAACCATCCTTGCATTTTGCCGTCCCCAAAATCTTTGCCTTCGGGCATAACCTCATTAACTCAGGCAGAGCCCCTGAATGGTCTGTTTCTACGTGATTTGCAATTATATAATCAATCTTTTCAAGTGGAGTAATCGCTTTAATATTCTCTATTAACTCATCCGAAAAAGAACCAAGCACCGTATCCACCAAAACAATCTTTTCATCAATAATTAAATATGCATTATAAGTTGTACCCCTTTTAGTAGTATAGGTATGCCCGTGAAAACTACGCACATTCCAATCAACTACACCGACAGAATATATCCCGGGCAATAGTTTCGTAGCTGGCATAAATCCTCCTAATATCCCTGAAAGTTTTCAGTAATAATATTATCTTTTGCTAAACTTAATTCCTCAGCCAACATCTTCCTCATCGCCTCAACCATTGGAGGCGGGCCGCACAAATAAAATTTTCTTTCCAAATAATCCTTAATTTCACTCTTAATCAACTGGGCATTAATTAAACCGGGCAGACATTTAAAAGACGGATCAGGCTCACAAAGAACGTGGATTACCCTTAATTTCTGATATGCTTTCTGCATAGCGTCAAAATCTTCTTTAAACACAATGTCTTTAATAGAACGGTTGGCATAAACTAAGACTATATCCGTACCCAGATTCTTATCCACGACGAATTTAGCCATACTCCTTAAAGGGGTTATGCCAATGCCTCCGGATAAGAAAACCAACTTCTCTCTCGACTCCCCTAAAGTAAACTTACCCATCGGATATTGAATTCTCACATTATCTTCGGGCTTAAGCTCATCAAGTGCTTTCGAGAAATCACTAGCGGTAATTCTCTTAGTAAATTCCAGATAAGCGCCTTCTGTAGGAGAGCTTGATATTGAAAGATACCTTTTTAGAGCGGGGTTATTTAAAAGGGTGACCGAGAGAAACTGGCCAGCCTTAAAATCAATAACACTATCGATCTTAAGACGAACGCTTTTAACATTATAGGTTCTCTGAATAACTTCACTTATTCTAGCTTCTAATTCAAGTGCCATCTAAACACCTAATTCGTCGATTATCTTAGCCATAATAAAATCGTTTTCAGTGAGCCCTAAAGCTGCATGCGTACTAAGCGTAACTTTTAATTTATTAAAAGTTAGTGTCAAGGTCGGATGATGCCCTTGATCCTGGGCGATAATTGAGATTAAATCTAGGAAAAATTTTGCCTCAACAAAATCAGCAAACTTAAACTCTTTAACTATTTTTCTATCTTCAACTAATTCCCAGCCACGGCTAAGCGCAAGCAATCTCTCTAATTTTTCCTTAGAAATTGGCGCGATTTCTCCTTCACAAGGTTTACAGTGCAAAGACAGATCTTCCTTGAGCGTTAACGCAGGGCTCTTAATAACCTCCCCCAGATTCCTTAAAACATCCTCGTAATTTAAGGCGTGGGTTAATTCCGGGGCAATCTGGATGTATCTTAAAATATTATTTTTATCTAAAATAAGCGCTGCCCTAGCTAGAAGTTTCAACTCTTTAATCAACAAACCATAATTTATCCCAAAAGAGGAAAATCGGTAATCTGAGAGTACCATTTCATTCTTAATTTCGTTTAAAGAACAAAATCGGCTTTGCGCAAAAGGTAGGTCATCACTTATCCCTAAGACTACGATATCACTAGAAAGCTGGGCTATCTTTTTATTAAATTCCTTAACCTGCAGGTCACAGATAGGAGTATCTAAAGACGGGAAAGAACTAATTACCTTAATCTTGGCTTTAAAATCCGATAAACTTACTTCCTTTAGGCTATTAGAAATAACCTTAAAATCCGGAGCAATACTACCAAGACTGATTCGCCTTCCTACTAAAGTAAGCGGGTTTCCTTGAAAAGCTATTTTTAGCGGCATAAACTTACACCTTTAAATCTTCTCAAACATATCCTTGCCTACTCCGCAATCAGGACAGACCCAATCAACGGGAAGCTTATCAAAAGGCGTACCAGCAGGGATTCCGCCGACTGAATCACCTATAGCAGGGTCATAAATATAACCACAAACAGTACACTTATATTTATCCATTTAAATTCTCCTCTTATGAATAACAAACTATTCTGCCTTGTAAATTACCCCTTTGTTACCGGCGCAACCTAACTTATCCTGATTAACATCCTTATCTTTAACGATAGCTTGCTTAGCCATAGGCGGAGTCTGTTCTCTAACCATGTCTCTTTTACTATCCATATTCTTATACATCTTATGGTGACCTGCCTTCATTCCCATCATAGGACATGGAGGCCTCATTAAAGGCTTACCCGTCACTATATGAAAGATCCCGCATGATAAAACTAAACCCGCAGAAATCCATAACATAACCGCTACAGCAAAACCAAAAAGTTTCAACTCTTTTTGCTCTACCTTGCGTAGCGCAAATAAAACAAAAAAACTTATGGTTAATAATACTGAACAAGGTATTACTGCAAATACACCTAATAATCTATGCATACCCATATTTACCTCCTCAAATTAGCCTTCTCTTTTACCTAATTCCCTATCTAACATAATTAAAGCCGCAGAATCCGGCTTGATTATTTTCAAGGTGTCCAAGATCGCCGAAGCATTCTTTTCTTCTTCAACCTGCTCGGTGATAAACCACTGCAGAAATATTTCAGCTGCCTTATCATCGACTTTTTTAGCTAAATCACTTAAAGACTCGATGAGTGACGTAACTTTCTTTTCATGCTTTAAGGTCTCCACGAACAACTCCTGGACAGAAGCAAAATCAAAGGCCGGCTCAGGGATGGCCTGCAGATGCACGCGCGCACCCTTATCATGCAGGAATTCAAACATCTTCATCCCGTGAGATATCTCTTCCTTGTATTGGACCTTAAACCACTTAGCAAAACCCGGAAGATTATTGCTTTCGGCAAAAGCTGCCATTGCTAAATAAAGATACCCCGAATAAAATTCATTCTTGATCTGATCGTTAAATGCCTTCTCTAATTTCTTATCCATAAGACTCCCCTTTCTTTATTCAACCTTTAATTCCTTAGTATTCTTCCATATCCCGTGTATATTGCAATAAGAAGTGACATAAATTGTCCCACTCTTCTCGGTTTTAAATGACACAGCTACGTTAGGCTCGGAGAAAACAGTACTAGTATTCGGTCCTTGCGTAGACTCTCCGTGAGTATTGAGCTCGAAACGCGCCACCTGAAAAGGAAATTTCTCCCCCTCAGCTAAGAAATAAACCTCAATTGATTGAATATGATGCTCGGCAGTATTAGGGTGAGCTATCTCTTTGCCCACAATAACAGCAACCTTTAAAGACTCTCCTCTTTTAATTTTGTCCGGGGCCTCAATTACCGGAACATGTTTTTCGGTTTTCCAATCTGCGCTCTGTAATAATCAATCTACCATCGCATCCCCCCCTCTTTAAAATAACCCCGGCGTCTTTCTTAGAAAAGCGCCGGGATTCAAAACTACTTCTTCTTTGCTTTCTTCTTTTTCTTTGCTCCGCATTTTCCACAACCCATATCCACCTCCTGATTTATTTACTTAAAATTGTTTTTAAGTCTCCATCCGGAGTACTGATTAATCTTAAATCAAAACTCTTTTGTAAAACCGAGAATACATTCTTAGAAATAAACGCCGGCGGGGTCGGCCCGACATAAATACCCTTGATATTAAGATACAACAAAGTGAGCAATATGGCAACTGCTTTTTGCTCAAACCACGATAGAACCATGGTTAAAGGGAGTTCGTTTACTGTACAGTTAAATACTTTGCTTAAAGCAAGTGCCACCTGAATTGCAGAATAGGCATTATTACACTGGCCAATATCAATTAGCCGCGGAACCCCATCTATCTCCCCAAAATCCAGCTTGTTAAAACGGTATTTACCACAGGCAAGCGTAAGGATAACGCAGTCTTTAGGGACTTTTTCCGCAATTTCAGTATAGTAATTCCTACCTGGCTTGGCACCATCGCAACCGCCGATTAGAAAGAATCTTTTAATCTTTCCTGTCTTAACCAGATTAACAATCTTATCCGCTAAATTTAAGATTGCAGTATGGTGAAATCCGGTCAAAATCTTCTTACCCGGAGCCTCTGGCAAAGAAGGTAGGGATTTTGCTTTATCAATCAAAAGCTTGAAATTTCTATCTTTTAAATGCGTAGCCCCGGGGACACCGGTAATTCCTATTGTAAATAAACGGTCTAAATAGCTATTCTCCGGAGGGATTAATACGCAATTAGTGGTTGCTAGAATAGCGCCACTAAAATTATTAAACTCGTTTTTTTGCTCCTGCCAAGCTCCTCCATAGTTTCCGACAAGATGCTTGAATTTCTTTAACTCAGGATACCCGTGCGCAGGTAACATCTCGCTATGTGTATAAATATTTACGCCTGTGCCTTCGGCCTGCTTCAACAGCTCAAATAAATCCAGTAAATCATGGCCTGTAATCAATATGCCTGGCCCAGATTTTGTCCCTGTCTCGACAGGAGTTGGAACCGGATTCCCAAAGCTTTCAGTATGGGCCTTGTCTAATAACTCCATAACCTTTAAATTCATCTCTCCGCATTTTAATACTTCTTCAAGATGCTGATTAAGGTCAAAACTCACATTTGTAATCGTTTTAAATAGTGCTTCGTGCATAAATGCATCAACCTTTTCATCCCAGGCGCCAAACTCCCTAGCATGATAGGCGTATGCTGCAATACCTTTTAACCCGAATAATAAAATATCCTGCAGGCTTTGGATATCTTCGTTTTTCCCGCACGCACCTACTGATTTTGTACAAGCGCTCCCGCCAATTGTCTGCTCACACTGATAACAAAACATTACTTACCTCCTTTTAACTGCTTCCACTTCTCTTCTCCGATACATTCTCTTGCCGCTTTACACCAATCTACGCAGGATGGTAAACGACTCCTGCAGATAAAACCCTTACATTTAGGACATTTTACTTTTATCTCATCCGTAAAGATCTCAGCCGTATAACCGCAATCCGGACACCTAATCGGCTCTGCCTTTATATTACGGTCATCTTGCCCGGGACATTTATTAATCACTTTAGCCTCTCTCCCTTGATCCCGATTATTACCTCTTGGAACGGGATCTTCTTACCAGAACCAGCAATCGCTTCTTCAACAACTCCGAGCAAACCAGAACAACAAGGAACCTCAATATGGACATAGGTCATAGATTTAAGATTATTATTTTCGATTATCTGTTTAATCTTCTGCTTATAAATATCGATATTGTCGAGTTTCGGACAACCAACCAATAAAACCTTCCCCTTAAGCAAATCTTCATGAAAGGAAGGATATGCAAAAGCTACGCAATCCGCTGCAATTAATAAATCGGCATTATTTAGGAAAGGCGCAAAAGCCGGAACGAGCATTATCTGCACCGGCCAGTTGACTAACTCTGACTCCCTATTTGCTGAAACTTCTTTATTAGTCGTAGTCTGTTTATGCTTTAAATCCATTATCTTTGAGCCAGGGCAACCACCAGAGATATGCTGATGTGCTCCTATTCCGGCTTGCGCATCAATGGGATTATTAATCCCTTTTTCTTTTAAATAAGAGAGGGCTTCGTGCAAATATCCCTGCTCATTATGCTCTTTTAGATGATTAAGATGCGCCTTAATCACATTCGCGCCCTGCTTAACAATATTCTCCATCACCTTTCGCTCGCTGTATTTCTCTGCCTCTCTCTCCTCTATAATAATTGCGCCCTCTGGGCAATGCCCAAGACATGCGCCCAGGCCATCGCAAAATAAATCACTAATTAGGCGCGCTTTACCATCGATAATCTGGATAGCTCCCTCAGGGCAGTTAGGAATACACAACCCGCAGCCATTACATTTATCCTCTTCAATCTTAATAATCTTTCGCTTTGACATTTACTAAACTTAGCTCCTTAATAATAATGCTATGCTTACAGTTCCCAATTCTCTCAAAACATAATCCTCAATTTTAACAATCTTTTTCCTTAATGGGCAACTTCCAGTATGAGGACAAACAATCTTCTTTAAAAAACACTCATTCAGGCTTGGCTTACCCTGGAATATACGCATAATATCAGTTAAAAATATCTTTGCCGGTTCCTTGGCAAGAATAAACCCGCCACTCTGTCCCTTAAAAGACTCGAGAATCTTTTTTTTATTCAGCTGCTGGAGTATTTTTCTTAAGAATGGCCTGGGCAATTGCAATGCCAGAGCCAACTTCTTCACAGAAACAATACAACCTTTACGCTGAGCAATTAAACATAGGGCCCTTACCGCATAATCAGTATCTCTAGTTATTAATTTCATATTTTAATTAAATTCGTTTGGGCAGTTTTAAGTCTTACCCAGGACAAAATACTGCAGCCCTCTTTACAATGGGCTACCGGACGAATCATGTATCTAACTGTTATATCCATACGCCCTCCTTCCTTTAATCATAATGATACTATAATTGTATCATTTGTCAAGTAAAATTTTAGGGCCCTCTGAATTTAACAAAGAGCCCTAAAAATAGTTACTTTACCGTAATCTCTTTTTCGAGCTTTCCACTTAAATTACAATACCCCTCTACCGAAAGTTTATCCCCGGGCCTTACATTAACGATCGCGTAACTTACGCTTTGGGTAGCCGAGTTATCCTGCTTTGTGAACTTGAGCTCTTTTATCTCTTTACCATTTAATCCAATATCAACTTTCTTAATATAGTGTGTTGCTGGATTGCTTACACTATGTTTGATTACCGCATTAAGCGTATTTGTTTTTTTGTCAAAGGTTATAATAATATCCTGCGGTGGATGCGCATAGGCTACAACTGATAATGTAAAACAAAAACACAGCAAAATAAATAAAACCTTTCTTTTCATGCCTTCCTCCTTTGCGATATCTTGTTCAAGATCGGAACAAAAAGATTTAAAACTAATAACGCACCTATCTCTGCGTCAAAACTTACTCCGCTTTGAGTAAAAATAAAAATTAAAGCAGCAACACTAGCGCCAAAGGTTAACTTAGCTAAAAAATTAAACGGAGTTGATTTAGGCTCAATTAACATTATAAAGATAAAAAAGTAACTAAGATAACCGAAAATTGATCCTATTGGCTCTCTACGTATTAATGCCTGTGATCCAAAAATAACCAGCGAAGTAATAAAATAACTGAGGAGTAGTTCTAGTTTATGTATCTTAAAAATAAAATACAGACCTACAGGAATAAGGATATACCATAAATACGTCCCTCTCCATTGGGTTTGGGCGCCTAGAAGTAAGGTCGCCAAAATTACGCCAAATCCAGCGGGATTAAATATGTGCTTCTTGTTAAAGCGAATTAAATACTTTGATGAGATAGCAAAAACTGATGTCAATACGATAACCCACCAATGGCTATCACTAGCTAACACAAAGCCGATTATTAATCCTGTGATAATCGAGCTTTCCGATATAGAAAACCTTTTATCTTTTAAATAGAGTAGCAATGATTCCGCTGCAATTGCGCTTATTAACGCAATCGCAGTAGCAAAGAAAAAAGAGCTATCTTTATCTATAAACGATAAGGATAAACCAAACAAAATCAGAAATAGAATTAGCTGCTTTTTAATTGAGACAGGTTTCATTTTTTATCCGAAGAACCGCAACCACACCCACAATTACCCTTACCCTTCTTTATAAAGATAATCAAAACAATAACTAAAATTATAAGCCCAAGCCAAAGCATCTCACACCTCCTTGTTATTTAAAAGTTACACCATAAAAGACTATTTGCCCCTTCTTTCCTTATTCATTTTACTCTTTAGTAATAAGTTGTCAATTGTATTAAGATTAAAAAAGTACTTGCATTTAATTAATTTTTTCATATAATACAACTAATGAAAAAAATAGTAGTTTTCCTAGTTTTATTTGGCCTAACCGTTCTACTTTCAAGGCCCTGTGCAGCTGATGAGGGGAAAAAAGCCAACGGGCAGAAATCAAAGGCTTCTCAAACCGAAGAAGCCAAGAAAGGTAGCCTTGAGGCTATTGAAATCCTCACCGGATTTAGCTGGGGGAATTTAGTTAATGGGCAGGAGAATTACAATCTTATCCCCGTAAGCGTATCTTTTGATTTTAACCTTAGAGAGCTAACCAAAAAAATACATTTTAATCCCAAGCAGCTATTGCAATTTCAGATAGAGCCATTTTTGGGATTTATTTCAAGCCCTGACTCCAATTTCGAAGGCGGAACAAATTTCTGGATCAAGATGGGGATCTTCCCAGATACCTGGAAATGCCAACCTTATGCTAAAATCGGTGTAGGATTAGATTACATGACCCTACACACACAGGAACAATCTACGCAATTTAATTTTACCGAACAGGTTGGCCTAGGACTACATTATTACTTCACCAAGAACACTGCCCTGACCATAGAAGGACGCATGCGCCACCTTTCTAATGCCAGCATAAAACAACCAAACCACGGCATAAACAGTTACTTCGGCCTTGCGGGAATATCTTACCGGTTTTAACCAAGAATACTGACAAAAATCTCCAAAATTAAAACATAATGTCAGAAAAATTATCTTAATAAAATGATTATTTTTTCCCTTAGAGAAGACTGGCGCAAGATCCAAGATATTCCGGATTCTAGCTTCTTTCTTGAAGGCGACAAGAACCTTTGCTTTCTTATCCATGGCTTAACCGGGACAGCAAAAGAAATGGGCTCTATTGGCCAGAGGCTTAATAGGCAAGGCTATTCCGTTTATAGCCCGATGATCAGTGGACACAACCAATCTTTGTCTATACTCAAAAGAAAAAAATGGCAAGAATTATACTCGCAGATAAAAAATGAGTTCTTAAAATATGAATCTAAATACGAGAATATATTTGTTGCGGGACTATCCTTTGGCGCGTTATTAGGATTAAACCTCTCCTACGAATTCCCAAGAAAAATACGCGCGATCAACTGCTTCTCCCCTACGCTATTTTTCGATGGCTGGGCCACGCCAAAACTAAAAATACTTTTACCTATAGTCTATAAGACGCCTCTTCAATATTATTTTTATCTTAAGGAAGAGTTTCCCTACGGCATTAAAAACGAGAGGCTGCGATCAAGGATTGAAAACTTCTACAAGAAATCGGATTTATTTGATTATAGTAAGGTGCACCTTTATGGTTATCCGGTTATTCCGGTATCAAGCATGCACCAGAATAGCCTCTTAGCAAAACATGTTATGAATTTATTACCTGAAATAAATACCCCAATACAGCTATTACAGGCAAAAGAAGATGATGTCACTAGTCCTAAGAATTCATATTATATACGCGACCACATAGGCTCTATTGATAAAGAGGTCGTGCTTTTTGAAGACTCCTACCATATTATTATTGCCGACCAACAGAGGGATGAAGTTGCGCAGAAGACACTGGACTTCTTTAACAAATACAAATAAAGCTTCCCTAAGAAACTCTACCTAAAGATTTATTTTAATGCCCTGGATAATGCCTCTTCAAAAAGCTCAACCCCTAAATCCATCTCTTTCTCAGTGATATAAAAAGATGGCGCCATAGTAAAGGCGTTTTTATAATATCCTCCCACATCTAGTATAAGCCCGCGTTTTTTACCGCCAACAGAAAGTGTTCCACTTAAACCAAGATTCGCTATTCTATCGGTTAACTCTTTATTAGGCGTAAAACTATCTTTTTCACACATCTCAACGCGTATAGCCAGGCCTAAACCGGCAACATCTCCGATCTGCGGGTATTTCTTTTGCAGCTTCTTAAAGCGAGCGAGCAGATATTGGCCCTTCTTAGGAACATCCACAGCAAAGTTTGACTCTTCAATTAATTTCATTACCTCGAGTCCCGCTGCAGTACCTAACGGGTTAGCAGAGAATGTGGAGTGCGTTGAGCCCGGAGGAAATACTTGCGGTGAGATAAGTTTTTCCTTTGCCCAGATACCGGAGATAGGGTTTAGTCCATTGGTTAAAGCCTTGCCGAATACAATTATATCCGGAGTAACGTTAAAATGCTCTATTGCCCAAAGTTTACCCGTACGAAAGAATCCCATCTGTATTTCATCATCAACGAAAAGTATACCGTATCTATCCAAAACTTCTTTTAGGCCTGAAAAATACTCCTGCGGAGGAACAATATAGCCTCCTGTCCCTTGAATAGCCTCAACGTAGAAAGCAGCAAATTCGCACTTGTTTGTCTTCTTGTTTACTACCGAATAATATTCGGTTTCAAACAATCTTTCAAATTGCTTCAAGCAGTACAGATCGCAAAAATCCTTCTTTTTATCATAAGGGCATCTAAAACAGTACGGATATGGAACAAAGAACGCCCTATCCCCAAAATGACCAAACTTTTCACGATAACGAAAACTTGAGGTAATCGCTGAGGCAGCCAGGGTCCTTCCATGATAACCACCCATAAAAGCAAATACCAAGCTCCTCCCGGAATGATTTCTTACAAGCTTTAACGAGTCTTCAAGCGCAGACGAACCGCCGACATTAAAATGCACCCTCCCCTTCTCCTCAAAGGTCATTTCATTTCTCCGGGAGATCTTTGTGGCAAGCTGAATTTTCTCCTCGTGCAAATATTGACAGGCTAACTGCGGAAGGATATCAATTTGTTTCTTAAGCGCTGCATTTAACCGTTTATTCCTGTACCCGAAATTAACTGCAGAATACCACATCTGTAAATCCAAATATTCAACACCTTTATCATCATACAGGAAGCTCCCGTTAGCTGACTTAAAAATATTTAGCTTTTCCGCATAATGCACCGTATCTCCCCAAGAACAATATTTTGCTTCTAAGGCCAGGAGCTCATCGGAGGATACCGGATTACTGACTTTATTCTTTTTTACAGCTAAATTCTGACTCATATAAAACTCCTTCTGAAATATTTATACACATCTTTTAAAGAATTATAAGCAAAACAGGTAAGCTTTTTATCCTGAAAATGTTTTAAAAGGCTATCTTTAGCAAATACTATATCCGCATGCTGCGCCGGACAAATATCCGACCGCCCATCTCCAACATATATTATTATAGAATCTTGCGCCACGTTTGCCAAGAGGTTTTTTGTCTTACAATGGCCACAAACCTGGCAATTCTTGTTATGAAATGGAAAGCGCGGAATGAGCCCATTCTTGTTAAAGCTTAATTTATTAGAATAAATCTTCAGACTCTTGATAGAATGCCGATTTAATATACGCTTCAATATATAATCAAAATTATCGCTTAAAACGATTGTCTTTATTTGTTTTGCAGAGAGTAATTTTACTATCTTCTCAAAATAAGGGTCTAATTTTATACTAGATAGATACTTATTCAGCTTAACCTTTGTAATGCTTAAACCCTTAATCTGGCCTTCGAGGCAAACGTGGGATCCAATCTTTCCCTTTTCCCACTCCTTCTCAAGCTTAATCCAGAGCTCATCCTTAGAAAAACGGGGTAGCATGCTATCGAGAACATCACAGGTAGAGATAGTATTATCAAAATCAAAGAATACAATACACTTTTGCGGATTAATTATCTTCATTCTTTCTTTAAAATCAGGCAAATACTCCGGGGGTTATTTTGTTACAATAAACACAATTGCCCTGCTTAATATTATACTCCATAATACTGAAATCTTTCCTCTTAATCAACCTCTTTTTGCATGCGTAACATTCTGTATCCGTTCCCCAGCCACTGACATTCCCAGCATAAATATACTCTAATCCTGCTTCAAAACCTATAATTCTGGCTTTTTTTAGTATATCCTCAGGCGTAACCTCATAATCCTTGAATTTATAATCCGGATGGAAACGCGAAACATGCCAAGGGATAGTTTTGTCTACGCTTGCGATAAAATTAGCTATCTTGCTTAACTCTTTTTCAGAATCATTTATATTGGGGATAATTAAGGTAGTTATCTCAACCCAAATCCCTAAGGCCTTCATAAGCTTAATCGAATCTAAAACTGGGTTTAAAGAACCGTTACAATATTTTTTATAGGAAGCTTCGCTAAAAAATTTAAGATCAATATTCGCAGCATCAAGATAAGGCCTGATCATTTCAATACAATCAGAACTCATATAACCGTTAGTAACAAATATATTGTAAAGGCCTTTCGCTTTGGCTAGCTTTGCTATTTCCTGGGCGTATTCAAAGAAAATAGTCGGTTCAGTATAAGTATAGGAGATGCTTTTGCAGTCGCTCTGGATAGCTTGTTCAACTATATCCTTGGGAAGAAACTCTTCCTCCTCTAAATGCGCTTGGGCTTTAAACGTTTCTTGAGATATCTCCCAATTCTGACAAAAACCGCAACGAAAATTACAACCCAGCGTTGCTATCGAAAAACTGCTTGAGCCCGGTAAGAAATGATACAACGGTTTCTTTTCAATGGGATCTACGTGAGCTGCTACCACATTCCCATAAGTATGAGTATACAATATGCCATCGACGTTCGCCCTTACTCCGCATAGACCAAACTTCTGATTAGCGATTCTACAGTTATGGCTGCAGAGATAGCAGAGCACCCCCTTTTCTTCGAGCTGCTTATAAAGTAACGCTTCTCTCATAATCTTAAACTATCGAGTTTGCCTTCGCATATAGGAAAGGCCTCTGCTACGCAAGGCGTAGTTACAGAATTATCTTTTCTATAATAAATTATTCTTGCTCTCTTGGCATCATTTAAATCACAGTAACGGCTCATTATCTGACAGGATAATTCCACCAATTGATCATTAAACTCTCCCCTACCTAAACAAGCCGGACCAGCTAAATCTTGATCGGGTATGAATAAATAATCGGTTTCTTTAACTAAATACTCTAACTCCTTATTCTCTATTTCATTTCGGCCTACGATCAATTTAGTAGAAGCACTAAGTCTAAAATGCCTGCCTATTTTCAATAACTCCACATTTTCTATATTTAGCTGCCTATGTATAATAAGATCCCTGAGTCTATTAGAAAATTGCAGATCCGTAAGAAGACATCCTCCTGCTGAATTCGGATAATCGCTTATCCCAAGCTTACGGGCTAAATTTATTTGAGGCCGGCGGGAGCGGCCATTAAAATTAAATAATTCTTCTCGCCTCACCCAAAGCTCTTTCTCGGGGACAGTTTCAGGAAATAATTTAGCGGATAATGGCCTAAGCAATAAACCCTCTAAAGCCGAATCCTTCTCGATAACCTGTAAGGCTCTTCTATGTTGTGACATCGGGCGTTGACCTAAAACTTCACCCGTAACTATGAACTGCGCATTCCATTCTCCCAACAGCTCTTTGGCCTTCTTCAACATAGTAATCTTACAGTCTATGCAAGGATTCATATTTGAACCAAAACCGTGCTTAGGATTTAAAACTAGCTCCATAAAATCTTTACTAATATCCATACACCTAAGCTCTTCGCCTAAGTTATTCTTTACAAAAGAACTCATGGTATTATCAGGCTGCGCATTTTTCTTTCGCTGGCAAAAAGGAATCTTAAAATTAAGCGGGATAACCTCTACCCCTTGATCCTTAACTACTTTTGCCGCCAGAATGCTATCCAGGCCGCCAGAAATTAATGTAATTGCTTTCATAAATTAAAATAAAATGAAGAGTTATTCCGGTAGAAAATATTTGGCTAAAGCCATAAAAAGAATACCAAATAAGAACGCAACAAACGCAAACGTTGCGCGTTTTTGGTTACTTTCTTTGTGTATCTCGGGGATAAGATCAGATGTAGCTATGTATATAAAGCCTCCTGCAGTTAAAGGCATGATGAAATTAGTAAAATTATGAACATAACTAGAGATAAAATATCCTATCAAAGCGCCAATTACCGCTGTTAATGCTGTTAGGAAATTACAAAGAAGAGCCTTTTTACGGGTAAACCCCCCATAAACCAATACTCCAAAATCTCCAAGTTCCTGAGGTATTTCGTGTAATATTATGGCTATTGTAGTAGCCACACCGACATTAAAAGAGACAATAAAGCTGACCGAAATAACAATTCCATCAAGAAAATTATGGAATGCATCTCCTACAAGGTTAAGATAAGTAAAGGCGTGAATACGACAATTCTCTTCATGGCAGTGGCGCCAATGAAGAAACCTTTCCATTAAGAAGAACACTATTATCCCGAGTATGGTGAAGTAGAATACGGTTGTAGTATTGGTTTTTTCTATAGCTTCAGGCAGGATATGCAAAAATGCGCCTCCAATAAGCGCACCGGCTGAGAATCCAAGGAGATAAAAAATAATCTTGTGCAATAAATTATTTTTTATCGCTAAAGTTACAACGCCAATCAGCGAGATAACGCTGACTAATAATGTACTCGTAAGGATCCAAATCAAAACCATAATTAAATTTCTTCTACTACTTAACCTAGGTTAGGCTTTCTTCCGTGGTTCGCTTTCTTAGTGCGCCAGTTAAGTTTGCCTCTACGTTTACGCTTTCCCATTTTTATCTCCCTTGTAATAACTTGCTGGTACGTTTTGCACAATATATTTAACTGCTTCAATAATACATTTATGAATCGCCTGTTCTATAGGGGTATTGACATAGGCAGAAATCCCCTCTTTTAGTGAATCCCTATTGCGAGGCTTCTTCCTTATGGCGCTTTCCGTTTCGGTAGCCTGACCAGTGATGCGCTCTGAAGCTAAGACCTTTGATGACAGAGTATCAACAATGCGGATATTTATTGCTATGTACGGCTTATTAACGCCTGTGCCCAGAAGGCTACCAAGCGTCCCGCTCCCAGCGCTCCCGCCGCCACCTATACCAAGACTCCCGCCGGATGTGCGCGGCTCAAAATTTATTACTTCAGTTGCAATAATAATCGATTTAATCGGCTTTTCAATCTCTTCCTTAGTTGCAGAGACTACCAGAAAACGGTTGGTCTTATTAAGCCCGGCTATCAACATATCCCGTAAATCCGAGCCAACATCAGTAGTGGCCTTAGCCGCTTTAATTTCGAAATCAGCTACCATTACCTCTACCTTAGGTCCGGAATAAGGGGGAAAGAAAGTCTGACCGATAAATCTATCTACAAATTGAACAGGCTTATTTATTAATACACAACCCGTTGCTCCAAGTATTATGAATACGCAACCGATTATAAATAGAAAATTAGCTTTCATTAAGTTAAAGGCAGGGAGTTCTTAAGCCCTGCCATATATACTTTATTTTATATACGCCGAACTACTAATTGGCTAAAGAAGGTGCAGCAGCAGGCTCTGGTTGTGAAGAGGTGCTCTGATCTGCCTGAGCCTCTTCAACTGTTATTTTATCTTCTCCTGGCCCAGTGGGTGTGGTTGAATCTTCGGCTTTTTCTTTACTTATGTTTTTGGCAGTATTCTTGGAATCGCTAACTATAAAATCAACGCTTAAAGTATCTTTTAGCTGAATATCCTGCAGAGACTTAACATTTTCATATGCAGTTGAGTCGTCTACAACTAAAACTAGGTCTTTTTCCTGATCAGTATCAAAATCAAGATATTTAATAGTCAGGGTTTTATTCTGTGGATCCAAACTTACCACTTCTCCCCAACGCCATTGCGTATCTGTATCGCTGCCTACCTGGGAAGTTTGCTGAACAGGCCCATCCTCAGTTAAGCCTAAGGTTAAATTAGTACTCGCGAATATTAATAAAGATAAAGCCACGAGAATTATATATACTCTAATCTTCATCTAAACCCTCCTTTTATGGTTTTACTTTACCACAAAAGAGAGCTTTTGTCAATAAAATGAGCCTATCGGATATTTATTTCAAAATAAAAAAGGGCTGGCTTACGCTACAAAAGCCAACCCTCTTTCTTAAATCTCAAGCTTTATTATTCTTTAGCTATAGCTAAGGTAATTACACCGGCTAAAATAAAGAACAGGCCAATACAGCCCTTGATAATCATAAAAAGCAACTTGTACCATCTTAGGATCGCAAAGACGCCTATTCCTAAGAAAGCTAAACCCAAGATAACTTTAAGCAAAGCGGCAACTCCTTTTTTTGCATCTGCTTTCTTTACCTCTTCTGCCATCTCACACCTCCTTTTAGTTCGGTTTACTCTTCCATCTGCGGTGAATCCATCCCCATTCCGCAGGATATTTACGAATATATTCTTCTATGATGCTGGTTAATTTCTGAATATTTATAAGAACCATTTCCTGCGCATCTTTACCCTCCTCCAGCTTTAGAGAAGGCTCAAAAATAATCTTATACATATTGTCGCCATGCCTAACAATAAAACAAGGCAAAAGCGAAGCGCCGGTACGCTGAGCAAGAATTACCGGACCGGTTGCTGTAGCAGCCTGTCTACCGAAGAAATTTACAAACACACCCCCCGTACCAAAATTCTGGTCTATGGGAATAAAAACCAACTCGTTATTACGTAAAGCTTTTATAGTGTTATTCACGCATACATTGCGCGGCTGGCTATATATTGTTTTTACCCCAAATTTTTCTCGCTTCTCAAAAAAAATCTTCTCAACCCGAGAATCTCTCATCGGACGCATAATTCCACCCGCCTTATAACCTTCGAGTGCCAACCTTCCCAATAAAAGCGGGAAATTACCAAAATGCGCGCTAATTAATATTACTCCGTGCCCATTAGCTAAAGCACGGTCTAAATTCTCTCTACCCTCTATTACCACGCGCTCTTTTACCAGCTTAGGCCTGTCCATAAGAAACATTAACTCCACCGCTGACTTTGCTATATAAGTAAAACAGTCGCGGGCAATATCCTCTAACTCTTGCTGGGACTTCTCTTTACCAAAAGCAATACTTAAGCTTTCTAAAGCAATCTTACGCTGCTTTCCGGCAAAACGATACGCCAAGGAACCTATCCCCTGGGCAAAACCATACAAAAACTGTGTCGGAATAAGCTTAATTATCAAAGAACAGAGGATTAAACCTAGCCATCCTGCGAAACGACCAATACTTTTACGTATTTTTTTAAAATCCATTATAACCTGTGAAAATAATTATAGCAATTTGGGTTTAATTTACAAGATAAATTATAGCTTATATCCGATTTTACGCAAGAATTCTTTACGCCAGATAAGATCGGCTTCATCTTCAACGCCTTTTGGCCGAGCACCGTCAATTACACCCAATATTCCGTTACCTTGCTCTGTCTGAACCACAACAACCTTAAGCAAATTAGCAGTTGCGCAGTATATATTACATACCTCTGGGATATTCTTAATGGCATTGAGAATATTTATCGGAAAGGCATTACGCATACAGATTACAAAACTATGCCCCGCGCTTATTTCAAGGCAATTATCCACAGCTACTTTTTTAAGCTCAGGATCATTACCCTCAACCCTCACCTTACAGGCGCCGCTAGCCTCCGCAAAAGCTATGCCAAATTTTATACCAGGGACATTATTTACTAAAACTTCATAGATATCTTCTACGCTTTTAATAAAATGGCTCTGCCCTAAAATTAGATTAACATCTTCTGGTTTTTTTATCTCGATCAGTTTTAACTCTAACATCAGATCCTCCCGCTTTATTTTATAACGATCTCCCTAAATCCAGTTGCATCTACAGGAAGCCTTCCACTATAAGCCTTTAGCGAAGTAAGTATTAAGCCAGGGTCACCTAATAAGGTAAGCGGGATATGCACAACTACTTCCTCGGAATCCGTGTCCAAAAGAAACCCTACCGGTGATGCTACTTTCTTTTTCCCGTCATAAATTCTGTGCTTCTTACCTTTAATAAGAATGCGTATTTTAGGCATAGAGGAAAATGGGACTTTATCATTATAACCAAAGACATAAAGCATAAAGCTTAAGCCCTTGATTGACTTCTTAGTTTTATCAACACGTATAACTAAACAATGATCCACAATAGCATAGCCTACTTCACCCTGACCCTCTATGAAGCTATCACGAGAAAGCATCCCCTCATCTTCCGAATCTTCAAAGATACGCGTAGAACCGAAGAACTCCGGAGCTTTTTCTTTCAAAGAAGCCTGCCTGGCTAATTCAATCTGCGGATAGTTACCGAATAATTCATTTTTGCGGGCAAAGGCTAAAAGATAAAAAGCATGCGAAGCAGTCTGACTTCTATAGCAGAGTATTGCCTGATGCTTTTTCTCTAACTCCTCTGGGGTTAAATTGGATTTTAACCAGCTCGCCTGGGAATCTAGAAAGTTTTTCGGAGGCACTAAATCTAGTTCGGGATGATAATGTCGCGGTTTGGGCCAACCCACGCAATGTATCAAATAAGGATAAACCTTTACAGGAGAAATCTGCTTATTTAAATCGAGTAAAGCCACTCTTAAAAAAAGATAGAATGTTTTATGATCTAAGTTTACATCGGCAGGATGAGAGACAAGAATCTTGGTAGGCTTATAATCAAGGAGGATCTTTTTTAAATCATTCAGAATACTCTCTCCGACGTAAGGTGAACCGAAAGATAAATCATTCTTATAAGGAACGCTGGATGTGCGTGTAAGTAAATTCCTAAATGGCTTATCTGTCTGCCAAAATTGACTAAATATCGTAAATGTTCCAAAATCTGGATACCCAAGAAAGATAAGATCCCGCTCATTTAAGCCTAATAACTTCATGGCATTAATCGCTTCTTTGCAACGTAGCTGCCCCATGTGAAGAAACTCTCCTTTTCTAAAGGTGAGCCTTTTTTCATATACGATAAATGCTAACTCATTGTGATCACTATTAGTTAAATAAACTATCTTTACTTGAGCGCCTGCTGAAAGTGCATGTTGGATCACACCGGCTCCCCCTATAGCCTCATCGTCCGGATGAGGAGCTAATATAAGGATGCGGTCGGTTTTCTGGAAAGCTTCTATATCCGGAATATCTTGAGCATAAATAGATACTCTTGCCAGGATAATTGCAAGAAATGTTAATAATAAAGCTGGATATTTCTTTAGCATATTTTTATTTTATCACACGATCTTAATTCTGCCGATATTATATCTTGTCTTACACTATTGCAAATACTCCAAAGGATCTTGAGGGATATTGTTTTTTTCTATTTCAAAATGTAAATGGGATTGCATATCCTTATAGTTGGCATTCCCGGTCTTCCCTACCGCACCAATGACATCACCCTGACGGACAATCTTGTTTTTTGTAACCAGAATCTGTGAGAGGTGCCCATATATAGTTACTAAGCTTGGGCTATGCCTAATAATAATATATTTGCCCATACCGCGGTTCCTATTGGCCTGAATGACTATTCCTGAACGCACGGCTAAAACCGGTGTGCCTATCTTGGCAAAAAGGTCTATCCCCTCATGCATACGCCTACCGCTACGATTAGTGCCGAAAAATCCATCCCCCCTGGCATCAGAACGGATAATTAAGTCGCCGCTATAATTTATCGGAGAAATAAAATAATATTTATCCGCAAAATAAAAGACAAAAGCGGAATAGATTGTTAAGATTAATAAAAAGACTAACAATACCTTCTTTGCCAAATTCTTATGTAAAGCAAAGATAAATAAATACAATAAACAGAGTAAACATATAACAATTAGGAAATCTCCGTGATTACTATAAAAAGATGCTTGTCCGCGAATAAAGATATTTTGGGTTTTAAACCCCGGGACAAATATCAGATTTCCAAACTCATCGTGCACCGAAGAAATTATCCTGCCTTGAGGATTAATAAATCCAGAGATCCCTGTATTGGCAGAGCGCACCAGATACACCCTATTCTCAACCGCACGAAATACCGAACCTGCCAGATGTTGAGATGCTTCAGTGGTCTTGCCAAACCAAGCATCATTAGTGATGTTGATTAAGAAATCTGCACCCTTATTCACGAAATTTCTAGCTAAATTAGGAAAAACATCCTCAAAACAAATCAATGTTCCGAATTGAAAATATCTACCTGATAAATAAACTTGTCTTCCGGAGTTTAAAACCGGGGCCGCTATCTTCTGGCTACGAATTTTAAATAATGTATAGTATTTCCCTCTTGTAATATCGCCTATAGGAGCAATTGTATCTAAAAACTTTAAGATATTCCTAAAAGGTATGTACTCACCAAAAGGGACAAGATGCAACTTATCATACCTTCCCAATAAAATACCTTCTCCTGAAGCCATAAGCGCACTATTATAATAAGAGTCTAGTCGACAAGTAACCGCTCCAAATACTAAGGGCTTGCCTATTGTTTTAATAAACCGGCTTAACTTCCCATAGTAAACAGGTTCCTCCTCAGGAATGACCGGAAACGAAGCCTCTGGCCAGATAATTAAATCCGGATTATCCTTTCTTGCTTCAACAGTTAATTTAAAATACCTCTCCATAATAAATTCCCTGGAGCTCTCCTCCCACTTACGTTCCTGGGGGATATTCCCTTGGATAACAGATATTTTTAACGGAATTCCTGACAAGCCCTGATTCAACCTTAGGTATCCATAAGCAAAAACAGCTACTAGTAGAACAATAATTAAAGACGAATACAGTTTGCGCTTGCCTAAAATCATCTCCTGGATAACTACATTAATCAGCACTACCAAAAATGATACCAACCATACCCCTGCAATATCCGCAATCTGAATAAGTGTCAAATTAAGATACTGCGAATAGCCTAATAAAGCCCAGGGGAAACCGGAAAAAAGATGGCTGCGCAAATACTCCAGCATAACCCAGAGAGTTGGTATAAAAAGTATGCGCAGTTTAATTGATGGTCTGGATATTAGAAACCCGAAAACCCCGAAGTAACAGGCGAGATAAAAAATCAAAATAATCTGACCTAATAATGTTACATGAATTAACCAGTATAAAGTAGCTGTCCAAAATATAACTCCTGCAAGATAAGAAATAAGAAACGCTTTTTTTCCGCTTTGATACTTCAGCGCAAAAAATAAAGGGATAAACCCAAACCATGCCAAAATCCATAATTTTCCAAAAGAAAATGGAACGGCTAATAGGACCGCAGAAAAAATAGCTAGTATTATGCTTTTTACTATAGGTTGTTGTTGACTATAGAGTATTGGCGCTTTCATTTTCCGCAACATTTTTTATATTTTTTACCGGATCCGCAGGGGCAGGGATCATTTCGTCCGACTTTAGGGTGGGATAATTTTACTGTTTTAACAACTGCCTCCTGCGGAGAAGATAAATCTTGGGCGTCAAACTTCTCTACAGGAGCCTGTAAACCGCTAACTTCAGGATGCGTTAGTTCCTGACGCACAGTACTAAATACACCCTTAAATCTTTCCGGATGCACCGACTCCAATTTAAAGATCGCCTCAATCGCATCTTCTTCAATAGCCGCAACCATCTGACTGAACATACCAAATGCCTCACGCTTATATTCAACTAAAGGATCGCGCTGGCCATAGGCGCGTAAACCTATTCCTTCGCGCAGACTATCCATTGCATAAAGATGATCCTTCCATTTAGCATCAATAATCTGCAAGAATACCATGCGCTCAAGATGACGCATTAAATCCGTACCAAAAGACTTCTCTTTTTCTTCGTAAATCTTAAAAGCGCTACTAATTAACTCTTCTTTTAAATCTGACTTAGATAAGCTACTCATTTTCTCAGCCTCAAGCTCTATGCCAAATTTTGCCCTTACTACAGCAATAAAGCCTTGTAGATCTGGTTCAGAGCCAGTTGAGTTTTCTGCAAAATATATACTGGTAAGATTATCAACTACTCCGTCGACTATCTCAATTATTCTCTCTTTGAGAGAAATACCCTCTAAGATTTGACGACGCTGGCCATAGATTATTTCTCTCTGTTTATTCATTACATTATCGTATTCCAGGAGTTGTTTTCTAATCTCAAAGTTATGCTGTTCAACACGGCGCTGTGCAATCTCGATAGAGCGGCTAACCCAGGGATGCTCGATAGCCTGGCCTTCCTCTAAACCTAATTTATCCATAATACCGATAAGCCGATCAGATCCGAACAAGCGCATCAGATCATCGCCTAAAGAAACGTAGAATCTTGAAGAGCCAGGGTCACCCTGGCGCCCGCACCTACCGCGCAACTGATTATCAATCCTGCGCGCCTCATGCCGTTCAGTCCCTAAAACATGCAAACCTCCTAAGCCTACTACTTTTTCATGTTCTGTGCTAGTCTCGCTCTTATATTTATCAAACAGCTTATGATATTCTGCTTGATAATTCGGATCCTGCAGATCTAACTTCTGTCTAGCGACATTCTTAGACATAAACTCAGGATTACCGCCTAATAAAATATCCGTACCGCGGCCAGCCATATTTGTAGCAATGGTTATGCCTTTGTATCTACCGGCTTGAGCAACAATTTGCGCCTCTGTCTCGTGATATTTAGCATTGAGCACCTGATGCGTTATGCCCCGGCGTTTCAACATCTCAGAAAGAAGTTCTGATTTCTCTATTGAAATTGTACCTACCAAAACTGGCCTCCCGGCACTATAAAGCTCTGAGATCTCGTTTACCACAGCCTCGAATTTCTCTTTTTCTGTTTTATAAATACGATCGGGAGAATTCTCGCGGATAAGCGGTTTATTCGTTGGAATAACTACAACATCTAGTTGATATATATTCTTAAACTCATTAGCCTCGGTAAACGCTGTACCGGTCATCCCCGCTAGTTTTTCGTACATACGGAAGTAATTCTGGAATGTAATCGTAGCCAGGGTCTGGTTTTCCTTCTCTATCTTCATCTCCTCTTTTGCTTCAATCGCCTGGTGCAGACCATCTGACCAACGCCTACCCGGCATCATGCGACCGGTAAATTCATCAACAATGATTACCTCTCCATCCTTAATCACATAATCAACATCGCGATCGTAGAATTCTTTTGCCCTTAGGGCTGCGATAGTATGATGTCGATATTCTATAGTTTCGATATTATGCAAACTCTCCACACCCCAAAGCTTAGCTGCCTTAGTTTCTCCATTATCGGTAAGGGCTATAGTCTGTGCTTTCTCGTCTGCTACATAATCAAAGCCTTTGCCTAAATCCAGCCCCTTATATTTAGCGTCTATCTCATCGCGCTCTGTAACCCGTTTACCGGTCAGCTGATCAGCAATTTTTTTAGCGGTATAATATTTGTCCGTGGACTCATCGGTGGCTCCGGAGATGATCAAAGGGGTGCGCGCCTCATCTACCAATATAGAATCTACTTCGTCAACAATCGCATAATAAAAAGGACGCTGCGCCAGGTCTTCCATTGAATATTTCATATTATCGCGCAAATAATCAAAACCAAATTCGTTATTTGTCCCGTAAGTAATATCGCAAGAGTAAGACAACCTCCTCTCTTCGTCAGACATCTCATGTTGAATTGTCCCTACAGACAAACCGAGGAATTCATAGATAGGCCCCATCCATTCCCGGTCGCGCCGAGCGAGATAATCATTAACTGTCACAATGTGTACGCCTTTGCCTAAGAGGGCGTTTAGATATGCGGGAAGAGTGGCAACCAGCGTCTTACCTTCACCGGTAGACATTTCGGCAATCTGCCCCTCATGCAAAATAATGCCTCCGGCAATCTGAGAATCAAAATGGCGTAGGCCGATTGTCCGCCTGGATGCCTCTCTTACTACTGCAAATGCCTCCGGTAGAATTTCTTCGTAGATTTTATTTCGTGTCTTCTTTAACTTTTCTTTTAACTTCTCTTTTTCTTCAGGTATTGCCACAGCAGCCATCGCTTCAACTGAATCCTGTATCTGCTGTACATAAGAATTACTTTTTCTTAATATATGGTCTTTAAATTCTTGGGTCTTTGCCTTAAGCTCGGCATCCGAAAGTTTGCTTATTTTTGCCTCCAATGCATTAACTAATCCTACTGCATTGCTTACCTCAACCATCTTATTCATGGATGGCTGGGGCATATCTGAGTGCAAAAATATATTTACACCAGGAGCCTTGCGCCCTATCTGCTTCTGCTTACCGCTTAACATCGTTTTCTTAATAAACCCAAACATATTTATCTAGCCTTTTTGTGCTTTTAGGAAAGCCTGGATAAACTCATCCAGATCGCCATCCATTATCTTTGCCACATCACCTGTCTCGTGGTCCGTACGGTGGTCTTTAATCATACTGTAAGGATGCATGACGTAGGAACGGATCTGGCTGCCGAATTCTATCTTTTTTTTATCTTGACCGTAGTGCTTAAACATCGCCGCTTCCTGCTTCTGCCTTTCTAATTCATAGATACGCGCCTTAAGAATTTTTAATGCGGTTTGTTTATTCTGAAGCTGCGAACGTTCATTCTGGCACTGCGCAACAAGGCCGCTAGGTATATGCGTAATTCTTACAGCTGAATCTGTTGTATTTACGCTCTGTCCGCCCGCCCCTTTGGAACGATATACATCAATACGTAAATCCTTATCTTCAAGTTTAATATCGATATCCTCCTGTACTTCAGGAATCACATCCACCGAAGCAAAAGAGGTGTGCCTGCGTTTATTAGAATCAAAAGGGGATATGCGCACTAACCGATGAACCCCACGCTCTGCCTTAAGATAACCGTAAGCGTAATCTCCTTCGATTAAAAGCGTAACATTCTTAATCCCGGCTTCTTCACCCAAAAGCAAGTCTATAATCTTTACGCCCCAACTATTACGCTCCGCAAAACGAGTATACATCCTCAAAAGCATCTGCGCCCAATCGCAAGACTCTGTCCCGCCTGCCCCGGAATTAATACTTAAAATAGTATTATTAACGTCAAACTCGCCTGACAAGAGCGTCTTAAACTCTAACGCTTCCACGTCTTTTAAAAGAAGGTCCGCGTTCTTTTTTAAATCTGAGAATAGATCCTGGTCTTGAGGATTAAGTATATCGGCGAGCTCCTGAAACTCCTGATATTTCCTAGTAGCAAGTTCCCACGGCTCAACTATATTCTTAAGATTTTTAAGCTGTTTTACTATCTTAGTGGAATTATCACTATTGTCCCAGAAGCCGGCTTGAGACATCTGCTCAGACAAATCTTTAATGAGTTGCTTCCTGTTATCAATGTCAAAGATAACCTCTTAGTTGGCCTAAGTTATCCTGGATATTAACGAGTTTTGATCTTATATCTTCGAGCATTCTATTTCTCTCCTATTTCTCTTATGTTCTTTTTATACCTCTTAAGCAAAGTATAAACTCATCCTTGCTATCCGCAAATTCAGCGGCTTGATCTTCACTAACCAGGCCATCCCTGACTAACTTTACCAAAGATTGGTTAAAAGATTGCATCCCAAAAATTGTGCCGTCTTCAATAAATTGTGGAATCTCCCAAATTTTACCTTCTCGGATCAGACGACTAATAGTAGGAGTTAATAACATAATCTCTTGTGCAGGAACGCGTCCTACCCCATCTTTGCGCGGGACTAATCTTAAGGATATTACTCCTTTTAACAAAGAAGAAAGCTGATTTTTTATCTCTTGATGCTGGTGAGGCGGGAAGAAATTAATAATTCTCTCAACACTCTGCGCAGCGTTGATAGTATGCAAGGTACTTAAAACCAAGACCCCTGTTTCAGCGGCAGTTAAGGCGCTAGACATAGTTTCGAGATCACGTATATTGCTGATAAACAAAACATCCGGACTCTGCATGGTAAAGGCGCGCAATGCCGTCGGGTAGCTTTCGACATCAATGCCTAATTCCCTTTGATTAATAAGAGATTCTTTATCTTTAAATGTAAACTCTATCGGCTCTTCAATTGTCAATATATGCTTCTTGCTATTGGAATTGATATATTCGATCATACTGGCAATGGTCGTAGATTTACCGCTACCCATACTACCCGTTAAAAGTACCAAACCGCCTCTTTGTAAAGATAGCTTTTTTAAGACTTCCGCGGGAAGACCCAACTCTTCGAATGTTTGCGTATGGCTATTCACCCTTCTAATAACGATTGAGGGCCAGTTCCTCTGCATGAATATGCTCACGCGAAATCTTAAATCCAGCTCTTCTACATAAACCACAAATTCAACATCTAGATTATTCTTAAATATCTCTCTTTGTTTAATTGTAGTAAACTCCTCAGTTGCCTTAACAACATCGTCGACAGTTAGAACCTTATCATCTACAATGACCAGCTTACCGTCAATCCTTAGACGCGGAGTTCCCCCAGAACGGTAAAATAGATCCGAGGCATTACGTTCAGACATTTCTTTTAATAGATCTTTTATCTTCATTATCCCTCCGTAAAGTATTTAGTGTAATTCATTATACCACTTTCTTGTTTTTTGGAGTAGGATTAAATTCCATATACTTGCCTAATATAAGATGCGTTTGTGCATCCAAAGCAGGTAACGACCCTAAAATTAGTATTATAAAAGGAACTATCCCCCACTCAAAAATCATAACTACATTCTTAAACCAGCTTACCCCTTTAGGCCGAGGCGGCAGAATAATACGGCTTAGGATTATCCAGGCAAGACTGGCTACTAAAGTAAAATTAAAAAGCAATCCGGTTATCTTTGGCAAATTATAACCAATAGACATCTGGTTAAAAAACGCTCCGCCGAGAATAATCGG
>JAPLLW010000005.1 GCA_026387355.1 Candidatus Omnitrophota bacterium
AAGATACAGGGTTACTTTAAGAATGAACGCAGCCTTAACCTTTGGATATTTGGGCTTATAAAACACATAAATTTAAACCCAATTCAACAACCTAAAGGATATGCTTTAGAACAAAAGCGCGAAACAATCCTTGCTTAACTGATTAAAAAATTAACTTGACAAAATAAAGAAATATGTTATATTTATAAATGACGATTAAGTCAACGAGGCAGAGAAGCCCCAAAACATTTTGGGGTATTTTCATTTTATAGGCAAAGACGCCCTTTTTAAAGCAAAAAAGCTTTGAAAAGGGCTTTTATTTTAAGACAGAGACGTCTTTAACCCAATGCGGGAAGAAGCCGTCTCTTTTTTTTGGGGCGGGAACGAACTAATATATAAGGAGACATGATGATTAATTCAGGAGATACAGCGTGGGTTTTGATGTCGGCAGCACTGGTCTTACTTATGACTCCGGCTCTTGCATTTTTCTACGGAGGGATGGTCAGGCGTAAGAATATTTTAAGTGTTTTGATGCAGTGTTTTATAGTAATGAGCGTTTTAAGTATTCATTGGGTGTTGATTGGCTATAGCTTATCTTTTGCTCCTGCAAAAGGTTTCTGGGGCGGTTTGCAGTGGTTTGGTTTACGCGGTGTAGGTTTAGAGCCTTATGCAGATTATGCCGCAACTATTCCGCACCAGGCATTTATGATATATCAATGCATGTTTGCGATTATCACACCGGCGTTGATCATTGGTGCCTTTGCCGAGAGGATGAAATTCTCCGCATTTTTAATTTTTACTCTTCTTTGGGCGACATTTGTCTACGCCCCGATTTGTCACTGGGTTTGGGGTATAGGCGGATTCTTGCGCAATTTAGGAGCGCTTGATTTTGCCGGAGGCACAGTCGTGCATATTAACGCTGGTATCGCTGCTTTAATTACCGCGGTTGTATTAGGGAAAAGAACGAATCTGGATAAGAATATTCCTACTCCGCATAACATGCCGTTTGTAGTTTTAGGAACTGGTTTGCTATGGTTTGGCTGGTTTGGGTTTAATGCTGGAAGCGCTCTGGCAGCGAATGGTCTTGCGGTTAATGCATTTGTGGTTACTAATACCGCGGCTGCTGCAGCTGGCTTAAGCTGGGCATTGATTGAGTGGTTGCATAATGGTAAGCCTACAATATTTGGTTTATGTTCTGGGGCAGTTGCCGGATTAGTTGCGATTACTCCTGCTGCAGGGTATGTTAGTGTTATCCCTGCGATATTAATAGGTTTAATGGTTAGCGTGTTTTGTTTTATTGCGGTTACCGTGATTAAGCCTAAATTCGGATACGATGATTCTCTCGATGCTTTTGGCGTACACTGCGTAGGTGGTATATGGGGCGCTTTAGCTACAGGTTTATTTGCGTCTAAGGCAGTAAATGCAGCGGGAGCAGACGGGTTATTCTTTGGAAATCCTAAGCAACTTCTTATTCAGCTATTGGCGGTCGGGATAACGATTGTTTACACCGGAATACTTACAATAGTAATTTATAAGATTGTTGATTTCGTGATCGGGGTTAGAGTAGATAAGAAATCTGAGCTGATGGGTTTGGATCTTACTCAGCACCGCGAAAGAGCGTATACTGTTCTGGAATAAAAGTAGGTAGTAGTTAGTAGGTAGGGAAAACCAGGAGGGAAAGAAATGAAACTAATAATTGCAATTATTCAGCCGGATAAGTTAGAAGAAGTAAAGGAAGAATTATACAAGGTCGAGGTTAATCTGGTTACAATAAGTGAGGTATTGGGCCATGGTCGCCAGAAAGGAGTAACCGAGCTTTACCGCGGAGCTAAGGAGACGGGGAATTTGTTGCGCAAGATACGCTTTGAAATCGCGGTGAATGATAATTTTGTTGAACCGACAATTAAGGCTATTGTTAAAGGAGCTAAGACCGGAGAGACTGGCGATGGAAAGATCTTTGTATTGGATCTGGCAGAATGTATCCGTATCCGTACCGAAGAACGCGGATCAGTAGCCATAGGATAACCTTGCAAGAACACCTTTATTTTTAGTGGAATTTGTAGTAAAATACATATAATTAAACAGGAGGAACTAATGAGTATCAGGCAGAAGCTTTTATCTAAGATTAAGGGCATAGAATTAACTAAAAACGAACATCCTAAGAAGGTCTCAAGCTATTTTGGTGAGAATACCTTTGGCATAGAGACTATGCAGAAGCATATCTCAAAGAGTACTCTTGAGGCGTTTAAGGCCTGGCTTAATGAGGGCAAGACTATATCTATGCAGCAGGCTAATGAGATTGCCGATGCCATGAAAAACTGGGCGATTTCAAAGGGAGCCACGTATTATACGCATTGGTTTCAGCCTATGACCGGGCTTACCGCGGAAAAACACGATAGTTTTATCTCAATTATCGGACCCGGTAAAGTAGTTGAAAAGTTTTCTGGAAATAAACTGATTCAGGGAGAACCTGATGCCTCTAGTTTTCCTTCAGGAGGAATCCGCGCCACATTTGAAGCCCGCGGCTATACTGCCTGGGATCCTTCTAGCCCCGCTTTTATTATCGAAAGTACATTAGGTAAGACTCTCTGTATTCCGACTATCTTTATTTCTTATCACGGAGAGGCGCTGGATAAAAAGTTACCGCTTCTACGTTCTGATGAAGCATTAAATAAAGCTGCGGTAAACCTGGTAAAACTCTTCGGGCATAAGAATATAAAAAAGATATTTTCTACCTGCGGACCGGAGCAGGAGTATTTCTTAATCGACAAAAATTATTACAATCTGCGCCAGGATTTATTATTAGCCGGTCGCACTCTTGTTGGTGCACCCTCTCCTAAGGGCCAGCAGCTGGAAGATCAGTATTTTGGGACGATCAAAGAACGTGTAGTTAACTTCATGTTCGAAGTAGCCGAAGAGGCTTATAAGTTAGGTATTCCGGTGATGACACGGCACAATGAAGTTGCTCCGCATCAGTATGAATTTGCACCCATTTTTGAAGAATCAAATATAGCTTCGGATCATAACCAGCTTTTGATGGAGTTGATGAAGAAGGTTGCTTTAAGGCATAACCTGGTCTGTCTTTTACATGAAAAGCCTTTCGCCGGAGTTAATGGCAGTGGAAAGCATCTTAACTGGTCACTCGCTGATAATTTAGGTAACAATTTACTTAATCCCGGAGAGACTCCCGAAGAAAATCTGCAATTCCTGGCGGTTTTAGCTGCGGTCTTAAGGGCGGTACATCTGCACGCTGATCTTTTACGTGCGAGCGTTGCCCTTGCCGGTAACGAGCATCGCTTGGGAGCAAATGAAGCGCCTCCGGCGATCATTAGTGTTTTTCTAGGAGAGCAGTTAAGTAAAATATTGGATATGATCGAAAAAGGGGTAAAGGGTAAAGTATCTAAGCGGGATATTATTGATTTGGGTATTACGCGTCTACCTAAGTTTAACAAGGATATGACTGATCGTAACCGTACTTCGCCTTTTGCATTTACCGGAAACAAGTTTGAATTTCGTGCCGTAGGTTCATCTCAAAATATCTCTACTGCGATTACTATGGTTAATACCATTATTGCTGAAAGCCTTGATTATGTGGCAGGAGAGATTAAGAAGGCGTCGGGTTCTAATAAGGATTTTAGCGCTGCGGTAATGCAGGCGATCGCTAAGATTATTAAAGAGACTAAGGCAATAAGATTTGAAGGAAATAATTATGCTGAAGAGTGGATCAAGGAAGCTAAGAGACGTGGTCTTCCTAATGTAGCTTCTACTTATGAAGCGCTTGAGGCATTAGTGGATAAGAAGAATATAGCGTTATTTGAAAAGTATAAAGTTTTCTCAGAAGAAGAGATTGTTGCGCGTTACCATATCTGGATCCATCTTTATAATCTAACTCTTGAGATAGAGGCGAATACCTTAAATGAGATGGTTAATGCTAGCGTTGTCCCTGCAGGACTTAAGTATCAGAAGCTGCTTTCGGATAACCTTGCAGTTTTGACTGATCTAAAGAAGGGTGCAGGAGTAAAGTTAGATGCTGCAGTAGTCAATGATCTTAAGGAGCATCTTGCAGATGTCTCCAGCAAGATTTATTATGTCAGGCGTAACACAAGAGACATGATTAAGCTTTTAGATAAGGCTAAGTCTGTAAACGATGAGAAGCGGGCTAAGGTCTATTACGAAGAACTTAAGCCGCTTATGGAGCATATCCGCAGGCACGTCGATGATTTGGAGCGCGTGGTTTCAGATGAAAGCTGGGATTTACCGAAATACCGAGAAATGCTTTTCGTGAAGTAGACTATTTGCGGGTGGCGCGGGGATGCCTCGCAGCGCGTTTTAGCGCAAGAGGCGCCCCGTGCCAGGACCCGCAAATTAAAAACAAAAATAAATATTATTTGTATGAGTAGGGATACAATGTAGTATCCCGGAAAAGATTTAAGAAAGAACAAAGGTGTTCATTCTGGAGTCAGACTATCTAGAATGAACATTTTTTTTGAGACTCAGGTGAGTAAGGTTTAAGCATGTTTCGCCTGTAATATGTGCAAAGTGTTGCAAAGACGCTTATGATTACCATATTAATAGCGGATGATGAGGGTAAAGCTAAAGAGGCTCTGACTAGGATGCTTAAAGAGCAGGGTTATTCCTTTAGCGAAGAATTAAGCGCAAGCAATACTATCCGCCTGGTTAAGAAAGACTGTATTCGCGATCTCGCTTTTATTAAAGATAAAGTTGTAGAGCTAGAAGATTCATTATTTGATGAAAAGAGAGGGGTTTTGTATAAATCTGTGGTTGAGGCGATTGAGAAACCCTTAATTGAGCATACTTTAGTGCGTACAGAGGGTAATCAACTTAAGGCAGCGAAGATTTTGGGTATTAACCGTAATACCATGCGTTCAAAAATAAAAAAACTAGGGATCAATATTGATCAATGGAAAACAAACTAAACAATTATAGTCATCTTCCCGTAAAGCAAGGGCTCTATGACCCGCAGTTTGAACATGATTCTTGCGGAGTGGGGTTTGTCTGTAATATTAAGGGCGAGAAATCCAATAAAATTATTCGCCAGGGTATAGAGGTATTACGTAGGCTTGCGCATCGCGGAGCAGTCGGCTCTGACCCGAAGACCGGAGACGGAGCAGGGTTATTGATTCAGATCCCACATGTTTTCTTTAAGAAAGTTTGTGCAAGTGTAAAGATTAAACTTCCTAAAGCTGGAGATTACGGGACTGGCTTAGTATTTCTGCCACCTGATGATCAGGAGCGTGTTTATTGTAAAGAGGAGCTTGAGAAAGCTACAAAAGAGCTTGGGTTAACTTTATTAGGATGGCGCGCTGTTCCAGTCGATGATTCAGTAATCGGAGAGGGAGCAAGGAAATCCCAGCCTGTCTTTGAGCAGGTTTTTATTGGAAGAAGCAAAGGTTTATTAGATGAGCTGGCTTTTGAAAGAAAGCTGTATTGCTTGAGAAAGCAAACAGAAAATACTATTCGCGCTTCAGATCTTAAGCAAAAAAAAGCTTTTTATATCACTAATTTGTCTTGCCGGACTTTTTCTTATAAAGGGCTTTTAATGCCAGGACAACTTGAAGATTTCTTTGTCGATCTTAAAGACGAAAGTATTAGTAGCGCCTTGTGTCTAGTGCACTCGCGTTATTCTACGAACACTTTTCCTACCTGGGATCTTGCTCAGCCTTTTAGATTCCTGGCGCACAACGGTGAGATCAATACTCTACGCGGAAATATAAATTCAGTCAGGGCCAGAGAGAGGCTACTTTCCAGTGAACTTTTCGGTACGGATATAGAAAAATTAAAGCCTGTGATCGTCGAGGGCGGAAGTGATTCTGCTGCGATTGATAATTTCTTTGAACTTTTGGTTTTATCCGGCAGATCTATTGAGCATACCATGATGATGTTAATTCCAGCAGCCTGGGAACACGATAATTTTATGGACCAGGCATTGAAGGATTTCTATCAATATCATGCTTGTTTTGTTGAGCCTTGGGATGGCCCGGCAGCTATTGCATTTACTGATGGTAGGAATATTGCCGCAGTCCTGGATAGAAACGGATTGCGTCCTGCTCGCTACATCATAACTAAGGACGGTTTCTGTGTAATGGCCTCTGAAGTGGGAGTTTTGGATATTAATCCTGAAGATATTGAAGTCTCTGGTAGGCTTGAGCCGGGAAAGATATTTTTTATCGATACGCAATCAGGTCTAATTGTGCAAGATCACGAGATAAAGAAGAGGGTCGCAAATCGCGCCCCTTACGGCAAATGGAATTCCGAGAATTTAGTTGAGCTGCGTAAGCTTACTCCGGGAAGTCCGAATCCTAAACCCGAAAGAGATATTATCCCGCATCTTGCCTCTTTCGGATATACGCGCGAAGATCTTAAAATAATCCTTAAACCTATGGCTGAAGAAGGAAAAGAGCCGGTTGGTTCCATGGGTAATGATACTCCGCATGCGTTTTTATCCAAGAAGCCGCAAGTTCTGTACAATTATTTTAAGCAACTCTTTGCGCAGGTTACCAACCCTGCGATTGATCCTATTCGCGAAAAGATCGTAATGAGTTTGGAGAGCTTTATTGGTCCGGAGAAGAATCTTCTCGAAGAGACTCCGCGGCACAGCCATAAGTTTAAGGTAAGAAATCCCATACTTAGCGATGACGATGTCTCTAAGATTCGAGATATAAGTGTAAATGGTTTTCGGACTAAAACTATTTATACTTTTTTTGATGCAGTAAGCGGTAAAGATGGTTTTCAGCGTGCTTTAGAGAGGATTTGTTCTGAGGCGGAATTCGCTATTGAACAAGGATACTCTTTTATTGTTTTAAGCGACCGCGGAGCAGATAAAGATAATATTGCGCTTCCTGCGTTATTAGCCACTAGTGCTATTCATCATCATTTAGTAAGAAAGACTGTGCGTTCTCAGGTAGCTTTGATTATTGAAAGTGCCGAACCTAGGGAAGTGCATCATTTCGCATTATTGTTTGGGTATGGCGCGGATTGCATTAATCCGTATCTTGCTTATGAAGCGATCGGTTATCTGGTTGAGAATAAAGAGGTGCGTCTGAGTCTTAAGCATGCGCTTAAGAATTATAATAAGGCGCTTACCGACGGAATACTTAAAATTCTTTCTAAGATGGGGATTTCAACTTTGAGAAGTTACCGCGGAGCGCAGATTTTTGAAGCCTTAGGTCTGGAAGAAGATTTTATTAACAAATACTTTACCGGTACAGTCTCGCGTATAGGAGGGGTGGGGTTGGAAGGGGTAATCGAAGAGACTCTGTTTAGGCACCAAGTTGCTTATGCGGATAGAGGTAGTGATTTATTATTAGATAGCGGCGGCGTTTATCAGTGGAAGAAGGACGGAGAATTCCATCTGTGGAACCCTGATAGTATTTCAGCTCTGCAGGATGCTACGCGCAGCAACAATTACGAGAAGTTTAAAGGTTTTGCGCAGTTGATTAATGACCAGTCGCTAAATCCTACTACCTTAAGAAGTTTGTTGAAATTTAAGAAAACAAATCCAATTCCAATTGAAGAAGTTGAACCGGTTGAGAAGATTATGAAGCGCTTTGTTACCGGGGCAATGAGTTTTGGGTCAATTAGCGCTGCAGCGCATGAGACTATTGCTATTGCCTTAAATCGCATAGGAGGAAAATCTAATACCGGCGAGGGAGGAGAGGACCCGAACAGATTCGTAATGCTTCCTAATGGAGATTCTCGCAGGAGTGCGATTAAACAGGTTGCCAGCGGTAGGTTTGGCGTGACTATTAATTATCTGGTAAATGCTGATGAATTGCAGATTAAAATCGCGCAAGGCGCTAAGCCCGGAGAGGGAGGACAGCTCCCGGGACATAAGGTGAGTGAAGCAATTGCCCGGACCAGATACACCACTCCGGGAGTAACTTTGATTTCGCCACCGCCTCATCATGATATATATTCCATCGAAGATTTGGCGCAACTTATATTTGACTTAAAGAATGCTAACCCATTTGCACGTGTAAGCGTAAAATTAGTCTCTGAAATCGGCGTGGGTACGGTTGCTGCAGGTGTAGCCAAAGGCCATGCGGATATGATTCTTATCTCCGGAGGCGATGGCGGGACTGGCGCATCGCCGCGTAGCTCAATAAAACATGCAGGGCTTCCTTGGGAATTAGGCTTATCTGAGACACATCAGACTCTAGTTTTAAATAATCTACGTTCTAGGGTGCGACTTCAGACCGATGGACAGATGCGCACTGGTCGCGATGTGGCGATTGCTGCTTTATTAGGCGCTGAAGAATATGGTTTTTGTTCGGCAATTTTGGTTGTAAACGGTTGCGTAATGCTTAGGCATTGCCATTTAAATAACTGTTCGGTAGGCGTAGCCACGCAGGACGATATTCTCGAAAAAAGATTCAGCGGTAGACCTGAATACATCGTGAATTATTTTAACTTTGTTGCCCGGGAATTACGCGAAATAATGAGTGAGCTTGGTATAAAGAGCATAAATGAGATGATCGGAAGATCTGACCTTTTGGAATTAGACGAGAAAATTATTCCGCTTAAGGCAAAAGGTATAGACTATTCGCGCATACTTTATCAGCCTGAAATGCCTAAAGACGTTTCCAGGTATTTTACTGTAAAACAGGATAGTGGACTTGATTCTGTTTTGGATAATGAGCTTATTCGTGAATGCAGGAGTGTTTTTAAAGAGAATAAACCGGTAGTCATTACGCATAGTATAAATAATACCAATCGGACAACCGGCGCTATGTTAAGCGGGGATATTTGCCGTAGATGTGGAGATGGTGTTTTATTGGAAGATACCATCGTCTGTAAATTTAAAGGTATCGCCGGACAGAGCTTTGGAGCATTTTTAGCAAAGGGGATTACTTTTGAATTGGAAGGGATGACTAATGATTATGTAGGTAAGGGTATATCCGGAGGAAAGATTATAGTTTATCCGGATAGGAGGGCAAAATATAAACCAAGTGAAAACATCATTATCGGTAATACCACTTTTTACGGAGCGATATCAGGCGAGGCATATATTAGCGGGTTGGCAGGAGAGAGATTCTGTATCCGTAATTCCGGGTTATATGCTGTGGTGGAAGGCGTAGGAGATCATGGTTGTGAATATATGACCGGAGGTAGAGTAGTAGTTTTAGGAAGAACCGGCAGAAATTTTGGCGCTGGCATGTCCGGAGGCATTGCTTATGTTTATGATGAAGATAAAACTTTTAAAGATAGATGCAATCTGGATATGGTTGAGCTTGAGAGCGCGACTGATGAAGACAGGGATACGATTTACAACCTTCTACATAATCATTATAAATATACAAAAAGCTTAAAGGCAAAACAAGTGATTGATAATATGCACCAAGAGTTGGGTAAGTTTGTAAAAGTCCTGCCGCTTGAGTATAAACGCATATTAGAAGGAATGAAGATAGAAGTTGCTACAGGGATAACGGAGGATTTTGATGGGTGAGCCTAGGGGATTCCTTAAATCTGCGCGACAGACCAATGCTTATCGGCAGATTTGCGAGCGGATTAAGGATTATAAAGAAGTATTCAAGCTGAGGACTGATAAAGAGTCTGAGGAACAGGCCTCGCGCTGCATGGATTGCGGCACGCCTTTCTGTCATTCGGCTTGTCCTATAGGTAATTATATCCCTGAGTGGAATGATTTTATGTTTAGGGCTCATTGGAAAGAAGCTATTGAGCTACTCGAAGCTACGAATAATCTTCCAGAGGTAACCGGCAGAGTCTGTCCCGCATTATGCGAATTCGCCTGCGTATTAGGTTTAAACGACGATGCCGTGACTATCCGTGAGAACGAACTTTCTATCGTGGAGTACGGATTCAAAAATAATCTAATTAAACCGTTCCGGGTAGCAAAAAGAACCAAGAAGAAAGTCGCAGTTATTGGGAGTGGGCCTGCGGGTTTATCTTGCGCAGCGCAATTGAACCGGGCAGGACATAGCGTAGTCGTTTTTGAGCGGGATAATCTGGCTGGTGGGATATTACGCTACGGAATCCCTGATTTTAAACTTGAGAAGAATATCTTAGATAGACGGATTGATATTTGGTCTAGAGAAGGAGTGGTTTTTAAAACCGGAATTGATGTGGGTAAGGATTATCCGGCTAAAAAACTTATAGAAGAATTCGATGCTGTATGTTTGGCAGGAGGTTCGCGAGTTCCAAGAGATCTGAAGATCCCGGGGAGAGAACTTGAAGGAATACATTTTGCTATGGAGTATCTGACACAGTCAAATAAACGTGTTTCTGGAGAGAAAATCGCAAAGAATGCATTAATTGATGCGGCAGGAAAGAAAGTTGTAGTTATCGGAGGAGGGGATACCGGGGCTGATTGCGTAGGCACAGCTCACCGTCAGGGAGCTTCTTGCGTTGTGCAGATAGAAGTCATGCCGCAGCCGGATACTTGTCGTAATCAGGACTCCCCTTGGCCGAAATACCCGTTACTCTTAAAAACTACCAGTTCGCACGAAGAAGGCGGAGAAAGACATTGGGCAGTTTTAACCAGGAGTTTTGAGGGTAAGACAAAAATTCTTAAGAAGCTTTCTTGTATAAGGGTTGAATTTGAAAAAGACCCTGTTAAAGGTTGTTCCTCAATGAAGGAAATATCGGGAAGTGAATTTGAAATCGAAGCAGACTTAGCGATTATCGCGGTAGGTTTTCTTTATCCGCAAAGATCCGGATTGCTCGAAGGCCTCGGGGTGGAATTGGATGGTCGAGGTAATGTCGGGACTGATTCTAATTATATGACTTCAGTTAAGAAAGTTTTCTGCGCAGGAGATATGCATCGCGGACAATCGCTGGTAGTCTGGGCGATTTCAGAAGGCAGGCGCGCAGCGTATTCAATAGATAAATATTTGATGGGCGAAAGTAATTTAGCCAGTATTTAAGGGGGTATAAAATGATAAGTACAGGAATTAAGGGGTTAGATGCCGTAATCACAGGGCTTAGGGCCGGGGATAATGTTGTTTGGCAGATAGACGATATCAAGGACTATATTGAATTGGTTAAACCTTTTGTGCAGGAGGCGCTTTCAGGGCATAAAAAAGTGATTTACTTACGTTTTGCTCAGCACAAGCAGTTACTTGAGCCATCTAAAAACATAAAGCGCTATGAATTAAACGCCCACGCCGGGTTTGAATACTTTACTACTAAGGTGAATAATATTATTACTCAGGAAGGCGAAGGCGCTTATTATGTTTTTGACTGCTTATCTGATCTTCTTTCTGCTTGGGCTACGGATTTAATGATCGGCGATTTCTTTATGGTTACCTGTCCGTATCTTTATGAACTTAAAACTCTAACTTACTTTTCTATATTGCGTAATCACCATTCGTTTAAATCTATCGCGCGTATCCGCGAGACTACGCAGCTTTTGCTTGATGTTTATCATTGCAAGGGAAGTTCTTATATCCATCCTCTTAAAGTGTGGAACAGGTATACTCCGACCATGTTTTTACCGCATCAGAGAAAAGGAGAACAGTGTATCCCTATAGCTGATAGTGTTAATGCCGCTAAAATCCTTTCCCATATCAGCGAGAAAGGTGCACAGAGCGCTAAAAGGAACTTAGATTACTGGGATCGTTTATTTATAGAGGCTGAAGAGCTCGTCCGTAAGGGAATATCCAAAGAAAAGATCAAAGAGACCGTGAAAAAACTCTGCGATATTATGATCTCTAAGAATAAAAAGATTTTGGCGCTTGCTCAACGCAATTTTACACTCAAAGAGTTGATCGATATAAAGTCCCGGCTTATCGGATCGGGCTTTATCGGCGGTAAGGCAGTTGGTATGTTACTTGCGCGCAATATTCTGGATAAAAAGATGCGCGATTGGCAGAAACTCTCTGAGCCGCATGATTCTTTTTATATTGGTTCGGATATTTTCTATTCTTATATTGTGCATAACCGTTGGTGGAAGCTGCGCATGCAGCAGAAGACTAAGGATGGATATTTTCCTATAGCCAAAGTCCTGAAAGAAAAAATACTTTATGGGGTTTTCCCTGAAGAGATTATGGAGAAGTTCCAGCAGGTAATTGAGTATTTTGGTTCGTCTCCGATTATTATACGGTCGAGTTCACTTCTGGAGGATGATTTTGGTAATGCTTTTGCAGGGAAATACGAAAGTATATTCCTGGCTAATCAGGGGAGCCCTGAGCAGAGATATATCCAGTTTGCCGAAGCGGTAAAGAAGATTTACGCAAGCACCATGAACGAGGATGCACTTACTTACAGAAAGCAGAGAGGTTTAGATAAGCACGATGAGCAGATGGCTCTTTTAGTGCAGCGCGTTTCAGGCGCTCATCATAAACAGTATTTCTTCCCGGATCTGGCAGGGGTCGGAGTATCTTACAATACTTATGTTTGGAATGCCGAGATGGATCCTAAGGTTGGGATGCTGCGCATGGTTTTTGGATTAGGGACTCGGGCGGTAAATCGCGTTGAAGGCGATTATCCGCGGATGGTGGCGTTAAGCGACCCTTTACGCAGGCCTTACGCCGAAAAAGATGATTTAAGAAAATATTCACAACACGAAGTAGACCTTATTAATACTAAGGAGAATAGTTTAAGTACTATTACGTTTGAGAAGCTTATTGCGGATAAGTCTTACACGGATGCAGAGCGTTTTGCGGTAAAAGATTATGAGTCTATAAAGAATTCTACTTCGGGAAAAGATTATTGGATTTTGACTCTCGATAATATTTTTAGCAAAGATGATTTAAGCGAAACTTTTAAAAGAATATTGCAGTCACTTCAGGATGCATATGATTATCCTGTGGAAATCGAATTTACTATTAATTTCAGCGAAGACGGAGAATACAGGATAAACCTTTTGCAGTGTAGGCCCCTACAGACGCGTGGATTAGGGCAAAAGGTAGAAGTTCCTGAACGTGTAAGTTCAAACGATCTGTTTTTTGAATCGCGCGGGTATTTTCTAGGAGGGAATATCCTACAGAAATTACGCTGGGTCATTTATGTTGATCCGGGTAAGTATAACAAGCTTGCTTTACAGGATAAATATGAAGTTGCCAGGATAGTGGGAAGGCTTAACCGTTCGATAGAGAACAAAGACGACTTGCCCACGATGTTGATGGGTCCGGGTAGATGGGGGACAACTACCCCGTCTTTAGGTGTCCCGGTTAAATTCGCCGAGATAAATAATGTGGCGGTATTAGCTGAGATTGCTTTCTCCGCAGGTAATCTTATGCCGGAGCTCTCCTTTGGAACGCATTTCTTTCAAGATCTGGTTGAGACTAACATTTTTTATCTAGCTTTATTTCCGGAGAAAAAAGAAGTTGTTTTTAACCTGGATTACTTAAGCCGTGTTAAGAATATTTTTAAAGAGCTTATGCCTGAATCTGCAAAGTTTGAAGATCTTATCGGAGTTTACGATGTGGGTGAACAGGGTTTAAGGGCGGTATCCGATGTTCTTTCGCAAAAGGTTGTTTGTTTCCAGACTAAAAGAGAGGGGGGAGCATAATGTCCAAATTTATTTTTATAACCGGCGGGGTAATTTCAAGTTTAGGTAAAGGAATTGCTTCTGCCTCTATAGGAAAGATTCTTGAATCCAGGGGGCTGAAAGTTTCGCTTATGAAACTCGATCCTTATATTAATGTCGATCCCGGGACAATGAGTCCTTATCAGCATGGTGAAGTCTATGTTACAGAAGATGGGGCAGAGACGGATCTAGACCTTGGGCATTACGAGCGTTTTACCAACTCCCGCTCATCAAAGTATAATAATATTACTACCGGTCAGATTTACCATAATGTAATTGCTAGGGAGCGAAAGGGAGACTATCTGGGAAAGACTATTCAGGTTATTCCGCATATTACCGATGCGATAAAGGAAAGGATTAAGAAGTGTGCTGAAGTATCCAAAGCAGATATTGTTATCGTTGAGATTGGAGGGACGGTTGGTGATATCGAAAGCTTGCCATTCCTGGAGGCAACCCGGCAATTCCGTTTAGATATGGGGCAGGATAATGTACTTTATATCCATCTGACGCTTATTCCTTATATAAAAGCCGCCGGGGAGATAAAGACTAAACCTACGCAGCATAGTGTAGGGACCTTGCGTGAAATCGGGATAATCCCGGATGTCTTGATCTGTCGTACGGAAGTTCCTCTATCTGAAGAAGTAAAAGAAAAGATCTCTTTATTTTGTAACGTAAGGAAAGAGGCGGTAATTGAGTCGCCGGACGTAGAATCAATTTACCAGATTCCGCTAGTCTTTAAAAAACAGATACTCGATGAGATAATCTTAAGTCACTTTAAACTGATCTGTAAATTTTCTGATCTTAAAGATTGGGAGAAGAATGTTGTTTCGCGCGCATTAAACCCTAAGTATAAGGTAACAATCGCCGTAGTCGGTAAGTATATAGAATTACAGGATGCTTATAAGTCGATATATGAAGCCTTAATTCACGCCGCCATCCATAATGATGCCAAAGTTGAGATAAAAAGAATAGATTCTGAGACGCTGGAAAAGGATAAAGGGTTGGATGCGCTGAAGGATGTCTCCGGGATTCTAGTCCCCGGAGGTTTTGGTTACCGCGGGATTGAAGGGAAAATTAAGGCGATTAAATTTGCGCGACAAAATAAAATACCGTTCTTAGGCCTTTGTTTGGGTATGCAATGTGCGGTGATAGAATTTGCCCGTAATGCCTGCGGGTTAAGTAAGGCTAACTCCACCGAATTTAAGCAGACCAAATATCCGGTAATAAGTTTAATTGAGGAGCAAAAGCATGTTAAAGATATGGGTGGCTCCATGCGGCTGGGTGCGTATCCCTGTAAAATCAAGAAGAATAGCCTGGCAGCCAAAGTTTACGGAAGCTCTCTTATTTATGAGCGTCACCGCCACAGGTACGAGTTTAATAATAAGTACAAAAAATTACTTGAAAAAAAAGGGATGGTTTTCTCAGGGGTCTACCCGAAGAAAAACCTGGTTGAAATAGTTGAGATAAAGGATCATCCTTATTTTATTGCAGTGCAGTTTCATCCTGAGTTTAAGTCCAAGCCGGATAAATCCCACCCATTGTTTAGGGAATTTATTAAAGCCGCCTTGCTATAGAAAAAGGGGTCAGAATTATTTTTCACGCGTGTAAGGTAGCGAAAAATAATTCTGACCCCTTTTTCTGTTTATATTGCATCAGCATCTTTTAATGATATAATAAATTAAGTATTTATTTAGTTTATAGTAATATTAAATCGAGGTAAGTATGTCCGTAATGTTGTGGGTATTCTTTATCTTATTCATCCTTTTTATGCTTGCGCTAGATCTGTTGGTTTTTCAGCGTAAAGCGCATGAAATAAAGATTAAAGAGGCTCTTCTTTGGAGCGGAATCTGGATTGGGCTTGCCCTACTTTTTAATGCCGGAATTTATATTTGGCAGGGTAAGCAACCGGCCTTAGAGTTCTTAACCGGATATTTACTAGAAAAATCCTTAAGCGTAGATAACCTCTTTGTTTTCTTAATGATTTTTTCTTATTTTAAAGTGCCGCAAAAATACCAGCATGAGATTTTATTTTGGGGTATTTTGGGAGCGCTTATCTTCAGGGCAGGATTTATTGTTGGAGGTATTACTTTAATAAATAAATTCCATTGGATAATTTATCTATTTGGAGGCTTTTTAGTTTTTACCGGTGTCAAGATGGCTTTCGAGAAAGATAAAGAAATGCATCCCGAGAAGAGCCTTGTTTTGCGTTTCTTTAATCGCGTACTTCCGGTAGCTAAAGGCGAGACAGGTAGCAGGTTCTTTATTAAAATGGCTGGCAAGTGGCTAGTTACACCGTTATTCCTAGTGCTTTTAATTGTTGAGACTACAGATATAATCTTTGCCTTTGATTCTATCCCGGCCATATTGGCTATTACCCAAAAGCCTTTTATTGTTTATACATCGAATGTTTTTGCGATTCTGGGGCTACGCGCACTTTATTTTGCATTGTCCGGGATTATGAAGTATTTTCACCATTTGCATTACGGCCTGTCACTTATTTTAGTTTTTGTTGGCGCAAAGATGCTTTTGGCAGACATATTTAAGATTCCGGTTGGTATTTCTCTTGTCGTGATTGCCGGTATTTTGCTAGTTTCTATTTTTGCCTCAATGCGTTGGCCAAAAAAACAGGTTTAAAGATAAAGGGGTCAGAATTATTTTTCTTTACTTTATATACCTGAAAAATAATTCTGACCCCTTTATCTTTAGCTATCGCGTTACTTTAATTTATAGTTTTGTAACGTTAATTGCCTGATCACCCTTAGGACCCGCGGTGACTTCAAACTCTACCTCTTGACCTTCCTCGAGGGATTTATAGCCATCTCCTTTGAGAGCACTGAAATGTACGAACACATCCTTGCCTTCCTCAGTGGTGATAAAACCATAACCCTTTTGATTCGAGAACCACTTTACTTTACCCTTTGACATTTTACTTGTTCACCTCCCCCTAAAATAAAAAAAGCCGTAAAGCTTAGTATTTTCCTAATTTGCTTTACGGTTTGTTCTGTTACCTTGAAAAATGTTAACTTCTCCTTGCAACGTTACTAATGTACATAATTTAGCACAAATTCAGCTTTTGTCAAACATTTTTTCTTGGGTTATCTCTATGGTTACATGGCAGGTGTCCACTATCAGCATAGAGATTTCTTGCAATTCTGAGATTTGTGGTAGAATAATACCATTATTAAGGTAAAAAGAGCATTAGAAGCATAACTCATAAAAAGGAGAATCTAGCATGCAAGGAGTATGGGACAAAATATCGCCCTATGTTATCCAATACGGAGTTCCTTTTGTAACCGCAATACTTATTTTTGTAATAGGAAAGTGGGCTGCAAAGTTACTTTCTAGGGTAGTGGAAAAGACGTTGGAAAAGGCGAAGGTTCATAAGACACTGGCCTCTTTCACAAAAAACATTGTTTATTATGTCATTTTGATTTTTGTAGCTATAGCCGCTCTTAATAAAGTAGGCATAGAGACAAATTCATTTGTTGCCCTTGTGGGTGCTGCCGGTTTAGCGGTTGGTTTTGCTTTGCAGGGTTCATTGGCGAATTTCGCCGCAGGAGTTATGATTATTCTGTTTCAGCCTTTTGAGGTCGGAGATACCATTGAAGCAGGAGGGGCTATCGGGGTAGTGGAGGAGATACAAATGTTTAATACCATACTCAGCGCTTCAGATAATAAGCGTGTTATCATTCCGAATGCTAAGATTACTTCGGATAAAGTGGTAGTTCACCAGAAATCTAAAACATAGATTATTTAATAAAAAAGAATTTAAAATAGTTGTAAACAAATCTCAAAAAGGAGGGGTTTATGAATAAGGGTTTTTGGGTTATCATAGTTGGCATAGCTGTATTAAGCGCAACATCTAATGCTTTAGCAGAAGGGTCTTCATGGGGTTCGACTCTGAAGTCTACGGCGCAATCAGTTGTTGGGCAGGCATCAGTGCAACAGTTGAGCCCACAGGCTCAAAGTGTCGTTGATCAGGCTAAGAAGCTTGGCGCTCCGGCTAAACAGGAGAACTTCATTATTGCCAAGGCAAAAGAGTATTTAGCCTCAGGTAATTATAAAACAGCCTTAGATTTAGGGAATTATGTTAAGACGATGTTAAATTCTAAGTCTTTTGATGCAGGTAAAATCATTGCTGATGCTCAAGGCGCGATTACGAAGATGATGCAACAAAAACCCACAGCTGTTCAATAATTTGAGCAGGTTAAGGCAGCATTAGCTTAATTCAGTTCGTTGAATATAAATTGGTTTCAAGTGTTTGCTACAAGGGCTGGACTTAAAACGTTTCAGCCCTTTTTGTTTGCCTACATTTTCTTGGACTATTTGCCTAAAAGTTGTTATAATTAGGCTCAATCATTTGCTGGCGTAGCTCAGTTGGCAGAGCAGCGCTTTCGTAAAGCGCGGGCCGGGGGTTCGATTCCTCTCGCCAGCTTTTAAATAAAATGTCTAGATTCCGCGAAGTATTAAAAAACCGCAATTTCACCTTACTCTGGCTGGGTCAAATTATCTCTCAGTTAGGCGATCGTCTTTCCCAGATGGCCTTAATCGGTTTTGTCTACCTAAGGGCCCCGGGCTCTACTATGGAGATTGCTAAAATCCTTTCGTTTACCATAATCCCGGTTTTCTTAATTGGTCCGATTGCAGGTGTTTATGTAGATAGATGGGATAGGCGCCGCTTAATGTATCTATGTGATTTTCTAAGAGCAGTGCTTATCTTTACCATACCATTTTTCCTTTTTTACTCTAAAAGCTTAGTTCCCATATATATTATTATATTCGTTTCCTTTTCTATCGGTAGGTTCTTTGTACCGGCAAAATTGTCAATTGTCCCTGATTTAGTAGACAAGAAGGATCTATTATTAGCAAATTCTCTGGTTAATACTACCGGCATGATTGCTGCGGTGTTGGGTTTTGGCGTAAGCGGGATAATTGTCGAGAAGCTGGGGGCAAAGAGCGGTTTTTATTTAGATGCGTTTAGTTTCTTTCTTTCGGGAACATTAATATTTCTTATTGTTAATAAATTTAAACAAACGCAAATTGATTTTAAAAAAGTAGGTCAGGAGATTGTCGGGATAATCAGGAAATCAGTCTTTCAGGAGATTAAAGAGGGGGTATTATATTTTATCAAGAATAAATATATAAGATTTACCGCGACCATAATGTTTATTTTATGGTCGGCGCTTGGTTCAGTCTATGTGGTCACAATAGTTTTTGTGCAGAAGACGCTGCATTCTGCAACCAAGGATCTAGGGTTACTAATTATGTTTTTAGGTGTAGGTTTATTCGCCGGCTCCTTAATCTACGGTCGTTTTGGCCAACGCATTTCGCATTACAAAGCGATATTTACTTCTTTAATGCTAAGCGGGCTCATGCTTATTACTTTTGCTTTAACTATACACAGATACCCGTATCTTTCGGTTGCCGCTATTCTTGCGTTTATTTTAGGAGTAGTTATCTCTCCGATAATGATTGCTTCAAATACTATTATACATAAGGCAAGCGATAATGAAATGATGGGGAAGATCTTTAGCTCTATGGAGATGGTTATGCATCTAGGTTTTCTTTTATTTATGTTTATTAGTAGTATACTTGCCGAAAGATTTTCACATTTGCTCATTCTTGTTATTGTAGGTTGTATATTTAGTTTCTTGGGTTTGCTTAATCTTATGTTTCATCGTAAGGTCCAGGGCTTAGACTAACCCGATTGTTACGGATATGTTAAAATTCAGTATAATTATATGCGTACTTATTATTTTGCTATTGGCTAATTTATTTCCTGCCGAGGCCCAAACAGTTAAAGATTCGGATTTAAAAGGAGTCTTTCCTGAAGCAACTAGTTTTGAGCCGGTAAAAAATAACGAAGAGCTAATTTATTATAAAGCTAAAGATTCAACTGGGAATATTTTAGGCGCAGTTTTTATGGCTACTGGCGATGGTCATTCCGGTAATATTGTTACCCTGGCAGGTATGTTAAAAGATGGCACAGTTACTGAGATTAAAGTGTTATTTGAGGATGAAACACCCAATTTAGGCTCGCGCATCTCGGAAACCGAATTTACTGATCAATTCAAGAATAAAAAAGATCTATCAGGAGTTCAAGCTATTACTGGAGCGACCATATCTAGCCAGGCACTGATAGATTCCGTAAAGAAAAAGTCTGAAGAGATCAAGGGTTATATAAAATAAGGAGAAGGCGATGAATTTAGCTGTGTTTGCTTCAGGTAGAGGGAGTAATTTCTTAGCGATAGCTAAGGCAGTTAAAAGCGGAAAGATTAAAATAAGCTTGGCACTTCTTGTTTGCGATAATCCCGGGGCCCCGGTTTTAGATAAGGCAAAGAGGCTTGGGATTAAAGTGGCTCTGGTAAAAAGGCAAGATTTTGTTTCAAAAAAAGATTTTGAGACAAGAATAATACAACACTTAAAGGAAAATAAAATAAACTTAATTGCTATGGCAGGATTTATGCGTATGCTTAGTATTGATTTTGTAAGGGCATACAGGAATCGCATTATAAATATACACCCTTCATTATTACCTTCTTTTAAGGGGGGGCACGCGATAAAAGATGCTTTTTTCTACGGAGCTAAGGTTGCCGGCGTTACCGTACATTTTGTGGATGAGGAGATGGACCACGGTCCAATAATTCTACAGAGCGTAATTGAGATTAAGGAAAAAGATACACTGGATTCGCTCGAGAAGAAAATACATAAAATAGAACATAAACTTTATCCGCAAGCAATTAAATTGATTGTTCAAAGGAAGCTTAAATTAGTAGGTAGGAGCGTAAGGATTAAAGCTGGTTAGCCCACTGAATTACTTCCGCCTTGTTATAATCGGTTCTTTCCTGTTTTTCTAGGTCGGTAAGGGTTACTCCTGTAAAATTCTGGAAGTCGTAGGATTTAAGGCAATAGGCAATTGTTTTTAGTATCTCTCTTCTGACATTAGTCTTTTTCTTAGGTTTGGAAGTTTCGGTTATAGAGTATCCGAAGTAGAAGACTCCGTCAACAAACTTGCCATCTGATTTCTCCACCTTAAAATATTTCTTCATCTCTTCGTCTTGGAACTGAGCACCTATTCTTTGAGCGATCTGGTCAGAAAGGAATTCTTGTATGGTGATATTATAAGGAATAAAATGAAAGCCGGTTGTGTCCCCTATTGCCTCAGGTGCAGATTTAAATCTAATTACATATCTGCGACGGATTTCATCCTCAGGTAAGAATCCTGAGTATGCTTTTTTCATATCCAGGATATTGCCGATTAGTATATAGTCAATACCTACCTTTATATCTGAAAATATTAAAACAAAGAATTCAGGGGTATTGTCAGAGCTCATGAGAACTCTGCCGATAGTAATATTGATGTGCATCGCCTTATCCAGCATACCTTCATCAAAAATCTTGTCTTGGTTTATACCGTCGAATTCTTTGTGAATTAATTTATCGAGGGGTGCGTAGATCCAGAGGGTGTTTTTTACGCGCTGCGTAGTTACGCTGAGGTTATATTCCTCTCTGCATATTTTCTTTATGATATCCGGAATTTCTTTTTCTTTATAAGTCGATTCTGTAGGGCAGGAACAGCCGGATAGTAGAATAAGTGATAACAGGCTAAATAATAGGAGGGAGGGTTTTGCCAAATTCTTTAAATATAGCTTCCATTTCATCGTAATTAAGCTCTTCTTTTTCTAGAAGCTTCTGACTAAGCGCCTCTAGCAGTTTATCTTCTTCTAACAATTTTGCTTCAGTTTCCTTCAGGCATTCTTGCAGGATTTGTTGTACGTCACTATCTAGTTTAGCTTTAGTTTCTTCTGACATGCTATCTTTTTGTAATGACCCGAAGTTTCCGATTAATCCTGTTTTTCCCATGCCCCAGCGCCAGACCATATTATGGGCAACTGTTAAAGCATTAGCAAAATCAGCATCAGGACCGGTTGAGGTAGCCCGGCACTTTATTTTTTCTGCGACAAATCCACCCAGTGAAACCATGATTCGGCTTAAAAGCTGTATTTTGTCTCTTAGCAATCCTTCGTCTTTTTCAGGAGACCAGGATACGCCTCCGGTTTCTTTACGCGGGATTATCGATAACTTGAAAGTCTCTCTATCCGGAGAAACGCAGTGAGTCATTATCGCATGTCCTGATTCATGATAAGCAATAGCCTTTTTCTCCTTATCGGTTTGTTTTATTTTGCGTTTTAGCCCTAATTCAATTCTTTCTCGTGCCTCATCGAGTTCTTTTAATCCTATTAAATCTTTTTTATTTCTAATTGTGATAAAAGCTGCTTCACGGGTTAAGTTGGCAATATCTGCAGGGCTCCATCCGGCAGTTACTCTTGCAAGACGTAAACTATTTATTTCATCCGGGTTGTACTTTACTTTTGTGAAGTAGTAATCAAATAGTTTTTGCCGGTCTTCCATCCCTGGTAAGTCTACATAAAGTTTTCTGTCAAATCTGCCTGGTCTTAAAAGTGCTGCATCCATGAAGTCTTCACCCATGTTGGTTGCACCGATAACTATGATGTTGTATTGCTCGTCCTTTTCTTTAAGGCCGTCCATTTCTGCAAGAAGCTGGTTCGTTGTTTGGTTATATTCTCTTTCAGCGCTATCGGCTCTATTCCCGCGTTTTCCTCCTAGAGCATCAATTTCATCAATAAAGATTATGCAGCCACCTTTAGCAAGGGCTAATTCGCGGGCTTCTCGAAAGAGGTGTCTTATGCGACTTGCTCCCACACCTACGTACATTTCTACAAACTCTGAACCTGATTTACTTAAGAAAGGTAGCTCTGCCTCAGATGCCATGGCAGAGGCAAGATATGTTTTTCCGCATCCAGGAGGCCCAAACATTAGAAGTCCTCGAATTATTCTTCCACCTACTTGTTGCAGTTGAGCTCGATCTTTGATTAACTTGACAACTTCACTTGCTTCTTGTTTTGCTTCATCCATACCGATTACATCATCCCAGGAAAGCTTTTTGGCAGCTATTCTTTCCTTTTTCTCTATCATTCGGGATTTGCCGGCACTCTTGAATATAGCTTCAATAGTGTCATAATCAAGTTCATCTTTCTCAAGAAGTTCTCCGGCGATTTTATCTAATATAGGTATCTCTTTACGCAATAATTCATGGACTTCATTAAGGCAGTTAGTGATTATATCGTCTTTGTCTCCTTCAGCAACCTGTCTGGAAGTATAGGCAAAAGAGCTGTTTGTTACCGAGGTTGCTCCAGAAGTTCCCATGCCCCATAAGGAAACCATCTTTTCTGCTAATTCATTTGCCCGGCTAAGATCATCACCTACGCCTGTTGAGGTTAGGCCGAATTTTATCTTTTCTGCACAGTAACCCGATAGCAGTATTTTTATTTCTCCTAAAAGGTCTTCTTTGTCTGGTATAAAAGACTCCTCTTTCTTGATCATCCAGGTTGACCCGCCAAAGTTTTTACGGGGAATAATCGAGGCCTTAAAAACATCTTTTGTGGGTACTAAAAGATAAGTGATAACTACATGTCCTGCTTCATGGAAGGCGATCATTTTACGCTCTTTTTCATTGAATACGATCTTATGCTTTACTCCCAATTCTACTCGGTCATAAGCTTCGGAAATCTCTTTCGAAGAGATAAGCTCATTTTTATTCCTTACGGCGATTAAGGTTGCCTCTCGGACCAGATGAGCAATATCAGCAGGGCTATTACCTACAGTAAGTCGAGCAAGCCTCTTTATATCAACCGAAGAGTCATATTTTACGTTTTTTAAATAATACTGGACTAGTTTTACACGTTCCTCTAAGCTGGGAAGTTGAACGTAAATTTTACGGTCAAACCTTCCGGGGCGCAGTAGCGCCTGATCTAATACATTTTCTTCGGCATTAGTTGCGCCGATTATTAATATATTATGATCCTCTTCTTTAAGTCCATCCATCTCAACTAAAAGCTGATTCAGGGTGGAGTTGGTTTCATTTACTGCTCCCCCGCCGAAATCGGTTCCGCGTTTTGAACCTACGGCATCAAGTTCGTCAATAAATATAATACAACCGCCTTCGACATAAGCTAAATTTTGTGCTTGTTTAAAGAGTTTACGTACGCGGCTGGCACCAATTCCTGCGAATATCTCAACAAACTCAGAACCGGACAAGGAGATGAAAGGAAGATTTGATTCGGTAGCAATAGCTTTAGCAAGATAAGTCTTGCCACAGCCCGGAGGGCCCATCATTAAAATGCCTTTTAAGATTTTCCCTCCAATGCGCTGTAAGTGGGCGCGTTCAGTAACTAAGCGCACTATTTCTTTAGCTTCTTGTTTAGCTTCATCCATACCAATAACATCATTCCAGCCTATGCGGATATCTTCTCCTTTGACGGCTTTTTTACCTAGTTTTTTGAAACTTGTATATCCGCCTTTCATAGTCCATAACATTGCTACTATGCTTAGGGGGAGGCTGATAATTTGTAGGACGAGAAAAATATAAAAGAATAAGCCGTATTGGGCAAGCATGGCTTTTTTTGCATAAGAGTCTGAAGTGGACCAGGCAGTGATGGCGCTGCCTAAGAAGAACATGAAGGAGATCCCAATGATAATTAGTAAAGCTATTGAAGTGACCCCGATCCAATGTAATTTTAAGAATACTTTAATTTTCCTGTAATTCATTTTTCACCTCGAAAGCTAAGTTATCATAATTTCTGATGTATGTCAATCTTTTTGGGCTTAGAGAAATAAAAGGGGTCAGAATTGTTTTTTTAGGCTTATGTTAAATAAAGAAAACAATTTTGACCCTTTTATTTTATCGCCAATCATTTTGCTTGACTGCCTTGGCTTGCTATGTATAATGATTACTCCGCTGCAAATATAATCATTTTTAAATAAGAGGAGAGAGAAAAATGGCAAAGATTAAGAAGGTTATAGGCCGTGAGATTTTAGATTCCCGCGGAAATCCTACAGTCGAAGTTGATGTAATACTTGACAATGGTATATTGGGACGTGCAGCAGTACCTTCCGGTGCTTCTACCGGAGAGAAAGAAGCTCTGGAATTAAGGGATGGCGACAAAAGGAGATACTTAGGCAAAGGTGTACTAAAAGCCGTTAATAATATAAATACCATAATTGTCTCAAAGATAAAGGGCTTAGCCCCTGATTATAATAAAATTGACGCTTTATTAATTAAGGTAGATGGCACAGAGAATAAGGCTAAGCTTGGAGCAAATGCCATTTTAGGTGTTTCCATGGCGGTTGCTAAGGCAGCAGCTTTATCTAAAAAGCAGCCATTGTATAGATTCCTGGGTGGGGAAAAGGCTAAGATCCTGCCTGTTCCACAAATGAATATCTTAAACGGGGGGTTGCATGCGGATAACAACTTAGATATTCAGGAGTTTATGATTATGCCGGTTGGCGCTCCGAGCTTCCACGAAGCCTTGCGTATGGCCACGGAAGTTTTTCATAACCTAAAGTCGCTGCTTAAATCTAAAAAACTTTCTACATCTGTCGGCGATGAAGGTGGATTTGCTCCTAATCTTACCTCTAACCATGAGGCCTTAGATTTAATTATTCAGGCAATTGAGAAATCTGGATACAAGCCGGGTAAAGATATAAGCCTGGCATTAGATTGCGCCTCAAGTTCTTTCTATAAAGACGGAAGCTATACTTTTGAAAACTCACAGAAGAGCTCCGCGGATTTAATCGCAATTTACGAAAGCTGGTTGAATAAATATCCGATTCTTTCTATAGAAGACGGACTATCCGAGCACGATTGGTCTGGTTGGCAGGAGATGACTAAGAAGCTAGGCTCAAGATTGCAGTTAGTCGGAGACGATATATTTGTGACTAACCCTAAAATATTCAAAAAAGGGATTGCAGAAAAGATCGGCAATGCTATACTGATTAAAGTTAATCAGATCGGTACGCTCTCCGAGACCATCGAAGCAATAAATATTGCCAAGAAGAATAAATATAAGGCAATTATTTCTCATAGAAGTGGCGAAACAGAAGATACAACTATCGCCCATCTTGCCGTAGCATCAGGTTGTGGCCAGATTAAGACCGGTTCGCTTTCACGCACGGATAGAATCTGTAAATACAACGAACTTTTAAGGATTGAAGAAGAGCTAGGCTCTAAGGCTGTTTATTTCGGGACACTTTGGAAGAAATAAATGCTCGCTACAATAAAAAAGGCATTTTGGGTTTTTGGATTAGCGGTTTTTTTTCTGATTTTATTTTTACCGGGTTTTAGCAAGATGCAGGAACTCCGGGATAGGAATAACGACCTGGAAAATAAAATCAGGCGTTTAAATATAGAGAACGCTCTTATTCAGCAAGAGATGAAGAAGATGGATAGCGACCCGGTTTACCAGGAGAGGGTTGCGCGGGATAAGATGGGGATTGTAAGAAAAGGCGAGATCCCTATAAAGATCGTTCCAGAGAAGAAAAAAAGATAGATTCGCGGGGTGGAGCAGTCCGGTAGCTCGCAAGGCTCATAACCTTGAGGTCGTCCGTTCAAATCGGGCCCCCGCAACCATATAAATCTCTCGAAATCTGGAATGAGAGATAACTTAAGCCCTGGTTAGTTTTAATAACCAGGGCTTTTTCTATGCTTTGTCGTGTCAAAGAGTTAGAGCATTAATTTTTCTGTCATTCTGCTGTTAGTGATCTCAATATCTAATTCCGTCGTAGGTTCGTAGAAATAAGCCAAGTAAATCTCGTAAAACTATCTCTTTATCTCGGAATTGGCGATTAGTTTATGGTTTCTAGTTAATGCTATTATCGTCGATATTCGCCATTATCTGAGTAGTAATTTGGGCATTAACTAGGAATTTGGGAGATTTGGGTTAGAGGCGAGAGAGATAAGCTATACTTGGTTCTGAAGTAGGTTTTGCCACATATGGTTTTGTTTTTCCCAGCCAGCTTCGTTGATGATGGGGCGTAGTTTGTATTCGGGGATTGAAGAAAGTTTTTGTCTCTCCAGGCAAATTATCTCTTCCTGGATCTTTGGAGAGAGGAGCAACAAGTTTAAAGCTTGATTTACTCTTACTTCATGCATATTAAGCCATTCGGCAGCTTGTTTTGTGCTAGTCTTGCCATCTTCAAAAAGCTTCTGCAACTGGTAGGCAAGAATCAGGTTTTTGCGAAGACTGGGTTCCTTTTCGATTTCCGT
>JAPLLW010000006.1 GCA_026387355.1 Candidatus Omnitrophota bacterium
ATACACTTAACTTCTATGATTTTCCCAAGGAGGTGCGCAGCGCGATATCTACCACTAACCATCTGGAACGCTTCCTTGAAGAGATCAGAAGGCGTATTAAGATACAGGGTTACTTTAAGAATGAACGCAGCCTTAACCTTTCGATATTTGGGCTTATAAAACACATAAATTTAAACCCAATTCAACAACCTAAAGGATATGCTTTAGAACAAAAGCGCGAAACAATCCTTGCTTAACTGGTAGAGGATATTTCTTGAACCAGTAGATATTCAGGAGTATAATTTTAGTCAATATTTGCACAGGCAGGGTAATGGATCAAATATTCAAACCTAAGACAATTTCCTTGTGAATAAGAGTGTAACGAAATAAAAAAAGACTTTTTTGGTAATTATCGGTTGATGGTTAGATCACCATTTGATAAGGAAAAAATGAAATGAAGAGAGCGTTTTGGGTAAATGTGATGTTCTCCGTATTTGTGCTTATTTTATTGTTTGCTTTAGGCGAGACGTCGTCCCGTGTATTTGTCTATTTTAAGTATGGAAAATCAGAAAGAGGTATGAGCTGGAGATTTCAATATGAACCTTATTTATTCCATAATGATATTCGAATGAACCCATTAGATAAAGCTTATCCACCAAAAAAGAATAAATTCCGAGTTATTATTTTGGGTGGTTCGACCGCGGCTCAGATACCGAACAATTTATTCGTTGATTCGTTACGGCCAATGGTCAATAGGGAAATAGAGGTTATTAATTTAGCCAGAAGCGGATACATTGTCAATCAAGAAAGGATCGCTTTCTTGCTTTATGGAATAAAATTAGACCCGGATTTATTGATTAGTATTGATGGTTGTAATGATATAGTTACCATGACGAAGACCTTAAGCACTGGTCTTCCATATCATAACAAATTTATGGAATTAGCAGTTAATCATCCTTTTGCAAATCTACTCTTTGGAATTCTGAGGAATTCGCAGTTCGTAAATTGTTTGGTGAAGATAAAAGAACGTCAAATAGAGATCCAAGCTCAGAAGGATAATGGATTAGCAGAGAAATGTATAAATAATTATGTCGAAGGTTTATATTCGATTTCAGTTATCGCAAAGGGGCTCAATATCCCATATATTGCGGTACTCCAGCCGTACGTACATTTAAAGAAAAATATTTCATCCACGGAAAAGTTTTTAAGAAATGTTAAAAATTATCTATATCGTAAACAGTTCTTTGTTGATATGTATAGTAAAATTGATTCAACGCTTGCTAAATACCCGTTCGCAGGAAATACCATTTACATCAATGGAAATCGAGCATTTGATGATACACATAACGACTGTTTCGTAGATGAGGTGCATATAAATGACCAAGGGGAAAAGATATTAGTTCAATATATTCTAAGCTATTTTTCGGACAACGTGGTGGCGCAAATCGGATCACAAAATAAATATTCCAGGACAAATATGCCATGAGGGCGATCGGTGCAAAAGAATAAAGGCGCTTTTGAAAGATAAATTCCCAATGCCCACCCCAGGCGGACATGCGTTATCTACCTCTATTCTAACGGATTACGCCATTTTATCTCTGATAAAACCGGACAAAACGGACAAACCTTAGCCTATAGGCTTATCTCTAAAGCCTGCTATTTAAGAGATACTATTATTTCTAATACCCATTAGGGGAGCCAAATTGGACTCGAACCTTACGCAAATCGTAAGATTCGAGTTTTCCCTCTGTAAGCTTGCTTGCTGTTAGGCAGGTAAAGTACTTGCAGGGGGTTTTTGTTTGAGGTATAATCCACTTTATGGAAATCATAACGCAAAGCGCAACGCTTAACGAAATTAAAACAATGGCTCAAGCTACCTTTGGTAATTTAGTAAAGGCTGTTGTTGATGTTGAGAGAGAGTTGATTGCAGTTGATGCTGAGCTTCATTCTGACCTGGAAGCATTACTTTTGGAAGATGGCTCAAAACAAAAAAGCCTCTGGGGTATTAATCTTTATCCTGAAATTCAGGGTGACGATTTTGTTGAATTTGATTCTATGATTAATATGCGTCCATCTCAGGGAAATAGAAGCCGCGGCATAGAGAATGAAGAAATGCGTAAGAAGATAATTGAAATAGTTGCTAAGAGGATTAAGCGGTGAGCTATCAACATAAAGATCTTGCAGCGGGAAGCTGGAATAAGTTGTCTTTTGTGGAACAAATGGCAAATATCGGCAGTGAGGTAGAGCGAGCGCTTAACTGGCAAATAAAGAAAAATGCTGATTATGCTCAAAAGGCATTTGAACGGGCCCTAGAGTTAATTGATCTGACATTAGATAATAACAGGAATTATACCCACCTAAAAGAAATTGCCCGCATGAGAGAAGCAATTGTTGATTATTTCTCCGGGGAAAACCAGTTTATCTCCTCCGAAAGTTCTTGGCGGAAGTACTTCTTACCTTTTACCTACGCGTCTCGCAGAAATCATTAATCTCGAGAGTAATCTTACTCATAAATTTATCTCTAATTTCGCATTATTCTTGATTTATTAATGTGTATCGTTATGGTAAAAAATAGGGGAATAAGGGATAAAGTTATTTCTAATACGCATACAGGGAGCCAATCTTAAGGAAAGAGTTGTTTTCAAGAATAACTCTTTCGTTTTCTTAGACAATTCTTTTGTTTCTTCTTGTAATTTGGGTAGTATTTGGTAATATTATAGTAAGAGTTAGTTTAAATATATCCGCTTATCTTATCAGTTAATCATTCCAGTACTCTTTTCAAAACTAGCCTGTTTTTGCAAGTTCGAATTGTTTTTAGTAGAATTATTGGAGGCCTAAGTGTTAGCCGCAGAAAGAAGCTTATATAGAAACGTATTGTGTGTTTACCCTCATCAAAAGGGTGCGCCAGAGAAAAAATATTGCCCTCCTATTGGAATAGAATATATTGCCGCTGCCCTGGAATGTTTAGCTGAGAAAGTTACGCTTATAGATATGAGGTTTGAGCCGGATCTGGATAAATTTATTGAAAATAACCAAGTGGATTTGGTTTGCCTATCCGTATGTTGGGATTATCAAAGGGATGCCGCCATAAATATTATTGCGCGGATTCCTTCTAATATTAAGGTTATTGTAGGAGGAAGGTATGCTACAACTTATGTAGAAGAGTTATTTGCCGCTATCCCTAGTATAGATATTATTGTTAGAGGAGATGGCGAGGAGAGCATTCGGGATATAGCCTTAGGGTTGTCCTTGAAGGAGATCCCGGGTATTTCTTACCGTAAAGATAGTATTATTATCCATAACAAGTCCCGCGATCTTGTCTCATTAGACGATAAAATTTACCCTGATAGAAAGTTGAGGCGAGTTAACTACAGGCTTTTATATAAAAATATAGATCTAGGTCTTGGTATAGATTTTATTTCTACTTCCAGGGGCTGTCCGTATAATTGTAAATTTTGTAGTTTTACTAATAATCCTTTAGGTCAAAAGAGGAGCTGGAGCGCAAGATCAGCCCACTCTGTTGTGGAAGAATTAAAGACCATTGATGCTGAATTTGTCTTTGTTGTAGATGATAATTTTGCGGTAGATATGAAAAGGGTTGAGGAGATTTGCGATTTAATCATTGCTGAAGGGATAAAAAAGACTTTTGCGGTTGCCTTAAGGCTCGATATTTATAAGTATCCGCAGGTTTTAAGGAAGATGTTTGCGGCTGGTTTTAAGATATTATCAATAGGGATTGAGTCAGCTCAGGATAAAACATTAAAGGTGATGGAAAAGGGTTTTGACGCTGCTTTAGCAAAAAAAGCTTTTAAAGAAATTCGTAAGGTAAATTTCTATATTCATGGTTATTTTATCGTTGGCTGCATAGGAGAGAGCGAATCAGAAATGTTGGCGATTGCCCCTTTTGCTAAGAGTCTTAAACTAGATTCTATTAGTTTGAGCATGTTAAGAACAGAAAAGTATTCACCCTTAAATGAAGTTATTGCTAAGTCTAAGGGGTATCATATAAGCGATAATGATATGGTATATTCTGAAGATTATTCTTTGGAAAGACTTAAAATTATCAGGCATTGCATAAGTAAAAGTTATTACGATTTCTTTACTATGTTAAGAATAGCAAAGAAGATATTTACTGCCCATCTAATTAGTTTCCCTCGCTTAGTAAGATTAATATATATTCTTTTGTTTAGAGTGGTAATCTCTAGGTATCTTCCTTCTTGTAACCGTAAATAGTATTAGGAGTAAATTTTGCAACCCTCTATGACAATTTATATTGCAGAGGGTTTTTATTTGGGGTAAAATAAAATACAAAAGGAGGTGTTTATGGCTACATTTTTTATGTACGGAAAGTATTCGCAGGAGGCGATGAAAGGTATCTCAGCTGACAGGACGAAAAAGGCACTTGATGTGATAACAGGGGCAGGTGGCAAGGTAAATTCAATGTACGCGCTTCTGGGTAAATATGATATTGTGTTGTTAGTTGATTTTCCGGCGGTCGCAGAAGTGATGAAGGCATCTATTGCTTTAAACAAGTTAACCGGTATAGCCTTTACTAGTTTTCCTGCAATTAGCATCGAGGAGCTTGATAAAGCTATTGCTTAGTAGGAATTACTGATAGGGTTATATCCCAGAATAGGGTTAAATTTCGGAGTTGAAATCTCCGAATTTAACCCTACGGGTAAAGTATTTTCCATAGAAATATGAAAGATAAGGATTTAGATTTAAGAGAAGAGATAATGAAGGAACAGATTTTGGTTTCTAAGATCTCTATTTGGGGTGCGGTAGTCCTGTTTCTTATTTCTGCAGTAGTGGGTATAGCAGTAGATTCCATCACCTTAATATTAGATGCTGCCGCAAGTCTCGTAATATTGGCCGTAGCGCTTTTGACAAATTTTTCACTTAAAAGAATAAATCGTCCGCCAGATGCTTTATATAACTTTGGCTATAGTAAATTTGAGCCATTAACCGGCTCGCTTCAAGGCGGACTGATTATAGCCACGTGTATTATTAGTATAAAGTTTGCTATACAGGATATTGTTCATGCAGAGAGCGTGACGGGCTATCTTATCCCCGTTATCGCTACTTTTGTTTCAGGCCTTTTGGGTTTATTTATTTTCTTCAGGATACGCATGGTGGTAAAACGTTCTGCATCTAATATGCTGGAATTAGCCAGTCTTCATTGGTATTCAGATATATTAATGTCATTTGGTATCTGTATAGGATTCTTATGCGGGATACTTTTAGATCATTTCGGTTATTCAAAGATTTCGCCTTATGTCGACCCTGTTATGGCAATCATCCTGGCATTATTTTTGATTAAAATTCCGCTTAGGAATTTAATGCATAGTGTTTTGGATCTGTTAGATGCTGCTCCGGGTGGGCATATTCTGGATAAAGTGAAGAAAGTAGTTGATATGTACGTACCAAAATCTTTTGGTGTCTACCGGGTGCGCGTAAGGAAAGCAGGCCAAAAGGTATTCTTGGATATCTGTTTTAATGTAAAAGCCAACCTTACGGTATTTGAGATTAGGGAATTGGCCAATAGCTTTGAAAAAGACCTATGTTCTCATATTGATAATTGCGATGTGGTTGTACATTTCCACCCGGTATAATCTTGACCATAAACAAAATTAAGAAAAAAGGAGGAAGAGATGACTAAGCTAGATATAAAGGCTTTCGGGTTTGCATTAGGAATTGTTTGGGGGGGATTGACTTTTTTACTTGGGATGTTGGATATGTTGTATTTCTGGGGTAACTCCTGGGGTAAGATGATGACTATGATTTATTTAGGTTACAGGCCTACAGTTTTTGGCAGTATAATTGGAGCAATTTGGGGTTTTCTTTATGCTAGTATTCTTGGTTTTGTTGTAGCTTGGATGTATAACCGCTTAGTTGAAGAGAATAAGCTTCAAATGGAGGCTAGGATCAAAGATTTAGCAAAGAAAATCTGGGAGAAGAAGGGTAAGCCTGCTAATAGTTCGGTGGATGACTGGCGAGAGGCAGAAAAAAAGATCAGGGGATATTGATTTTGAAGAAAAGAGTCGGAGTAGTTGGTGCAGGAGTAGGCGGACTTGCTACTGCAGCGCGCCTGGCTACCGATATTTAATTAGGATTATTTGGCGACAATTTTACGGATATGTTCTATGATAACGGAAATCGTCTTCTCTGGAGTGGAGGCGCCGGCAGTTATCCCTACGCTGTGAGTATTTTTAAACCAACCGGGCTTTATCTCTTGTTTTGAATTAATCCAGTAGCTTCTTTTGTTTAAAGAATAAGATATTTCATATAGCCTTTTGGTGTTCGCGCTTTTCTTAGATCCAATTATTATCATCACATTGTTTACAAGTGGCATATTCCTTATTTCATTTTGTTTAGTGCGAGTAGGCAGGCATATAGTGTTAAAGAACTCTAACTGTTTTATATGTTTTTTAAGCCCAGATACTATTTTTAAGACTTTTTCTTGGTTCTGAGTTGACTGTACCACAACGCAGGCTTTTATAATCTTGCCGATTATCCTTAAGTTAATATCCCCAAGTTCTTCTATAACTAGTGCTTTTTTTTTTAGTTTACCGATTATCCCGTATACTTCGTCATGTCGTTTATCTCCGATTACTATAATTTTAAAGCCTTTTTTCTCCATGTTCTCTGCAATCTTATGGATTTCTCTGACCATCGGGCAGGTTGCATCTATAATTTTATAACCAAATTGAATTGCCTTATTAAATGTATTTAAATCTGCGCCATGCGCACGGATCAAGAGAAATTCATTTTTTGTTGGTTTTAAGGATTTTATTTTACGTATCCCGGATTTTTTTACCTCTTTGACCACCTCTTCATTGTGCACTATGTCTCCGAGCATGGAGACTTTTTCGCCGGTTGCCGCAGCTTGAAAGGCAATATTTAGCGCCCTTTTTACACCGAAACAAAAACCCGCTGATTTAGCTAGATTTATATGCATATTTAACTTTCCATAAGTATTATTCTTATTATTATGCCGATTTTATTAATCTTGCTTACGCAGGCACGCCTAGAGAAAACGTCATAATTATTTTTCTCTATTTCTTGCAATATTCTGGAATACATCTCTTTCATAGAAGTAGCTACAATACGGCAGCGTTTAGATGGGATTAATCTTATACCAATTTCTGTATTCTGATAGTATTCTCTTGTTTTCTTAATCCAATCCTGCACCATTGCTTTAAAATTCTCATTAACTTGTTCTTTAGCTATTGTCTGTTCAAAGATGTTAAATTTCTTCATGTCGCTTTCCGGTATATATATTCTACCGCGTTTGAAGTCCTCTTTTATGTCTCTTAGAATATTAGTTAGCTGCATCCCTATCCCTAACTCTATAGCGGATTTCTCCGCCCGTTTATCTTCGCAACTAAATATCTTTAACATAATTAAGCCAATAACGCCTGCGACTTTGTAGCAATATGGGTAGAGTTCTGTGAAATCTCTGTATTTAGTTTTGGTTAGATCCATGCGCATTCCATCTAAGAGTTCATAAAAATATTCTTTGGGTATTTTATAGTCATCTATAGTTTTACGGAAAGCCAGTAGTAAAGGCTTTTTTAGGCTTGATTCAGAGTAAGCGGATTCGATATCTGTTTTTATTTCATCTAAATAATAAAGAGACGGTGCTGTCTTTTGGTTATCAACGGATTCGTCACATATTCTGCATATGGCGTATACAGAGTGTAGGGCGCGTTTCTTATCAGGAGGGAGCAAAAGAGATGCTAGATAAAAAGTTTTGGCAAAATGCTTTGTAATCTTTTCTGCCTCCTTAAAACCTAAAGATATAGTATTAGTGCGCATACTCATATTTTACAGTAAAGCTTCCTTAAATCAACCAATTTTGGGGATACCCCTGCCTACCGGCAGGCAGGGGTATCTTCTTGTTTTTGTTGAAAGTGCTCATATTTAGTATTAAAATACTTTTATGTCTAAATATGCACTTGTGTTAATGTTCTCAGGGGTTACTACATTAATAATAAGTTTTTTGGCCACTGTTAGAATTCTATAAGAGTTTAAAGCGCTTCTTTAATATCTCGGGAGTGTTTTGAGGAGAAATAAATGAAAAAGGTTAGCTTACTGCTCACGCTTATTTTTTTTATTACTAATAATTGTTTTGCCCTTGATTGGAAGCCGCTGCATGAAAAAGCGGATACTCAGAATCTTGATATGGCAAAGGCAGCTGTACAGCTAAAACCGGATTCGATTGAAAGTTTGTATATTTTGGGTTTGGTTTATCTTAATCTTCATGAAGATTATAGAGCCGAGGATATCTTTAAGAAGATATTGGAAGTTAATCCTAATACTATCGAAGCGAAGTGGGGGTTAGCTGAGTCTTTGAGGAGGGAGCATAAGTTAGATGTTTCAGAAAGAATGTTGAATGAAGTTTTAAATTCCGAACCTAAGTTTTATCCTGCCTATATAAGCCTCGCCTACATAAGATATATCAACATGGATTTCCAGGGAGCAGTGAAGTTGGCATTGAAAGTAATGCAGCAGGGTAGAGATAATGTCGATCTTAGCAATTACACCCGCGCATATACTATGTATGCCGGCGCAAGCGGTATGATTGCTCATTACGGCGGCCCGATATCTAAAGCTATAAATGGTTTAGCAGTTAAGCCTAATCTTGATAAGGCGGAATTATTGCAACCAAATTCACCAGCAGTGTTATTTGGTTTAGGGAGTTTCTATTTACTTGCACCGCGCATTGTTGGCGGTGACAAGGTTAAGGCCGAGAAGTATCTCAAAAAGGCAATTTCCGTAGACCCTAAGCTTGCCGGGGCCTATTTACGGCTTGCCCAGCTTTATAAAATTAAAGGCAATATCAAGCAATACGATGTGTATATTAAGAAAGCTTTAGAGGCTGACCCTAAGGATGAATTCGTTGTTGATAATATAAGCGGTAAGTGCAAGTTTATTTGTGTCGGAGGAGCGGAGTAAGTTATACTTTAAGTATTTTGCGAGAGAATTCAGTTAAAGCGATTTTGTATTGATCATTTATTTTTGAAGATTTTAAAATATTTCCTGATTCTTTAAACAAATTTGTAATTTCATTCTTAGCGTATTCAAGCCCGCCTGATTCAGAAATTAAACGTCGTATCTTGAGTAGCTCTTTTTTACCGGTTACTTTACCCGAAAATACTTTTTTTATAGCTAACTTTCCAGATTTATGAGAGTGTTTATAGGCATACCAGATTAAGATTGTTTTTTTTGCTTCGGCTATATCGGTAAGATTAGATTTGCCTATTTTTACTGTCTCCTCGAAAGTTCCAATAATATCATCTTTTATTTGGAATGCCCGGCCTAAACTCATCCCGTATTTTAAGAGTTTTTCGACCTCATTATTATTTGCTCCCGCTAGAATCGCGCCCATAGTCAGTGGGGAAGCGAAAGTATAATTAGCTGTTTTATAGTCGTATACTTTATAGATATCATTTCTGGTTGTTTTTTCTATAGGCTTTGCACCTAGTAGTAGTTCTATAAATTCTCCGCTACCGGTATAAAAAGCCGCAGCTAGGAGTTTCTTTAAAGCTAGTTCTTTATAGGCAGGTTTTGCTTTAATTGCTAAAAAAGCATCCAAGGCCATAGCATACATAATGTCTCCGACAACAATGGAGAGGTCTTGTCCGCTAAATTTTATATTCTTCTTATTTTTAAGGTGTTTATTTAGAAGGGCATGCATCGAGGGTTTCCCCCGACGCTTCTCAGATTTGTCGATTATATCGTCGTGAACAAGCATGAAATCATGTAAGAGTTCTATAGATAGAGCACTGCGGTATAAACCTTGCGTTGGTTTTTTCGCAAAGCCAAGATAGCCGATACAAAAAAGTATTGGGCGTACTCTTTTGCCATCCCTTGAAATGAATTCCTTGATATTCTTGAAAAGGAGAGGAGAAAGACTGTTCAGCGAATAGTTTTTATCGATGGAGCTTAGGAAGCTTTTTAATTCCCAGTTAATCCTATTTCTTATTTTCAAAAACATTGAATCATGTTATCATATACTGTTTCCTAAATCAAATAAAATATGCTTAAAAACATCATTCGCGCCGCAAGATTACCGTTTATTTGCGCAAGCGTTTTGCCTTTTTTGTTCGGTTCCTTAATTGAAAGGGATAGTTTTAATTTTCTTGCTTTTATCTTTGGTTTTATCTGTGTTTGCTCAACCCATATCAGTGCTAATTTAATTAATGATTATGCTGATTCAAGAAGCGGGGTAGATTGGCAGGACAAGGATTTTTATATTTTCTTTGGGGGTTCTAAGCTTATACAGTCAGGTAGATTCTCCGAAGCGTTCTACTTGAGAGCAGCTTTACTTTTCGCAAGCTTCGCTATAATAAGTGCGATTTTGTTAGCATTAATATTAAAAAGCATATTTGTGCTTTTAATCTTTGTTTTAATTATATTCTTGAGTTGGCAATATACGGCTAAGCCTTTTCAATTTTCTTACCATTTTCTTGGGGAGTTTTTTATCTTCTTACTTTTTGGCCCGGTTTTGGTAATGGGAGGGTATTTTATCCAGACCGGGATATTTCCCGATATTAAAAGTTTCTTAATGTCATTGCCTTTGGGACTCTTTACCGCTGCTATTCTTTTAGCTAATGAGGTGCCGGATTCTCGCGAAGACAGTAAATTCAGTAAGAACAATTGGGTAAAATTGTGTAAAGCAGAAAGAGCGTATCTCTTGTATTACTTTTTGATGTTTCTAGGTTTTTCTTCTATTTTGGTGGTTTTATTTTTAGATTATCTGAATTTGATTTCAGCGGCCTCCTTTTTACTGATTATCCCAGCTGTAAAAGTAGGCCAAATCATAAAGAAGGATTATGCTAGTAAGAATAAATTAATGCAATCATCCAAATTAACTATAAATATGCAAATGTTAGTAAGCCTAGCCTTGATAGCGGGATTAATCTTATGAAAAAGGTAATCATTGTAGGAGGAGGATTTGCGGGGAGAGCAGTTCTTTCCATAATTTATGGCTATAGGAAGAAGCTGGATTTAGAGATAACTCTGGTAAATGATAAAAACGAGTCTTCTTTCTTACCCTTGCTCCCTGATTGTTTAGGGAGGGGAGTGAGGACGGAGAATTTAATTTGCGATTTAACTCGTTTGAATATTAAGGGCAATTTTGATTTCGTAAGAGATAAGGTAGTAGCAATCGATTTAGATAAAAAAGTTGTTGCTACTTCAGCTTTAAGTTTAAACTATGATTTTTTGATAATTGCCAGCGGTTCAGAGACTAATTTCTACGGCAGGGAAGAGATCAGAAGAAATGTTTTTAAGTTGGACGATGCTAATGATGCAATAGCTATTCGTAGAGCTTTAGTTAAGGAGAATTATGATTTTTATCTTATAGCCGGAGGAGGTTATACAGGGATAGAGGTGGCGACTAATTTAAGGCTTTATCTAGACAAGAAAGGATTAAAGCAAAGGGTGATTGTAGTAGAGCGCGCGTCTTCAATTTTAGGGCCCCTGCCTCAGTGGATGAAGGATTACGTGATCAGTAATCTTAATAAATGCAATATCGAAGTACTCAATAATATTGTTATTGATAAAACTGAAGAAAGTTTTGTGCAATTATCCGACGGAAGTATATTCAAAAATGCTTTGCTTGTTTGGGCGGCGGGTGTAAAAACGGCAAGTTTTATAGAAAATCTTAGGGTAGAAAAGAATGCGCAAGGTAGAATAAAAGTTGATGATTATCTGCGTCTTGATGATTCTTGTTTTGTAGTTGGCGACGCAGCTCTTTTTGCCCAAAATAATAACTTTTTAAGAATGGCAGTGCAGTTTGCGATAATGCAGGGTGATTGCGTTGCCAAGAATATTGTAAGGATTATTAAGGGCAAGCCGCTGACTAGGTATAAGCCGATAGACTTCGGTTATATTATTCCTATGGCGAATAATAAAGCCTGTGGCACTATCTTGGGGATGAACATAAAAGGTTTCTTTCCCATTATTCTACATTATTTTATGTGTATTTTCCGTTCAAATGGGTTGAAAAATAAACTTGGCATAATTAAAGATCTGTTAAAAGGAGGATAAAGATGATGGATTTAGCGATTTTAATTTTGAGGTTGGGTTTGGGGATCATGTTTGTTGCTCATGGTTTACAAAAAGCCTTTGGGTTATTTGATGGTCCAGGTATCGCAGGTTTTTCAGGGATGTTATCCGGGTTGGGGTTTAATCCGCCAATTTTCTGGGCATATATTGCAGCTTATGCCGAGCTAATTGGAGGTTTATTCTTAATTCTAGGGTTTCTTTCCCGCGGATCTGCAGCCATGCTGCTGGTTTTAATTATAGTAGCAACATGGAAAGTTCATTTAGCCAAAGGATTTTTTCTTTCTCAAGGCGGATTTGAATACACTTTTATTATAGCAGTTGTTTGTTTGAGTTTGATTTTATTAGGACCGGGAAAATTTAGTATTACTAAATTTTAATATAAAAGGGGTGTCCTTATGCATATACCGGATGGATATTTGGGTCCAGCAACTTGCGGTTTTTTTTACTTGGTGATGCTGCCGATATGGACAATTGCATCAAGAATTGTTAAGAAGACGCTTAAGACGCGGCAAGTCCCCATGTTGGCGATTGGGGCGGCATTTAGTTTTGTAATTATGATGTTTAATCTTCCTATCCCAGGTGGTTCAACCGGCCATGCAGTAGGAGGAGTTTTAGTGGCAATATTGTTGGGTCCATGGGCTGCATGTATTGCTATAACCGTAGCATTGGTTATTCAAGCGTTATTATTCGGTGATGGCGGGATAACCGCTATCGGAGCAAATTGTTTTAATATGGCTTTTGTATTGCCGTTTGCGGGTTATTATGTCTATAGGGCCGTCAGTTATAAAGCGCCTGCGGGTTCTAACAGGAGAGTAGTAGCTGCTGGCGTGGCTGGATATATTGGTATTAATGTTGCTGCTGTTTTAGCGGGTGTTGAATTTGGGTTGCAACCATTACTGCACCATACTTCTATTGGTCAAGCGCTTTACTGTCCTTATGGTTTAAAGGTAGCGGTGTTTACAATGGCGGGTGAGCATCTATTGATCTTTGGTTGGGTAGAAGTTATTGTTACGGCCCTGGTGGTTAAATATTTACTGAAGCAATCCCCTGAACTTATTGAAGAAAGGGAGGCGGGATAATGAAACTTATTACTAAATTTTGGATTGGTATTGCGATATTAATTGTTTTGTCTCCACTAGGATTAATAATCCCTGAGCATTTTAAGGCCGGTAGCGCATGGGGGGAATGGAGCGTTGATGAAATACAGAGACTGGCAGGTTATATTCCAAGGGGATTATCTAAATTATCGAGCCTTTGGAATGCCCCGATCCCCGATTATACGTTTAAGGGATGGGGAGAAAAGGGCTTGTCCCATTTAAGTTTTGCTTATATAATATCGGCAATATTAGGAGTAATAGTAGTGGTTGCTATTACATTGATTATCGGTAAGTTTTTGCTTAAGAAAGGCGATTAAAGAGTGTTTAAAAACAATAATTTTATAGAGCGCTCGATTCTGGGCGCTTTATCTTTTTTAAAAGATTCTATTTTTGCTGATGAATATGCGCTAAAGTCAGGTTTTTTGCAATCTTTAGATCCAAGGGTTAAGTCGATAACTTTCTTATTTTTGATTATTCAAGTATTACTTGCAAAGAGTCTATTTATTTTGGCAGTTCTTTATGTTTTTTGTTTGTTAATCGTCCGCCTATCTAATATCCGTTTAGGATTTTTCTTAAAAAGGACTTGGATTTTTATGCCGTTATTTTCTTTATTTATAGCCATTCCTGCTTTATTTAGTTTTTTTACTCCGGGCCAAGCTTTAGTTACGTTGCATACAGGTCTTTTAGAAATTATTATCACGCGCCAGGGTTTATTTGTGGCTACACTTTTTATCAGTCGCGTAATAACCTCGGTATCATTTATTATTCTATTGAGTCTTACTACAAGGCATTTTGAATTGCTTAGGGTTTTGCGCATTTTTAAAGTTCCGCAAATTTTTGTTATGACCTTAGGGATGTGCTATAGATATATATTCCTATTTGTGCAGGTAATCGAGAATACTTACCTCGGTATTAAAAGCCGCATAGGTAGAGGGATTCATTATAAAAAAGGCCGGGATATCGTCTCTTGGAATATCGCCCTTCTTTGGCAAAGGTCCCTTAAATTAAATGAAGAAGTTTATAATGCAATGTTATCTCGGGGTTACAATGGAGAACCTGTTTTAATAAATAAGTTTAAGACTACTTACAAGGACTGGGTTTGGGTATGTTTTTTTTCGGGGATATCTTTTTGGGCATTATATACAATTTATGGAAGAAGCCATTTTTAAATTAAATAACGTATATTTTTCTTACTTGGGTAAATATCCTGCTTTATGTGGCGTAAGCATGGATATACTAAAGGGCCAAAAAATAACCATTCTTGGCGCTAATGGTTCGGGCAAGTCCACGCTTTTACAGTTATTGGATGGGCTTATTTTTCCTGACAAAGGAAGCATTTTTGCATTTGACCGTCAGTTGAATGAGGAAGTTCTTAATGACGAAGCTTTCTCTAGGAAATTTAGATCTAAAGTAGGTTTTGTTTTTCAGAATCCTGATGTGCAGCTTTTTTGTCCTACCGTCGAAGAAGATATCTCTTTTGGCCCTTTGCATTTAGGGGTAAATTTGGATGTAGTTAAAAAGCGCGTTAATGATTTAGCGGATAGTTTAGGGATTATGAGTCTACTCAGGCGTTCTGCGCATCAGTTAAGTGTCGGCGAAAAGAGAAAGGTAGCCATAGCTTCTACTTTGGCTGTTGATCCTGAAGTTTTATTATTGGATGAGCCTACTGCAGGGCTTGACCCTCAGACTGCGCGCCATATTATAGATATTATTATAGAAGCGAATGCCAGAGGCAAGACAATAATTACCGCTACTCATGATTTACATATTGTAGAAGAGATAGCCGATACTATCTATATTATGAGTAATGAGAAGAAAATTGCCAAATCTGGGGCTACGCAAGTGCTTCTAGCTGATTTAGATCTGTTAAAAACTCATAATCTTATGCATGTACATAGGCATAAGCATAAAGATGAAGCGCATATACATTCCCACCAGCATTTAGATCATCATACCTAATAAAAATAATTATTTTAACTTTTCCTTTGACAAAAGCGTTATTTTTGTTAGTATAGTTATTTGAATATGTTATACGAAAAAGAAAAGCGAAAATATAGCAGATTAGCAGTGTATCATTTAGTCAAGTATAGGCTTGTCTCTCAACCCAAGAGCGAGTTAGTTATTGCCTATATCAAAGATATTGGAGGGGGCGGGGTACAGCTTGTGACTGCAGATAAGCTTGCTAAGGATAATGTTCTCCAACTTTATATAAATTTTCCGCACATCTTATCTCCGGTCCCTTGTTTAGCTAAAGTTGTCTGGACAAAGAGAATAGCTAAAGTCAATCGGCATGAAGCAGGTTTACAGTTTCTTGAAATAGAAGGTATCTTGCGACAGGAAATGGTCAAACATATTGATCAGACACGCGCGAGTAAAAGGTGAGACGAGTAGTTGTTATTTTTACCCTAGTAGTATTAACGTTAATATTTTATCCGCTTGCTTTTGCTGATGAGGCAGTAGATATGAAAGATAATGCTGAAAACCAAGCCCTTCAAGAGGAGGCAATGCGCCAGGCTTTTCAGGATGCCGCGATAAATGATTTTTCCGATAAGTCAGAAACAAGCCTCTTCAATAATAAGTTTCTCTCCCGTTTGCATCCATACCTAGGCGTAAACTTAATTTATAGTGATAACGTCTACGAAACTAACAGTAATATAAAAAGTGATTTATATACTGAAATTAATCCGGGGATTAAATTAATTTTAGGAAATTCTGAAGGAGGGTTTGAGACGCAGAATATTAATCAAAACCTTGTATTAGATTTGGGTGTGGATATTAACCATTCTTTCTATCGTAGCGCAGCATTAAATTTCGAAGCGCCATATGCAGGATTAGCATACGCATTGGAATCTAGGAATAATTTGGTCAACCTTAAGCAGCTTTTTAGAAGCGATTATGAGTTAGTCTCCAATATTTCTGCCGGCGCCAATGGCATAACGCATTATCAGTCAAATATTACCAGTTTACTTTGGGAGCATCGTTTTAATACTTTGGGAGTCGGGTTAGGTTATGATAGGACGAGCAAAGACTATTATGGAATTTATAAACAAACCAATACTTATGTTGATAATATGGGGTCGGTAACCGGTTTTTGGGCGCTTACCCATAAAACGCGTATCTTCATGGAATATGATTTTGGATTCTACGATTACCCTAGAGCTGTTAATAGTAATGATAATTTTAACTATTATCAGATCTGGGCAGGTGCCCGAGGGGAGTTAACTAATAAAATCAAAGGTTTGGTAAAAATTGGCTCTGAAAGCAGAGAATACAAGACTAGCCCAAAAACATCCATGGAAAGAATGGCGGTTGAAGTCGATCTTAATTATAAACAATCGCCAAAGAATTCGTTCTTACTTTCCCTTTATAGGGGGCTTTTGAATACAGACTATGTTAGTCAAGGTGCAGATGATGGCTACGGTTTTTCTTTGGGTTTTGCGCATAATTTTAGTAGTAAATTAAGTTTCAATGCAAGTGTGGGATATGAAGAAGACGAATACCAAAGCGGGACAATAACTAAAACTACCCTGGCCTCATTAGGATTAAGATATGCTTTTCGCAAATGGGTAAAAATGGAATTGAAGTACGATTTTAATAATAGAGCGGCTAACAATGAGAATAACGCGTTTAAAGTCAACAGATATTCTCTTCTTGCAAAAATGGAGTTTTAATTGCGTAAAAATACTTATATTTTTATATCCTTATTTCTTTTAGGAGCATTGCTGTTGTACGGGGTTTCTTTTACTCAAGAAAATGTTAATAATGAAGAATACCGTATTTGCGCTAATGATCTTCTAGAAATAAGCGTATATGATGAGCTTGACCTGGCTAAAACCGTGAGGGTAGATGCTAAGGGGATAATCTCTTATCCACTACTAGGTAATTTACAGGTTATAGGGTTTACCTCTAAAGAGCTGGAGAAAAAGATCACGGATCTTTTAGAGCAGGATTATTTGGTTAGCCCTCAAGTTTCAGTATTCATTAAAGAATACGCTAAGTTTTCTGTTTTGGGTGATGTCGGAAAGCCGGGGGCATATGAGTTAAAGGCCGGCTATACAGTTATGGACGGGATTGCTTTAGCCGGAGGTTTTACCGCAAAATCTAACCCCAAAGATGTAAATTTGGTACGTATCAAGGGGAAAGAAAAAGAGACTATAAACATTGATGCTGATGAGATAGTAGCCCAAGGTCATAAAGAAAAAGATGTACAGCTACAACCGGGAGATTTGATTGTAGTCGGAGCACTGAGCAATACAACTGAATTCGTGGTAGTATTGGGCCAGGTTAAGCATCCCGGTAGATATGAATTTAAAGAAGGCATGACTGCAATAGAAGCTATTGCTTTAGCCGGAGGGCTTGATGTCAATGCTGCCGGTAATGGCACAAAGCTTGTGCGTACAAAAGACGGTAAAAAACGAACTATAAATATAAAGGTTGATGCTATTCTTAGCGGTAAGGCAACGGATATTCCGTTAGAATCAGAGGACACAATAGTTATCCCGGAATCATTTTTTTAAAAGAGAGAATAAGAAAATATGTTACCTAATCCAGTGATACGTGAAGTTTCGATGTTCGATTACTTGAAAATATTCCGAAAAAGGATTGGGTTAATTCTGCTTTTCTTGATTATCCTGCCGATAATGACTGCTGTGTATGATTATAGGCAGAAGCCGCTTTATCTATCTACACTGAGTTTATTGATTGAACAAAAGCGATCAAATGTGACTGAATTTCAAAATGCATATCAGTATGCAAATATTGTGGACAAAGATTACATTCGTTCACAAATGCAAGTATTGTCTTCTAGGGTTCTGGCAGAAAAAGTCTTTGACGATTTAAAATTAAGTAAAGAATCTGATTTTAAGGACATAAAGGGCGATGCTATTTTTAATCTTAAGAATAAGATAAAGATTGATTCTGTTAGAGGGAGTAATATTGTATTAGTTAGCGTTGAAGATACGGATTCTTTGCGCGCTGCCGCTATTGCTAATGCGATTGCTAAGGTTTATATACAGCAGGATATTGATGTCCGCAATAGTTCAGTTAGAGAGGCGGCCGGCTGGCTGGAATCTCAACTAGGGGATATCAAGGGTAAGGTTCAGGCTTCCGAAGAGGCTTTAAATAAGTATCAGCGAGCTAATAAGATTGTTATTGATCCTGATTTAAGCAGGAAAACCGAAAGTGTTCTTGAAGAGCTTAAAACAAAGAGGCTATCTCTCTCTGCGGAGTTATCCGATGCCAGTAAACGTTATAAAGCTAAGCATCCTAAGATGATTTCTTTAGCCGGCCGGTTAGAAGAGGTCGATTCCGAAATTAATAAGGAAGAGGCTAGCCTTATGGATTTAAATCAAAAGATGGTGCAGTATAATCTTCTGAAAAATGAGGTTGATACTAATCGGCAATTGTATACTTCAATACTTACGCGCGCCAAAGAAACGGGAGTGGATCAGAAATTAGAATCATCAAATATCCGTGTAATAGATTCTGCCAGGCCAGCAGAGAAGCCGTATAAACCTAAGCTTTTACGAGATATACTTGTGTCGATTATCGTTGCTTTTGCTTGTGGAGCAGGTTTGTCTGTATTCATAGAATATCTTGATTCGTCTGTTCGAACCGCTGAAGATGTAAGTAGTTATCTTAATTTGCCTTTTCTAGGTTATATCCCGTCTATTGGCAAAGTGGCAAAGACTGATAAGGAAAAGGCTTTAATATGTCTTCAGAAAATAAACGATCCTGTTATTGAATCATTTCGCGCTTTACGTACTGCAATCTTATTTTCTACCCCCGAAGATAAGCCCCTAAGAAGTATCTTAGTTACTTCTAGTGTGCCGGGGGAAGGAAAAAGCTTTATAGCTATTAATTTGGCGGAAATTTTTGTTCAAGTTAATGAGCGCGTGGTAATAATAGATGCGGATATGCGGCGTCCCATGCAACATAAGTTTCTTCAAATTGATCAAAAGCCCGGTTTAAGTACTTTCTTAACCGGCAATGCCTCCCTAGACTCAATTATCCGCCCTACAGGAGTAACGAATCTTTCTATTATTACTGCGGGTAGTGTCCCTCCTAATCCAAGCGAGCTTTTATCTTCGGGGAAAATTCGTTCTCTTGTAGAAGAATTGAAGTTAAGATTTGACCGGATAATTGTTGATTCTCCACCGACAATTAATATTGCCGATACTCCACTTTTAGCTAATATTATTGACGGTGTTGTTTTAATTATAAAGGGGGCAAGCACGCGCCTAGAAGTTGTTATCGGTTCAAGGGAGAGAATATTGGGATCTAAGGGTAAGATTATCGGGGTTGCAATTAACAATGTCTTGCCGGAAAAGGAAGATCGTTATTATTATTATCACTATTATTATTCAGAAGATAAAGATAAGGCAAAAAGTAGTCAAAAAAAAGTATAGATTATATTTCCGAATGTTTTAATGCTGAATGTTAAGAAACTTATCTTGCCGAGCGGTAAATAGTTTACTGATAGAGTTATCCCTCGGGTTGCTTATTTTATTTTCGCCACTCATTTACGGTAGCGTTCCGATGCTGCCGCTTTCCATAGTTGAATCACTCGCATTCATTATTTTACTGCTGGTTGTTTCAAAGTTATTCTTTGAATCCGAGGTCTGCTTATTTAAAGCTTTCATATTGCTTCTAGTCGCGCTCCTGTTTTTTATCATATTTCAGATTATTAATTTACCGGAGAATTTTCTAGCATTTATTTCTCCAGCTACGATTTCTTTGTATAAAGATTTCAGGATTAGCCATATGGGCAATTCTTCTTTAAGCATTTATCCTGAGATGAGCGTGCATTTATTGCTGCAATTGTTAGCCTGCATGGCTGTTTTCTGGGGAGTCTTAAATTATGTTGATACAGAACAAAAGTCAAAGCGCATAATCGCAGTAATCATTATAGCCGGTTTTTTTTATTCTATATACGGGATAATCAGCAAAATATACCTGCCAACAGCAGCTTTTTCTACTTTCGCAAATAGAAATCACTTCTCGGCATATGCGCAGATGATTGTTCCTTTAGTTATTGCGTTTGCTTTGATTATCCGCTCCCGGATTAAGCGCGTACTGCTTGTATTTGCGGCTGCTGTTATGATTTTGGCCATATTTTATTCCTGGTCAAGGGCAGGTAGGATCTGTTTTGTTGCAAGCATGATTATTTTCTTTATCTTGTTTAGGATAAAGAAACCAATAGGTAAATTCGGATTGACCTTCCTTGCCTTGAGTTTTTTCCTTGTTATTTTTGCCGGGATAATAGGCTTATTTCCTTTATTGAATAGGTTTGATACGCTTAATTCCCCCCTGAAAGCATATGGCGACCGGCTTACTTTTATAACGGACACTTTAACTTTGATCAAGGATTTCCCGGTTTTCGGCACGGGTTTCGGTACTTATGCTGAGATTATACAAAAGTATAAGACTTCTGCTATTCAAGTTAGCTATGTTTTTAGTCATAATGAGCCAATACAGCTCTTAGCAGAGATTGGAATAGTCGGCTTTTTACTCTCAGCCTTTTTCTTATTTTCGAGCTTTATTCGCATTTTTGTCCTCTGGTTTAAAAGAAAGAATGACTTTGCTGTTTTTGTTACGCTCGCTTGTTTTGTAGGGTTGTTTTCGGTATCAATGCACAGTTTTTTTGATTTTGTTTTACATGTTCCCGCAAACAGCATCCTATTCTTTATAATTCTAGGTTTAGCGTTTAGGGCTGCATCTACTAGCGTTAATAAAAGCACCGGCGATGAATTTTGTATTAAACTTGTTTTACCAAAGTCACTGCGCTTTATTGTTATAGGTTTAATTTTGGTGGTCTTAGTTTTGCTGGAGTCCTTAATTTTTAGCCGTTGTCGAGCACAATTAATTTTTGAAGGAGAGAGCAAAAGGGCGATGAACGGTTTGGGGGTTGAGACAATTCTCATATACAAAAAAGCTATTAAAAATATGGATAAAGCTATTTCTTTAAATCCGTTGAATAGTTTATATCAAGTAAAGCGGGCTGATTTAATAGCTGATCTTTCCGCAAAAGATAATTTAAAGACAGAATTAGGGGCCCTGGATGGATTCGGTAGTCGGCAAGATATGTTTTTAGTAGCAGAAAGATTCTACAAAAGGGCCATTGACCTTAATCCTACTAAAGCGGATAACCATTTAAGGTTGGGATGGTTATATAGAGTTTTAGAGGAATCTGTTTTAGCGCAAGATGAGTTTCAGAAAGCGCTGCTACTTGATCCACAGAATATGGCAATTAAGCGCTACATTGATAGATTGAGTAAAGAATAGCGGCTCTGGCTGTAAGCCCAATCGAATAAAAACCTTTGTTTTGTTGACAGCAATTAGTTTTTGTGGCATACTTTGTTTGGGAGGATAATATGAAAAAGTGGGCAGTTTTACTTATATTGTTGGCTGTAGCTGTGCTTTCCTTTGTCATTATTTCAATGGCTAGACCGAATGCTACTTTGCCTAGGGTTCAGGATAAGGCATTAGGATCAAGTTCTGCCTACGGCGATTTTAGCAAGACGTCAATTTCTGAAAAAGATTCACAAAGTAAGAGTCAAGCCAAAGGGAGTAATGATCTTAAGCTTACCGGGCCAGTCTATGATTTAGATACTAAATAATAATGCCACAATGGATTTAGTTTAATTTGGCCTATTCTATAATATATTAATGCCTAGTTATTCTCTTTCGTTAATCAAAAAAGTTTATAAGATTTTGATTGTTTTAATAGTAATAGTATTATTCTTCTTTTTGTATAGTGCTTATATCGTTGACCACTCACTTCTAAAACAAAAGATTGCCTTAAATGATTTGGCTGAAGCGCAAACGATTACAGACCTGCGTAAGATACAACCCCTTTTAAACAGTATATTAATCAAAGAAATATCCAAAGGTAAACTTTCTGCTGAAAATCTGCTTTCCATAGAGGCGGCGGATCAGGTAGTCTCTAATGCTAAAAATGAAGTGCAAATAGCAGATGCAAAGCTGTATGTTATAAATGTTATTAATAAAAGAGAAGAGGAGCGTGGCAGGATACTTTCATTCTTGGATAAAATGAATGTTCATTTGTTTAAACGCGGGGGTGATCTTTCTAGAACTCAGCTAGAAGAGCAGATAAAGAAGCTGAAGTCTAAGATTAATAACGAAAATGATAAATCCGCCATACAGCTTGATTGTTATAGCCTTGGCAATAAATACCTAGCGTTATCTAAGTTTAGTGAAGCAGCAAGCGCATTCTTAATGGCAGTTAATACAATCCCTGGAACTCCTTTGGCTGAAAAGTCAGAGTTTAATCTTGCTTGGTCTTATAAGTATGCAGGGGAATATGATAAGGCTACCAAAATTTTTGAAAAGATTTCTTTAACTAGCGATCAGACGCAATTCAAGTTTGTTAGCCAGTATGAAATAGCGGATGTCTTATTAAGGAGCGGTAAAATCAGCGAAGCTCGCGATAAATATGCAGAACTTGTCGCAAGTAATGTTGATTACGAAAGATTACGTACTTTTCTGAATGAATTTGCTTTAATACGCGCAACGCAAGTTTCTGTCTATGATTTAAATGATTTAGATGGCGCCTCAAAATATATTTCTGATTTAGAAACAAAGTTAGCAGGATCCAAAGATATAAGATCAAAAGAAATTGTTAAGGCTATGCAGAATACCTTGAATTTTATGTCTAGCGATTATCGTAAGATTGGCTATGACCTGCTTAAAAATAATAAATATACCGAAGCTTTAGAAAATTTTGATAATGCGATGCGTGTTAATTCTAAAGACGCACATTCTTTAATAGGCAAGGCTTTGGTTTTGTATTGGTTAAGAAATAAAGATAAGGCGCAGGAGTTTGCCCAGAACGCTATTGAAATCGCCTCATCTGATGAATTTGTTTTGGTAAATGGTATTTTTATTTTTATAAATTGCGGTAACTTAGATAAGGCGATAAGCGTTGGAGAGAAAATTGCTAAGAATACTATACGCAGCGCCGAATTTTATTATAACCTAAGTTACGCCTATGTATTAAAGGGTAAGATTAATGAGGCAACTGTTTATTTTAACAGCGCTATTAGGTTAAACCAGGAGTTTGCTTTTGCTTATAATAATTTAGGTTGTGCCCTTTGGGCATTAAAGAACTACCCTGAGGCAATTAAGATGTTCCGGGAGGCAATCGATAGGTACACAAGTTACGCTGACGCATATTACAATTTAGGGATAGCTTATTTTAACTTAAATCGCCTTGAAGATGCGTATGGGCAATTTGAGCGGGCGTTAGACATTGACCCTAATTATAAGGAAGCGGAGAAATTCCTAAGACGCATAGAAGGTACCCTTAATTACCAGCCGTAATATCTTTAAATAATGCAAAAGAAAATAGTCATAATCGGAGCAGGGCCAGTGGGTTGTTATTTGGCTCAATTATTAAAGAGGCAGGGACTTAGCCCCATTCTTATAGAAGAACATGCGCAGGTGGGTAGGCCTGTACACTGCACTGGACTTGTTGGCAGTAGGCTCTTCGAAGAGATAAAACATCTTACGCTTCCTAAAGATGTAATGGTTAATATTATCAACGGGGCTGTTATTTATTATAATAATCATAGTTTTACTTTAAAAAGGAAAGCGGTTGCTTATGTTGTTGATCGAGAAAGATTTGATAAAGAACTAAGCCGGGATTTAAATATATACCACGAGCATAGATTTGTAGGTCTTGAGAGAGAAAAAAACGAATATTTGGTTAGTACTGATCGCGGTGAATTCTACGCGGATATTGTAATTGGTGCGGATGGTGCTAATTCTGTCGTCAGGAAGCTTATTCGTCAGGATGTAGGACTGAAGTATGGTAAAGGTCTACAGTTAAGGATGAGGATTAAGTCAAGGCATAATAATTTAGTAGAGGTATTTTTAATGAAAGGGTCTTTCTTTTGGATTGTCCCGGAAGGCAAAGGAATTGTTCGAGTGGGGACAATATCCAACAATCCGCATAAGGACATATATGAGTTCTTAAGTTCGGCAGGAATTAAGGGAGAGGTCATAGATAAATTTGGAGGACTAGTGACTACTGGTGTATGTAAGAATACAGTGCAGGATAATATTGTTTTGGTAGGGGGTGCCGCCTGTCAACTTAAACCACTCTCTTATGGGGGAGTATATCTTGGTTTAAAAGCAGCAGATATCTTGGCTACTTGCATAAGAAATAACTCTCTTAATAAATATGATTTACTTTGGAAGAAGGAGTTTTTGTCTGAGATAAAGATAGGCCTTAAAGCTAGTGACTTGTATAATCGCATGGACAATAAGGAGATCAACCTAGTTTTTAATTTCTTAAAGAAACAAAAATCTTTTATTGAGAAATCAGGAGATTTTGAAAAGCATAGCAGTCTTTTGTTGCAGTTAATCAGAAACCCAGCTATTTATCCACAATTGGGAAGTTTATTTAAGATCTTTCTAAAGGGGATCCTGTATTAGTTATATCCCGCCTCTTATCCATTACAAATACGCTTCCTTCGATTGCTTTAGCTTTCTTTTTGATTTCAGCAGCAATATTAGTTGCTTCAGCGTAGCTGGTTATATTGCGGTTTTCATTACTTACTCCAGCAAGAGAAATAGTCATAATCGGAAATTGCTTAATCGAGTTATCTCTGGCATGCGCTATGATATACCCTTGTTTTAAATCTTCTTGATTATATAGGGAACGCACGCGTTTATCAAATTCGCTTATAATTACATCAGTAACCTTTTGGGCTTTATCAGGCGTAGTTATAAGTATAAAATCGTCACCACCTTCGTGGCCAAGAAAATCATAGGAATTTCCTTGTGATTGACAGGCTACTTTGAATACGTCAGCGGTAAGCTTAATTGCCTCGTCTCCTTTACCGATGCCGTATTTATCATTAAAAGCCTTAAAATTATCCAGATCACAATATACAAGCGTGAATGTTTGCTGGTTTTGGATTCTTTTTTCAATTTCTTCCTGTATAATGATATTACCCGGTAGCTTTGTCAAGGGATTTGCGTTTTCCGCTCGTTCCTTCATTTTGATAAGTTGTAAGGTCATAAAATTAAATGTCTGGCCAAGCTCTTCAAGTTCATCTTTAGTGTTTATATTAATTCTTACAGTAAGATCGCCGTCAGCGATTATTTTGGTAACTTTGTTTAATACCATTATCGGTCCGACCACAGTTTTAGAGAGTATATAGCCAAAGATAATATTTGCCAGGATAATAAGAATAATCGCCATAAATATGGGCTTGTAAACTGTGGCGAGCGCATCTTGTACGCTGGCGAAGGGAAAAGTAGATTTTGCTGCATAAGTCAGCGCTCCTTGCGGGTCTAATTTTATTGCTATGTATATATTGATTTCTTGTTTTTGTTTATCGATCTCCGCCAGAAACCACTTTCCTGTCTGCGAATATGATTTAAGTTTCTCCAGCGCGCTAAGACTTTTAAAAGTTACGCTTCCCCCTTTAAGGCTATCGTCAGTCGAGGCAACTATTGTGCCAAATTGGTCAAAAATTGTAGTATCTTTTATGATACCGAAATTTATTAATTGCACAAGGCTGCTCTGTATATAGGCGCTTACATCATTTGCAGGCACCTTTCTTATCACTGTCTCAAGGTTATCTTTTAGTATTGCTGCTGAGAGATTCGCCTGGTAGGTATTGTAACGGTTAATGTTGGTGATCTGATTATTTATTTGGATAAAAGTAAATACACCGATAAAGAGGATGGAGGATATGACCATTAAGGTCGTAATGCGGTTCTGCAAAGTTAGCTTTAGTTCAGACATGTTTTTAGTATATTATCAAGATTAGCTTGTGTCAAGGTCAAATTTCTGTTGCATTACTTAGGTAAAGTGATAAATTATACTATAACTATGAATAAGAAATTCAGCGTAATTCTTATCGCTTTTTTTTGGGTAACTTTATTTATAAGCCTAGATTTGGCATATAGTAAGAATCTACCCGCTTTATTGGTTTTTCATTCGCCATCCTGCCACAAATGCCTTCAGGTCGAAAAAGAAATTTTGCCGGGAATAGAAAAAGAATACAAAGGCAGAATCAAAATCGAATATTATGATATTACGGATATAAATAATTATACATTTCTACTTGGGCTTAGAGATAAATACAATAAGAATCTAGAACTTACCCTTCCGGTTTTCTTTGCCGCGGGTAATTTAATAAATAGCAAAGGTGACCTAAAAGTCAATCTTAGTTTGCTTATGGTTTCTATCTTAGGCAAGGTCAGCAAAGACGAAAGTTTGCCTGGGGTAGATCTAGTAAATCATTTTAACAGTTTCAAGCCTATTGCCATTGCAGGTTCAGGGCTTGCCGACGGTATTAACCCGTGCGCTTTTACAGTAATCGTTTTCTTTATCTCTTATTTAGCTTTACAGGGTTATAGAAAGAGAGAGCTTATCGTTATTGGGACAACTTTTATAGCTGCGGTCTTCCTTACTTATCTTTTATTAGGTCTGGGTATTTTTAATTTTCTTTATCAGCTTGCTAATTTTTGGAGAGTGATCAAGATTTTTAACATTTTAATTGGTGCATTTAGCGTTGCATTAGGCCTATTGGCTATTTATGATTTCTTCCTCTTTAGGAAAACACAAGATGCGCAAGGTTTAATTTTGCAATTACCAAAGTCAGTAAAGAATCGCATCCATTCTGTAATCGGTTTATTCTATCGAAAGACAAAAGATTTTAGTTTTTCTAACGAGCTACGCGTATCGAATCTGCCAAAGTTAATAATCAGCGCATTTATTACTGGTTTTTTAGTCTCTATACTAGAGGCAGTATGCACAGGGCAACTTTATTTACCGACGATAACATTTATCCTTAAGACCACCCCCTATAAATTTAAGGCCTTAATCTATCTGATAGTCTATAATATTATGTTTATTCTTCCGTTGTTTGTAATATTTGTGCTTGCCTTATTCGGTGTTACTTCTGCACAATTTGCGAAATTCTTGGGAAAGCATATGCCAAAGATTAAGATCATTATGGCAATATTCTTCATTAGTTTAGGTGTATTTTTAATTTGGAGGGCGTAAGTATGTTTAGGGTTTATTTGATGATTATCCTGGGTATGCTGATTTTTACGGGTTGCAATACATTAAAAGCTGAGAAGACGACTTCCGTTGAAAAGGCTCAAGGTAGTGTAGTTTCTAGCCCGTATCTTTGGGATTTTGGCCGTGTTAAACAGGGCGAGGTTCTAAAGCACGATTTTGTTTTTAGAAATGAATCAAAGATTTTATTAAATATTAAAGATGCGGTTTCTTCCTGCGGGTGTACTGTTTCAGAGGCTGGGAAGAAAGTACTTTTGCCGGGGGAGAGCACCTTAATTAAAGTAAAATTTGACCCCGCCGGTTATTTAGGGTCAGTGCAGCAGTTTATTTATGTGAATACGGATAGTCTTGAGAATCCGGTAATCAAATTTATAATTAAAGCTGAAGTTAGTAGGCAATAAATAAAGGAGGTAGGTTTAAAATGTGGTCTTTACAATTAAGAATGTGGTTACTGTTGACAATTTTATTTGGTTTTATCTATGCGCTGGTAGTAGTTGTAGGAAAGACATTTCTGCACGTAGGCGATTTTAGCTTTTACTTAATCATATCGCTGGTCTTAATGTTTATCCAATACATGATCGGTCCCAAGATTGTAGAGTGGACTATGCATGTTAAGTATATTAAGAAAAGCGATAATCCCAGATTATTCCAGATGGTTGAGAGTCTAGCTATGCAGGCAAATATTCCTGTTCCTAAGATTGGTATTGCCCAGATCGATATTCCTAATGCCTTTGCTTTTGGTAGAAGCATAGGGGACGGAAGAGTCTGCGTTACACAAGGGATTTTAAACTTGCTTAGCGACGATGAATTGAGGGCAGTTTTAGGCCATGAATTAAGTCATCTAAGGAACAGGGATGTATTAACTATTACCCTTTTATCTGTTATACCAATGATTATGTATAGAATCGCTTGGCAGTTTCTTTTTTATGGCCGTAGGCGCGATGAAAGAGGAGGGAATACTATTTTAATTGGCCTGGCAGCTTTTATTTTTTACTTTATCACTAATCTTTTGGTGCTTTATGCCTCGCGCATTCGCGAATATTTTGCAGATAAGGGTTCGGTGGCGTTAGGGAACAAGCCTTCAGCGCTTGCTTCTAGTCTTTATAAGCTTGTTTATGGTTCTGCGCGTATGAGCCCGGAATCCCTCAAGCAGACTGAAGGCTTAAAGGCATTTTTTGTTAATGATCCATCTCAAGCAAAAAAGGAGATATGCGATTTAGCTCAACTTGATCTAGATAAAAGCGGCACAATCGATCCTTCGGAATTAGAGCTTTTAAGAAATAAAAGCGTACACTTAGGATTAGGTGATAAGTTGATGGAGTTGTTAAGTACGCATCCCAATATGCTAAAGCGTATCAAGAGGCTCTCGGAATACAAAATTTAAGTTCACGCTTTCTTCTACGTCTTAAATCTTACATAGATATCGCCGAATAATACATTGTTTTCCCTGTATGTCATAAGCAATTCTATTGCCTCGTCTGGATTATCTAGCCAATCACGAAGTTCTAGCGCCATTGATTCTTTCAGAGAGTAATTCAGCTGAAATTTGCCTAAAGTTGCAAGATATTTTATGCATTTTATCGTTGATTCAATATATTCGGGAGTAAACTCAAAAGAAATTAAAGGCGTAGGTTTTGTTAAGCCTCTTAAAACCTCATATTCATACCCTTCAACATCAATCTTTATGAATGAAGGAGTCCCATATTTGTTTATTAAGTAATCCAGGGTAATTATTGAAATCGGTTGTTTCTTATCCCAATTTTGGTTCGGGAATCGGCCGCTCTTCTTAACTTTCTCAATCCATTCATTAGATAAAGAAGAGAGAAGGCGGGAGCTACATATGCATATTTCACCCTTGCCCGTTTTTTCTCCAAGAGCTGCTTTAATTATTTTTACATTACGTACGCCCAAAAAACTAACTTTTAGGAAATTAATACATAAATCTTGAGGTTCAACAGCTATCACAGTTGCGCTCAGATAGGAAAATATTTTTGTTCTGTTGCCTAAATTTGCTCCAATATCAAAAGTAAGGTCGCCTCGTTTAATAAATTCAGAGTAGAACTCGACCATTTTCTTGTCTTGTTTATTAAAGCGATATGTCGAAAGTCTTATTTTACAAATTCTTAGTAAGTTATATAAAGAAAGCCACTTGATAATTATTACCGCTAACCGTATAAGTTTTTTCATATAAATATGTTTAAACTCGCTATATTCAGAAAATCTATATTAACTAAATTTAATACTTTCAGTATATCATAGGTGTATTTATTAGCAAGTTTATTCCAAAAATATTAGAAACGTGGGTAAGAATAGGGGGTTGGGTTAAAAATGGAGGGTCAGAATTAATTCTGACCCTCCATTTCCCTTTCTTTAATTGACATAACCCTAATTCTACTATATAATTATAAAACTATGGAATTAAACGAACTAATAGAACAAAGAAAGGCCAAGGCACAAGCGCTTAAGGAAAAAGGTGTAACTTTGTATCCTTCTAAGACTGCTGCTCATGTTGCCATAGGTCAGGTTTTGGTTGATTTTCAGGAGGGTAAAAAGGCAACTTTTTGCGGAAGGATTATCGCTAAGCGTTCGCATGGAAAAGCTGCTTTTATGGATTTAAGGGATTCAACCGGTAAGATCCAGCTTTACCTTAAGCAGGATATGGTTCCGGAAGAGTCATTTCTTGTCTTTTCGAATATTGATATTGCTGATTTTGTTCAGGCAGAAGGAGAGCTTTTTAAGACACATACTGGGGAGCCTACCTTAAAAGTAGAGAAGCTATTTCTTCTCTCTAAAACCCTCAGACCCTTACCTGAGAAGTGGCATGGTTTGCGTGATGTCGATATCCGTTATCGACAGCGCTACCTTGATTTGATTTCAAATGAAGAGGTGGGTAAGGTTTTTAAGGCTCGTTCAAAGATTATTAGCTTGACTAGAGATTTCTTTGAGCAGAGGGATTTTCTAGAGGTTGAGACGCCAATGATGCATTCTATCGCCGGAGGAGCTGCCGGTAGGCCTTTTAAAACACATCATAATGAATATAGTATGGATTTATTTTTAAGAATTGCGCCTGAGTTATATCTAAAGCGACTTTTAGTCGCAGGTATTGACCGGGTTTACGAAATAAATCGATCTTTCCGTAACGAAGGCATCTCTACTCGGCATAATCCGGAATTTACTATGCTTGAGGTTTATCAGGCTTATTCTGATTATGAAGGTATGATGCATTTGGTAGAGAGTTTAATTGTTTCGTTAGTGCAGGAGATGCACGGAAAAACAATTATAAGTTATCAGGGTAAATTTATAGACTTTACTCCTCCATGGAAGAGGGTCTCTTTTGCGGATTTGGTAAAAGATAAGTTTGGGATCCTGCCTTCTGATAATGAATTTACCATGCTTAATAAGCTTAAAGAAAAAGGTTTTGCTAAAGAAGTAAATAGGCTCTCCCGAACCCAGATCGCCAAGATTATTGAAGAGGTTTTAGAGGGTACGATGGGCTTGAATCCTACCTTTGTAACGGATTATTTCACCAGCATGTGTCCTTTAGCTAAAACAAAGATTGATGAGCCTTTGATTTCAGAGAGATTTGAACTTTTCATTGCCGGTCTTGAGGTGGGGAATGCTTATTCAGAGTTAAATGATCCTACTGAGCAGAGGAAGCGCTTTAGCGAGGAGATTAATGAGCTTACTCCTGACGAAAAGAAGAGTATTGATGATGATTATATATTAGCATTAGAGCACGGGATGCCTCCGGCAGGAGGCCTCGGCATTGGGATAGACAGGCTTGTGATGCTGCTAACTGACCAGGCCTCAATTAGAGACGTTATTTTATTCCCACTTTTGAGGTCGGAACAAGAATAATATGAACCCCGCCCCTGCTTATAATTCAGGCATTAAAGGCGTACGGTTTAATGAATTAATTAAAAAGGCAGGGGCGGGGTGAATACCGAATTAATGATTAGCTGGCGATACCTAGCGACCAAGAGAAAAGAAAAATTTATCTCTCTAATTAGCGTAATTTCTATTTTTGGGATAGCGATAGGAGTTATGGCCTTAATTGTGGTTATTGCGGTTATGACTGGTTTTGATAAAGATCTGCACGATAAGATTGTGGGAAATTATTCACATATAACATTGAGTAGTTATAAGGCTATAGATAATAATGAGTTTGAGGATATAGCCAAAACGATCTCCTTAAATAAGCATGTAATAGGGGTTAGTCCTTATCTCCAAGGCCAAGTTTTAGTTAAAGAGGGAAACAAATTCTTTGCAGTTGGCTTAAAAGGGGTAGACCCAACCTTAGAAACCAAGGTCACCAAGGTGAAAGATTATATCGTGCAAGGGAGTATTGCTAATTTAAGTTCAGATGGAATTATAATCGGAAAAGAGCTGGCTAATTATTTAGGGATAGGTTTAAATTCTAACCTTAGCCTTAATTCGGCCTCGGGTAAACAATATAATCTAAAAGTAGTCGGGATTTTTAACTCTGGCATGTACGAGTATGATCTTAACTTGATTTTTACGCATTTAAAAAATGCTCAAACTATCTTTGGCCTGCCTAATCAGATAAGCGCAGTTGCAATAAAGCTGGATAACCCGGATCTGGTTAATTCTGTTAAGCTGGACCTTTCAAACCGGCTTGGTTTTAATTATAATTTCAAGACTTGGATGGAGGCGAATCAGAATTTCTTTGCTGCGTTAAAGCTAGAAAAGTTGACGATGTTTATAATTTTGGCATTAATTATATTGGTTGCATCGTTTAATATTATCAGTACTTTGATTGTTATGGTTGTAGAGAAGACTAAGGATATCGGGATACTTAAGGCGCTTGGTATGAGCTCTGCCGGTATTAGAAGGGTGTTTACTTATCAGGGTCTGACTATCGGGATGCTCGGTATATTCCTGGGCGGGTTAAGCGGATTTACTATTTGTACTTTGCTCAAAAAATATCAGTTTATAAAATTACCGCAGGATATATATTATATTGATCGGCTTCCGGTAGCCATCCAGTTTTGGCCGGATATAGTTTTAATTATCGCATGCGCCATGGTTATTGTCCTAGCTTCTACCATATACCCTGCGATGAGGGCATCTAGACTTAAGCCGGTGGAAGCGCTTAGATACGAATAGAGGAAACATTTGTTAGAGGCTAAGAATTTACATAAAGTTTATAACGACGGGAAAAGGGATCTTCAGGTCCTAAAGGGTATTGAAATAAAGATTGAGAAGGCTAAGTTTATTGCTATCGTAGGGCCTTCGGGAGCTGGTAAATCTACTCTTTTGCATATTTTAGGAGGATTGGATTCTCCAACAAGCGGTGAAGTTATGTTTCAAGGAGAGGATATTTATAAATTAAGCGATTTAGAGTTGGCTAAAGTTAGGAATAGAAAAATAGGCTTTGTTTTCCAGTTTTACCATCTGCTTTCTGAATTTACGGTTTTAGAGAATGTGCTTATGCCGTCTTTATTAGGAGATACCAAGAGGATTAATTTAAGAGAGAATGCGCTTGAGTTTTTGACCCAGGTAGGTTTAGGGGAGAGATTAACACATTTCCCAAGCCAGCTTTCTGGTGGAGAAAAGCAGCGCGTAGCGATTGTGCGAAGTTTAATAAATAATCCTGAGCTACTTCTTTGCGACGAGCCGACTGGTAATTTGGATTCTAAGTCTGGCGAGGAGGTAATTGCGATGATTAAAAAAGTGAATGCAGTAAGCCAGACAACAATACTTTTAGTTACGCACAATCTAGATTTGGCTAAATCAGCAGACAGGGTTTATCATTTGAAGGATGGTAGCCTAATTAATTAGCAAAATTTCTCAAGGAGGCAAGATGAAAGTTTATATTAACGGAAAATATTATGAAAAGAGCGATGCAAAGATCTCTGTTTTTGACCACGGTTTACTTTATGGCGATGGGGTATTCGAGGGGATCCGTTCTTATAATTCTCGGGTTTTCAAATTAAAAGAACATATCGAGCGTTTATTTGAATCCGCTAAGAGCATTATGTTAAATATCCCATTAACAAAAGAAGAATTAATCAGGGCGGTTATTGCTACGCTGAATAAGAATAACCTTAAAGACGCTTATATCCGCCTGATAGTTACCAGGGGCGAGGGAGATCTGGGGCTTGATCCGCGTAAATGCAAGGCCGGTTCAACCATAATTATTATTACCGATAAAATTGCTTTGTATCCGGAGAAATTATACAGGGAGGGATTAAAGATTGTAACTGTACCGACAGTAAGAAATTTACCTGAGGCGTTAAATCCTCAGATTAAATCTTTAAACTATCTCAACAATATTCTGGCAAAGATCGAGGCAGCAAATGCAAATTGTGATGAGGCGATTATGCTTGATTCTTTAGGATATGTTGCAGAGTGTACCGGAGATAATATCTTTATTGTAAAAAATAACCATCTATATACTCCTCCACAGTGTATGGGGACTTTGAGAGGGATTACCCGTGATGCGGTTTTGGAGATTGCGCGAAAATCCAAAATTCTTGCGCATGAACATGTAATTACGCGCCACGAAGTTTACATTTCAGACGAATGCTTTTTAACCGGTACAGCTGCGGAGATTATTCCGGTTGTAATGGTGGACGGCAGGGTTATTGGTCGAGGTAAGCCCGGAAAATTAACTGCTAGCCTTTTGAAAAAGTTTAGAGAACTGACTAGAAAAGAAGGGGTTAAGTATTAATATGCTTTGTAATCTTTGCGGTAAAAATCCGGCTACGGTTCATTTAACCGAGATACTTGATGAGCAGATGAATGAGTTGCATCTATGCGAAGAGTGCGCAAGGCACAAGAGCGCAGCCATGGAGCAACAGTTTGGCTTAAGTGATCTTTTGGCAGGGATGGCGGAGTTTGATAAGCCGGAGACTGCGAAAGAGAAAGAGGGCGCGGTTATTTTAAAATGCCAGAATTGCGGATTGACTTATGCTGATTTTAAGAAAATCGGAAGGCTTGGTTGCGGCGAATGTTACAACACCTTTAAGAAATACCTTAGTCCTTTATTAAAGCGTATTCACGGTTCAATCCAGCATACCGGTAAGTCTCCGCTTAAGGTGACCAAGGTTTTAAAGAAGAAAATTGATGCGCAGGAGTTACGTAACCGCCTGCAAAGAGCAGTTGAATCTGAGGCTTTTGAAGAGGCAGCTAGATTGCGCGATCAGATAAAAGAACTTGAAAAGAAGGAACAAATTTAAGAATGCAGTTAAATGATTTGTTAAATCATACGAGTGAATGGCTTAAGGGAAGCGGCCCTAATTCTGATATCGTTATATCTAGCCGCATACGCCTTGCGCGTAATTTGGATAAACTCATTTTCCCGCATTGGGCAGATAGTGTCCAAAGTCAGGCAGCCTTAGATACTATTAAAGAGTGCGTGCTTAAAGTTGATAGCCTTAAGCATGCGACATTCTTCAAATTATCTGAACTGGATAGCGTAGATAAGCAGTTCTTAGTAGAGAGGCATCTTATGTCTTTAGATCATGCCCAGAAAAGCGGGGATAAAGCTGTTGTGGTAGATAATGAAGAAGTAATTTCTGTAATGATTAATGAGGAAGACCATATTCGTATGCAGGTGATGCAATCAGGATTTAATCTTTTCGAAGCTTGGGATATTATAAAAAAAATTGACGATGATTTGGCTCGAGAATTAAATTTTGCCTTCTTGCCGGACTGGGGATATCTTACTGCATGTCCTACTAATGCTGGCACAGGGATGCGTGGTTCAGTAATGTTGCATTTGCCGGCCCTAGTAATGTCTCGTGCTATTGATAGAGTGTTAGCAGCTATCGCTAAATTAAGCTTTACTACACGCGGACTTTACGGCGAAGGTACGCAGGCTATGGGTAATTTCTTTCAAATCTCCAATCAGATATCCCTAGGTCCTAGTGAAGATGAAATTATCGAAAGCATTAACGGATTAATCCGGCAGATAATTGAACAGGAAAACCAGGCCAGGCAGGCGCTACTTTCTAAAAATAGACCCCTGCTTGAGGATAGGATCAATCGTTCGCTTGGCATATTGAAAAGCGCCAGGATTATAACCAGCCAGGAGACTATAGAGCTGCTTTCTATGGTAAGATTAGGAAGTGATTTAGATATGATTAAGGGTGTTAACCGCAGGGCGATAAATGAATTATTTATTATTACTCAGCCGGCGCATCTGCAGAAGATAGAAAATAAGAAGATTTCTGCGGAAGAGCGCGACTTAAAGAGGGCGGAATTAATTCGTGATAAACTAAAATAATTAATCAGGGGGAGGGAGTTTAATGTTTAATCGTTTTACTGAAAGAGCGCGAAAAGTAATCATCCTAGCTAAAGAAGAGGCAAGGCGTTTTAATCACGATTATATTGGAACAGAGCATATACTTTTGGGCCTTATTCGTGAAGGCGAAGGCGTAGCTAGCACTGTATTGCAGAAGCTTGGGCTATCTTTGGAAAATATCCGCATTGAAGTTGAAAAGCTTGTGCAGCCAGGGCCCACAACTCAGATTATCGGCGATATTCCATTTACCCCCAGAGCAAAGAAGGCATTAGAGTTGGCTGCTGAGGAGGCGCGTTCTTTAGGGCATAATTATATTGGAACAGAGCATCTTTTGTTGGGATTAATCCGCGAAGGAGAAGGTATCGCCTCGCAAGTTTTATTAAATTTAGGACTTGAGTTAAATACCGTACGCAGCGAAGTTATGGAACTCTTAGGTTCAGCTCTACCCGGTGGTCCAGGTATTGCAGGGCAGCAGTCCAAGAGCAAGACTCCTGCCTTAGATGCCTTTGGTCGTGATTTAACCGCTCTTGCTAAAGAGAATAAATTAGATCCGGTGATTGACCGCGTACAGGAGATCGAGCGAGTTATCCAGATTTTAAGTCGTAGGACAAAGAATAACCCGGTTCTTTTAGGGGAGGCCGGTGTGGGAAAGACTGCTATTGTTGAAGGCTTGGCTCAGCTAATTGTTACAGGGAATATTCCGGAGCTGTTGCGTGGAAAAAGGTTGATCTCTTTAGATTTGGCTTTGATGGTTGCCGGAACTAAATATCGCGGTCAGTTTGAAGAAAGAATTAAGGCGGTTATGGAGGAGATTAAGCGTTCGCAGGATGTAATTATTTTTATTGATGAATTGCATACTTTAGTCGGCGCGGGAGCTGCCGAAGGGGCAATCGATGCTTCCAATATCCTAAAGCCAGCCCTTTCTCGTGGCGAGATGCAGTGTATCGGCGCAACTACCATGAATGAATACAGGAAATACATAGAGAAAGACGCGGCTTTAGAGCGTAGATTCCAGACTATTATGGTTGAACCTCCCTCAGTAGAGCAGGCTATAGATATTTTAAAAGGTTTGCGTGATAGATATGAAGCGCATCATCGCGTTACTTTCAAAGACGAGGCATTAGAGGCAGCGGCAAAGTTATCTGATCGCTATATTTCAGGTAGGTTCTTACCGGATAAGGCGATTGATTTAATGGATGAAGCAGGCTCGCATGCCAGGCTTAGCGTTTTGATTGTTCCTCCTGATATCAAGAAATTAGAAGAAAAAGTCGAAAACCTAAGAAAAGAAAAAGAGTCATTTATTAAGAGCCAGGATTTTGAGAAGGCTGCATCTCTGCGAGATCAGGAGAGAATCGCGCGCCAGGAATTAGAGCAGTTGAACCGCGAGTGGTCTCAGGCAAAAGACAAGATGCGGCCAGAGGTTAATGAAGAGGATATCGCTAAGATTGTTGCCCAATGGACCGGTATACCTATTTTTAGATTAGAAGAGAAAGAGAGTGAGAAGTTACTAAAGATTGAAGAAGAATTACATAAGCGTGTTATAGGTCAAAATGAAGCTATTGATGCTATCGCGCATGCGGTAAGGCGATCGCGAGCAGGTATTAAAGACCCGAGGAGGCCGATTGGTTCGTTTGTATTTCTGGGCCCTACCGGAGTAGGAAAAAGTTTACTTGCCCGCGCCCTGGCAGAGTTTATGTTTGGCGATGAAGATGCGTTAATACAATTAGATATGTCAGAATATATGGAGAAATTTAATGTCTCCCGATTAATCGGAGCTCCGCCCGGATATGTGGGTTATGAAGAGGGTGGTCAGCTTACCGAAAGGATTCGTCGCAGGCCTTATGCGGTTATTCTTTTGGATGAAATTGAAAAGGCGCATCCTGATGTTTTTAATTTATTACTACAGGTATTTGAGGAAGGCCGTCTTACCGATAGCTTTGGTAGGAAGGTGAGCTTTCGCAATACCGTGATTATTATGACTTCTAACGTAGGGGCAGATTTAATACGTAAGACCGGTTCCCTTGGTTTTAAGACGCAAAAGGAAGAGACAACTTATCAGGATATGAAGGATAAATTGCTTGAGGCCGTAAAACATACTTTTAAACCAGAGTTCTTAAACCGCATTGATGACATTATTGTTTTTAGGCAATTACTCAAAGAGGATCTCTCTCGTATTGTTGACATTGAAGTTGGTTACGTCGCAGCCCGTCTTAAAGAACAGAATATCTCTTTAGAGGTCTCTGCTCAGGCAAAAGAGTTGCTGATTGATAAGGGATTTGATCCTGTTTTCGGGGCTAGGCCATTAAAGAGGACAATTCAGCGGTTTTTAGAAGATCCGCTAGCCTCTGAAATAATCTCTAAGAAATTTAAGGAGGGTTCAGTCGTTAAGGTTGTGCGTAAGAACGACGAATTGGTTTTCGAATGATGTTTAATAATTTTTTTATTACATTAGGTTCTCGGGTTATCTACTTTATGTATTTTCTTGGCGGAGTAGCTAACCTTACTTTCCAGACTATCTATTTATCTTTTAAGCCTCCGTATAGGAAAGACCGAATTTTCGAGCAAGCTAAGAAAGCAGGCTTTGATAGCTTACCGATAGTTTCGCTGATCGCTTTGTTTATTGGTTTTATCTTTGCGCTTCAAACAGCATATTTCATGCAGCGCATAGGTTCGGAGCTTTATATCGCAAGCCTCGTAGCTCTTTCTATTGTGCGCGAATTAGGCCCGGTTATAACCGCCTTGGTAGTAGCGGGAAGGGTGGGCGCTTCTATAACCGCAGAACTGGGCTCTATGCAGGTTACCGAACAGATCGACGCCTTAGAGGCCTTGGCCACTAACCCTATAAAATATCTGGTTGTTCCGCGTTTTATCGCCTTAAGTCTTATGGTACCGCTGTTAACGATCTATGCTGATTTTGTAGGGATTTTAGGAAGCTATGTTATTTGTGTATTCAGACTGGGAATTTCTTCGGGTATGTATATAAGAGTTACCGCTGAAGCGCTTTACTATAAAGATTTATTCACCGGGCTTGCTAAAACAGTATCTTTCGGCATGATTATTGCAATAGTTAGTTGTTATGAAGGATTTAACGTTAAGGGCGGGGCAGAGGGTGTGGGGCGCGCAACTACCCGATGCGTAGTCTTTAGTTTTATTATGATTATTATCGCTGATTGTTTATTTACGGCACTGTTTTATTTTATTTTCCCCTAAAAAAGATGATAGAGATATCTAACTTACATAAAGAATTAGGTTTGCAGAAAGTTCTAACCGGTATTAACCTTAAGGTGGATAATGGGTCTACTTGCGTTATTATCGGTCGATCAGGTTGCGGGAAGTCAGTCTTGCTTAAGCATATTGTGGGTATCTTAAAGGCCGATAAAGGTAAGGTTGTTGTTGATGGTCAGGAAGTAGGGTCTTTAAATGAAATGCATATGGATGCTTTGCGTTTGAAGATGGGATTAGTTTTTCAGGGCGGGGCATTATTTGATTCAATGACTGTGGGTGAGAATGTGGGTTTTGGTTTGATAGAGCACGATCATTTGAGTCAGAAAGATTTACTTGAGAGGATAGAAGAATCACTGTCAATGGTAGGTTTACATGGCATATGTAATCTCTCTCCTTCTGAGTTAAGCGGCGGGATGCGTAAGCGCGTGGCCTTGGCGCGTGCAATCTGCATAAAGCCGCAGATTATACTTTATGACGAGCCAACAACCGGCGTAGATCCGATTACCGCAGATAGTATTAATGATTTAATAATCAATATGGCTAATAAACTTAAGGTTACTTCAATAGTGGTTACGCACGATATGCGCAGCGCTTACAAGGTTGCGGATAAGATTGCCATGCTTTACCAGGGTAAGATTATTGAAGAGGGGACAGCTGATGAGATCAAGGGTTCTAAGAATCCGGTTGTCCATCAGTTTATCAACGGTTTGGCGCTTGGTCCGATAACCGAGACATTGGATCATTATAAATAAGCGGAGGAATAAAAATGATATTCGGCAAAACTAAACTTGAGTTAAAGGTAGGGATGTTTGTTTTTATCGGTTTAATAATTTTTACAGTTTTTATTCTTTCTATCGGCGGTTTTAAGACATGGTCTTCGGGTTACCGGGTAAATTTTGTTTTTGGTTTTGTGGATGGGGTTAAGCATGGTGCACCGGTCAGGTTTGCCGGAGTAGATTCCGGAACGGTTAAGTTAATCAAGTTTTTCTATGATCCAAAAGACGCTAAGATTAAAGTGCGTATAACCTGTTGGGTGGGTAAAGACGTGAAAATTCCCGTGGATTCCCGGATTTGGGTAAATACGTTGGGGCTCTTAGGAGAGAAATACATAGAGATTATGCCGGGTAAGGATTACGCTAAGTTTTTACAGGAGGATGAGGAGATAATCGGAGAGGATCCGATACCTTTAAATCTTATGATGAAGTCGGTTTTAAATATAGTAGATAACCTGGATGTGGCGATAGCCAAGATAGTTAATAAAGAGGGGACTATCGGCAAGCTGCTTTATGACGATTCGATTTATAATCAGCTAGATGCCTTAGTCACGGATGTGAGAAAAAATCCATGGAAGCTATTAGTTAAGACTAAAGAAAAGAAGTAAAGAAGTGAAAACTAAGACAATATTCACTTGCCAGAATTGCGGGTATCAGTCTCCAAAGTGGTTAGGTAGGTGTCCTGACTGCAATAATTGGAATTGTTTTGTGGAGGAAGATTACTCCGTCCCTACTTCAAAATCTAAAGAACGCACTGCTTTATATCGAGATGAACCGGTTTTATTGAAAGATGTTGAGTTTAAGGAAGAGTCTCGCCTTAAGACCGGGATATCAGAATTAGATAGGGTTTTAGGCGGTGGGATAGTCAGCGGTTCTGTGATCTTAATCGGGGGCGACCCCGGAGTAGGTAAATCTACGATATCCTTGCAAGTATCCAATCAGCTTACTAAGCAAGGCTCAACTGTTCTTTATATAAGCGGCGAAGAATCTGTGCAGCAGACAAAATTAAGGGCTAAGCGTCTGGGTTCACATGAATCTGATAGGCTTTATATTGTTAATCAAACAGACCTTTCTTTAATACTTGAGTACATTAAGAAACTTAAACCAGACGTAGTCATCGTTGACTCAATCCAGGTTATTTTTGATCCTGGGATTAGTTCGTCTTGCGGAAGCGTTAGCCAGGTAAGGGAATGCGCGGGCTTACTTACACAACTGGCTAAGACAAGCGGTACTTCAATCTTTATTATAGGTCATGTAACTAAAGAGGGGACTATCGCAGGACCAAGGGTTTTGGAGCATATAGTTGATACTGTTTTATATTTTGAAGGGGACAGGTTTTCCATATACCGTATCTTACGTGCGGTGAAAAACAGGTTTGGCTCAACTAATGAAATCGGCGTATTTGAAATGAGTTCGCAGGGCCTAACCGAAGTAAAGAATCCTTCGGAGATATTCTTATCTGAAAAGCCGGAAAATGTTACAGGCTCGGTTGTAACTTCGATATTTGAAGGGTCTCGCCCGCTTCTAGTAGAGATTCAGTCTTTAGTAAGTAGGTCAAGCTTTGGTTATGCTAGGCGGCGCGCTCAAGGATTTGATTCTAACAGGCTCAGCCTGTTGGTTGCGGTGCTTGAGAAGAGGATCGGCTTAGCTCTTGAAGCAGAAGATATTTTTATTAACGTTGCCGGAGGTATAAAAGTTGAGGATCCAGCAGCTGACCTTGCTGTTTCAGTAGCTATAGCTTCTGCTTTTCGCGATCGTCTGATTATTTCTGCTGCTGTAGTTTTAGGGGAGGTGGGCCTAAGCGGAGAGATCCGCAGTATTTCGCAGATACTTTTACGTATAAATGAAGCAGAGAAATTAGGTTTTAAGCATTGTATTATTCCAAAGAATAACCATAAGGGTATTAAAAATTATAAAGGTGATATCGAGATAATCCCGGTAGGTACTCTAAGCGAGGCTTTAGATATCGCGCTAGCCGTACCTAATAAAAAGTAAGCTTATATTAATCGGGTAAGGAAGGAGACAGGTAAAGATGAATTTATTATTTGCGCGAATTTTATTTCTTATCGGTAGTATGATTGTAGGTTTTCAGTTAGGGGATGTGCGCGGGGCTTTAATAGGAGGAGTAGCAGGCTTCATAATTATTGTACTTGAAATAGGTTTACGTAAGGTTTCGGTGAGCGGCTTATCAAGTGCAGTATTTGGGCTTATCCTAGGATTGATTATGGCGAAAATTGTCGGAGATGCCTTTAGCGTAACCCCGCTTGCTCCTAGCATTATATCTTCGGTAAGAGTTATACTAAACCTTATATTTTGTTATTTTGGTATGATTATGGCGCTGCGCGGTAAAGACGAATTTAGCGTTATTATCCCCTATGTGCGTTTGCGTCGGCAGAATCAGGCTGAAGAGATTACGCTGTTAGATACGAGTGCTATTATCGACGGAAGAATTGTTGATATAACTAAGACCAAGTTTCTTTCCGGAAAGATTGTTATCCCTAAATTCGTTTTGAGGGAACTACAACAGATCGCAGATTCGACTGATTCGATCAAGCGCCAGAGAGGTAGGAGGGGTTTAGAGATTTTGCATACCATGCAAAAAGATTCGGGTCTTGATATATCTATACATGAAGAAGATTTTCCCGAGACTAATGAAGTAGACGCAAAGTTAGTAAAATTGGCTAAGATTATTGAGGCAAAGATCCTCACTGTTGATTTTAACCTTAACCGCGTAGCCTCGATCCAGGGAGTTAAAGTTTTAAATATAAATGAATTGGCGAACGCCTTAAAACCCGTAGTCTTTCCGGGCGAAGAGATGAAGATTAAGCTAATTAAGGAAGGTAAGGAGCATAATCAGGCTATCGGTTACCTTGATGATGGCACAATGGTTGTGGTAGAGGATGCGCGAAAGTTCTTAGGGCAAGAGGTTAAGGTTGCAGTAACCTCAGTGTTGCAGACTCAAGCCGGCAGGATGATCTTTACTAAAATAGAGAAATAGAATGTTTGTTAGCGCGATAGTTGTTGCTGCAGGGCAAGGTAGGCGTTTAAAAAGTAAAGTATCAAAACCTATTCTAAAATTAAATTCAAAGCCAATAATTGTTTATGCGCTTGGTGTTTTAAATAGCTGCCCCGAGATAAAAGAGATTATTCTTGTAGGCAATTCTAGTAATATACAAGAACTTAAGGCTATTGTAAGTAAGTATAGAATAAGAAAAGTTAATAAAATATGTTTAGGCGGTAAAGCTCGTCAGGATTCGGTGGCTAAGGGGATAAAATTCATAAGCAAGCATGCCAAGTTCATTTTGATTCATGACGCAGTTAGGCCCTTTATTAGCAAAGATTTAGTCTTTTTACTTATAACTTCAGCGCAGAAGTTTTTGGCTGCGATTAGTGCTGTGCCGGTTAAGGCAACGATTAAGGCTTCGGATAAATTAGGGTTTGTGCAAAGAACCGTAGAGCGCTCTAATTTGTGGGAGGTGCAAACTCCGCAAGTATTCTCAAGGGAGTTATTATTAAAGGCTTATGCTCGGTTCAAGAATTGCGCGGTTACGGACGATGCAATGCTTGTAGAAAAGTTAGGCGTAAAAGTAAAAATTGTTTTAGGGACTTATAGAAACATTAAAATTACTACGCCTGAAGATTTAAGAATTGCCAGGGGGTTAGCCTAAAGATGCATAATCGTGTAGGTATGGGTTATGATATTCACCGTTTAGTAGAAGGGCGTAAATTATTGCTCGGCGGCTTAGATATACCATATATCAAAGGTTTGTTGGGGCATTCTGATGGAGATGCCTTACTCCACGCAATATGCGATGCCATTCTGGGGGCTATTGCAGAAGGAGATATAGGTGAACATTTTCCGGATACCGAACAGAAATATCAGAATATTTCAAGTAGTGAGTTACTAAGGAATGTTTTAATCCTAATGCATAAAAAAGGCTACAGTATAGCTAATCTCGATACGATTATAATTGCCGAAGAGCCAAAGCTCACTTTGTTTAAGGCTAGCATCAAGAAGAACCTCGCTAAGCTTATGAATCTGAATATTGATTGCGTTGGAGTAAAAGCTAAGACTAATGAAGGCTTAGGAGGGGTGGGCAGGGGTGAGGCAATTATTTGTTACGCGACTGTTTTATTAACAAAGCCTACATAAAAAATTATAGGGGGATTTAATTATGCACCTACTTATTAATTTCTTTTTTCTTATTATAGTTTTAATTATAATCAAGAATTTGTTTATTGCTGTATTTTTCTATCAGGAGATAAGGGCAGCTCAAAAAAGAGATCCTGCGGCAAAGGGCTTTGCTGAGGTTTTATTGCTTTACCAGGGGTTGCATGCCCTAGTTGCGTACCGGGTCTCTAATTTCTTTTACAAAATAAAATTATTCTTTTTAGCCCGTTTTATCTCGCAGCTTGCGCGATGGGTTACGGGAATAGAAATTCACCCCGGTGCTAAGATCGGTAAACGTCTATTCATTGATCATGGAATGGGGGTAGTTATCGGAGAGACTGCTGTTATCGGGGATGATGTGCTTTTGTACCAGGAGGTTACTCTTGGCGGAACAGGGATAGAAACAGGAAAGCGTCATCCTACAATCGGCAATAATGTGGTAATCGGAGCAGGGGCAAAAGTTTTAGGGAATATTTTTATCGGAGATAATTCTTATATAGGTTCAAATGCTGTAGTGATTAAAGATGTGCCTCCTAATTCAACGGTTGTAGGCGTGCCGGGTAGAATAACCAAGCAGGATGGGAAGAAGATCGATTTAAGCCTTGATCATAAGCAAGTCTTAGATCCTATAATGCAGACGATTGAAGAGCTGCAGAAGAGAGTTGAAAGGTTAGAAAAATAGTTTTATAGAGCCAATCATTCGATGCCTATTTATATATATAACTCCCTAACCCGAAAAAAAGAAGAATTTATTCCCTTAAAGCCGCCTGAGGTAAATATGTATACTTGCGGCGTTACAGTCTATGACGAAAGCCACATAGGGCATGCGCGTTCGCTTTATATTTTTGATGTAATAAGAAGGTACTTTGAGTATCGTAAATTCAAAGTTAACTTTGCGCGCAATCTTACCGATATCGATGATAAGATTATTAACCGGGCTAATGAATTAAAGGTTGATTGGCAGGAGCTTGTTGATAAATATATTAAAAGCTATTACGAAGATTTGAAATCCTTAGGGATATCAAAGGGCGATTTTGAGCCGCGGGCAACTGAGAATATAGCTGAGATGATTAAATATATTTCAGGCCTAATAGAAAAAGGCTATGCTTATGAGTCAGGGGGAGACGTATATTTTTCGGTTAGAAAGTTCGCAGGTTACGGTTCACTCTCTGGACAGAGTGTTGACGAAATGCAGAAAGGCGTAAGGATAGACCCTAATGATCTTAAAAAAGATGCATTAGATTTTGCTCTTTGGAAGAGTTCGAAAGAATTTGAGCCGTTTTGGGAGAGCCCTTGGGGGAGAGGCCGCCCCGGTTGGCATATCGAATGCTCCGTAATGAGCCAGAAATTTCTTAAAACTAATACGCTAGATATTCATGCCGGAGGCCGCGATTTGATTTTTCCGCATCATGAAAATGAGATTGCGCAGGCAGAGGCTTTTACCGGTAAACCCTTTGCGAAATATTGGTTGCATCATGGCCTGTTGACTATCAATGGCCAGAAAATGTCAAAGTCTTTAGGTAATTTTGTAACCATAAAAGACTTTATGTTTAAATATAATAATCCGGATTTGCTAAAGCTATTCTTTTTATCTGCGCACTATGCCCATCCAGTTGATTATACTGATTCAAAGATAGAAGAGGCTCATCAGGCTCTGGAGAGGATAGTTATCTTTATTGATAAAACTAAAAATCTTAAGCCAAGCGCAGCTTTTAAGAATAATCCGAAAGAATTAGCAATTTTTAAGGAGAAGTTTATATTAAGCATGGATGATGATTTTAATTCGCCCGGGGCATTAGCGGCGATCTTTGAGTGCCTGAGTTTTGCGAATAAGAATATAGATAATCCGGATATTGCTTTAAGTGCAAGTATGCTTATTAAAGAGTTGCTTAATCTTTTAGGAATAACCCTTAAGCTTAATAAAGCGAATGAGATTCTTAGCGAGGAAGATATTAAATTGCAAGTAGATCGTAGGATTGCGGCTAAGCGCGCAAAGGATTATGCGCTTGCGGATAAGATTAGAGTGGAGCTTGAAGTTAAAGAGGTAATTATAGAAGATCTTAAAGATGGCTCAACTGTTTGGCGCAGAAGACTATGAGTTTATTTTCTTTAAATTATTTTCTTGATTTGTATGGTTTGGTCTACTTCAAGAAAACTTCTTTATAGGGAGGTTTAATCGGTGAAAATAAAGGCAAAAGGAAAATTTATCACGTTTGAAGGCTCGGAGGGTTGCGGCAAAAGCACGCAATCAAGGCTCCTCTATGAATATTTAAAGGACAAGAACAAGGATGCAATCTATTTGCGTGAGCCGGGGGCAACTAAAATAAGCGAAAAGATTCGCGATATATTGCTTGATGCAAAGAATCAGGCAATTGTGCCTCAGACGGAGATGCTTTTATATATGGCAGCCAGGGCTCAGATAGTCGGAGAGATAATTGAGCCTGCGCTTGAGGAAGGTACAATTGTTATATGCGATCGTTTCCTTGATTCAACTCTAGCCTATCAAGGTTATGGCGTAGGCATTGATATTCCATTGATAAGAGAGGTGGGTAAGTTTGTCACCCGTCGCTTAAGCCCAGATCTAACTATTTTCTTGGATCTTCCCGTAAAGAAGGGGTTAAAGCATCGTGAGGATATTCAGGATCGTATTGAAATGCGCTCCCTTGAATACCACGAGCGCGTGCGTAAAGGGTACCTGGCATTGGCTAGGCAGGAGCCGAATAGGATTAAGATTGTTAAGGTAGAAGAAGATAAGCATGTTACCCAAAGTAATATAAGGGAATTGATAGAAAAATATGTCTTTTAATGAAATTAAAGGTCAGGAACAAGCTATCCAGATCCTCAAGGCTTATTTAAACAATGAGCATCTTGCGGGAGGGTATGTCTTTACAGGGCCCGAAGGTGTGGGTAAGAGAATGGCTGCAAAGGCCCTGGCTAAAGGATTGAATTGTCAGGATAAAAACTTAAATGGTTGTTCTGTTTGTTCATCTTGCGTAAGAATAGAGAATAATCAGCATCCCGATGTGCATACAATTTCAAGCGATGAAGCGCAGATAAAAATAGATGCTGTGCGTCAGCTACAGAAAGAAATGAGCTTGAGGGCTTATGAGGGGGGATATAAGGTTTTTATCATCGACAATGCGCATACCCTTACTCCCGAAGCTTCAAATTGCCTGCTCAAGGTTTTGGAAGAACCTCCCAAGAATAATTTAATTATTCTTATTACTGATAAACCAAGCCTGCTTTTTAAAACAATAACTTCACGTTGCAAGATTATTAAGTTTTTGCCATTTAAGAGGGAAAACCTGGAGAGTATTTTAGAGAATGACTATAAAATAGATAAGGATTACGCGCATTTTCTTGCCTATTTCTCTGAAGGACGGTTTGGCAGCGCTTTAAGATTTAAAGACGATGAAGCATTGTCTAAAAGAAATAATATTATCGATAAATTTATCCTGGCCGCTAATCCTAGTGCCGAGCTCTTTGCATCGCAAAGTAGGGAGGATGTGCGTGGAGCGCTTAATTTCATGAGCTCCTGGTTTCGGGATATTTATATGCTTAAGATAGGCTGTTCAGAGAGAGATATTATTAATTCCGACAGAAGGGCGGATTTGAGTAAGCAGGCGCTTACTTTTTCATTTTTAGAGCTGGATAAGATATTAAATAATATTTCTGTTTCAATCTCGTATTTAGAGAAGAATGTAAACTCAAGATTATTGATGTATAACCTGGGGATGGAATTATGGAAGGGATAGTCTTTGTAAAGCTACGTGATTCAGGCCAAGTCTTTGCTTATAACTCAGGCGGCCTTGAGTTAAAAGATGGAAACTATGTTATTGTAGAGCATGATCGTGGCCAGGATTATGGTCAGGTAGTAACTTCTAGTGGGGTTGCAAAGGAAAAAGAAGGCAAAGAGGCCCCCAAGAGGATATTACGTATCGCTAAAGAATCCGACATTAAGCAGATTGATGATAATCGCTTAAAAGCAAAAGAGGCATTTAATTCTTGCGTTAAGAAGATAGAAGAGCATAAACTTGATATGAAGCTTGTGCAGGCAGAATATTCTTTTGACCGCTCAAAGATAATCTTTTATTTTACCGCAAACGGTAGAGTGGATTTCAGGAACCTGGTTAAAGACCTGGCTAAGATCTTCAAGGCCAGGATTGAATTGAGGCAAATTGGAGTTCGTGATGAAGCCAGATTTTTCGGCGGATTCGGACCATGCGGCAGAGAACTTTGTTGCGCCCGTTTCTTAAAAGATTTTGAGCCGGTAACTATTAAAATGGCTAAAGAAGAGGGCCTATCTTTGAACCCTCCTAAGATCTCCGGAATCTGCGGAAGGCTGATGTGCTGTCTTTCTTTTGAATACGAAAGCTATAAATTGCTTTCTAAGGGCCTGCCTCATGAGGGCGAGCATGTGCATACTGCGCAAGGCAAGGGTAAGGTTATTAATGTGAATGTCTTTAAGCGCATAGTCAGTGTGCAACTGGACGACGGCGGGTTAATGCAGGTAAATTACAAAGATAAATAAGATGGCAGATAAATTTTATATTACGACTCCGCTTTATTATGTGAATGCTTCTCCGCATATCGGACATTCCTATACCAATATTGCAGCGGATACCGTAGCCCGTTTTATGCGCAATCTTTTAGGTCATGACAAGGTTTGGTTTCTCACTGGAACTGATGAACATGGTCAGAAGATTCAAAAGGCAGCTGATCTTCTTAAGTTATCCCCGAAAGAGTTTGCGGATAAGATGGTCTTAAAATTCGAGGATTTATGGAAAGAGCTAAATATCTCGCAAGACGATTTTATCCGTACAACCGAGCCTAGGCATATAAAGACGGTTCAGAAAGTACTGGATATTCTTTATAAGCAAGGCGATATATACGAGGATAAATATGAAGGATTATATTGCACTCCTTGTGAGACTTTTTGGCTTGAGTCGCAGGTAGAGAATCAATTATGCCCTGATTGCAAGCGCCAGCTTGATAAGATAAGCGAGAAGAATTATTTCTTTAAGTTAACAAAATATCAGTCGTGGCTTATTCAATATATAAAAGATCATGCGGATTTTATCAAGCCCAGAACGCGACAGGAAGAGGTGGAAAGGTTCCTGGAGCTAAATAAATTAAATGATTTATGCATATCCCGCCCAAAGGAGCGCTTGAGCTGGGGGATACCTTTGCCGTTTGCTCCGGGGCATGTTACTTATGTCTGGTTTGACGCCCTGATAAACTATATTAGCGCGGTTGGGATATTTAATGACCAGGATAAATATCAATCCAAATGGTGGCCGGCAGATTTACAGCTTATCGGTAAGGATATTCTAAGGCAGCATGCGGTTTACTGGCCGATTATGCTCCATGCGCTTGGATTAGAGTTGCCTAAAACAGTCTTTGCCCACGGATGGTGGATGATTAACGATGATAAGATGTCTAAATCGCGCGGTAATGTCATTAACCCGCTTGATATGGTTAAGAAGTACGGCATAGATGTGTACAGGTATTTTCTTTTACGCGATGTTCCCTTTGGCCTGGACGGAAATTTCTCCGAAGAATCGATAACTAAACGTTATAACAGCGATTTGGCTAATGATTTAGGTAATTTGCTATACCGTACGTTGAATATGGTAGAAAAATATTTTGCAGGCAAAGTCCCGCAAGTAATAGAGTTTCGTAATCCTCAAGCTAGAATAATAATTGAGAAGTCCGAGCGGTTATTAAACAAAATTGAAACAAATATTGGTTTAGGGCAAGATTATAATTTCAGCGCTTCCTTAGAAGGAATCTGGGAGGTAATAAATCTGGCAAATAAGTATGTTGAGGAGACAAAGCCCTGGAATCTGGCTAAAGAAGAAAAGACAGATGAGCTCAAAGAGTTTATAGCATTATTGGTTAATGTAATCAGAAATGTTGGACAGGTAATTTCTCCTTTTATGCCGCAAACCGCTTTAAGTATAGAGGAACAGATCGGTAAAAGTGAAGTTAAGAAAGATTTGCCGCTTTTCCCGCGCATTGAAATAAACAAAGAATAAAACCAAGGTATGTTTTTAGTAGATACACACTGCCATCTTGATTTTCCAGAATTTGACCATGATAGGGATGAGGTTATCAGGCGCGCTCATCTTGAGGGGGTAGAGCGTATAATCAATATCGGCTCAAGCCTCGAGGGCTCTAGGAGGTCGGTGGAGCTTGCGCAAAAATACGATTCTCTTTATGCAACAGTCGGAATCCATCCTCACGAAGCAGACCATATTGTTCAAGGCTCAGCCGATTCCATAAAGAAGCTAGCTAGGCAGAATAAGGTTGTGGCTATTGGAGAGATAGGCCTGGATTATTTTAAACAATTTTCTAGCCCTAAGAATCAACTGCCGTTATTCTTAAGCTTACTTAAGGTGGCTAAAGAATTAGATCTGCCCATAGTTATACACTCAAGGGATGCTAAGGAAGACATTTTAAGGATCTTAAAAGAAGCTATGCCGATTAAAGCAGTTGTGCATTGTTTTTCCGGAGATAGTAAGTTCTTAGAGGAGTGTCTTGATTTAGGTTTTCTGATTTCTTTTACCTGCAATGTTACGTATAAAAAAGCGGATAATTTAAGGGAGTTGCTTAAGATTATTCCTTTAAGAAGTTTATTGCTTGAGACAGACGCCCCCTATTTATCTCCGGAAGGTTTTCGCGGTAAACGTAATGAACCGGCGCAGGTTCGGTTACTTGCTGAATTTGTGGCAAATTTAAAGAAAGTAGAATTAGAAGAGATCGCTAATTCTACAACGGAAAATGCCAAGAAGTTTTTTAATCTAATATGAATTCCCGGGTAAGTATTGTTAAATGCGCTAATTATGATTCTGCCCTGGTTGAAGCAGCGATTAGAGAGGTCATAGATTTAATCGGTGGAATAAATCGCTACATTAAGCCGCAGTCGAAAGTTTTAATAAAGCCGAATATCCTCATGGGTAAGGAGCCGGAGTCTGGTATTGATACGCATCCTGAAGTGGTGCGTGCGGTAATCAGGGTCTTAAAAGATATTAATTGCCGTATTTTTGTAGGAGATAGCCCAAGTGTCTGGGGAAAAGAGATAGAGAATGTGGATGAGGTTTACCGCAGGAGCGGGATTGCTTCAATTTGTCAGGAAGAATGTGTGAAGTTGGTTAAGTTTGATAAAAGGCGGATGCGTAAGAATTTTCCGTTGACTACTTGGTTAGATGAATGTGATTATTTAATAAATCTACCGAAGTTTAAAACCCATGAGTTAACTTTGCTTACCGGAGGGATAAAGAATTTATTCGGCTTAGTCTGCGGTACTTTTAAGACTGAGCTGCACAAGAATTATTTTCAAGTCAATGATTTCTCAAGGATGCTTGTGGATATATACGAAGAAGTAAAGCCTGCCCTGACTATAATAGATGGAGTTATCGCGATGGAAGGGGACGGCCCGGCATCAAGCGGTAAGTTAAGAAATTTGGGGTTGTTATTGGCGAGCAGTGATTGTGTTGCCTTGGATAGCGCAATGGCCAAGATCATCGGCGTTAACCCGCTTGATGTATTAACTACTAAACATGCATCAGAGAGGAATCTTGGTCGAGCTGATTTAAATTCTATAGAGATCTTGGGAGAGAGCTTGCCTGATTTAAAAATCCGTCCATTTTTATTGCCATCAAGTTCGCAGCTGAGTAAGAACTTACCTGAGCCGCTTATTAATTTAGCTAAGAGGTTGATCAAGTACCGTCCTTATCCGCTGCCAAAGAATTGCACTAGATGCGCTGCTTGTATTAAAATATGTCCTCACAATTGTATCAGCATGGAGAAGCAGGGGATCGTTTTTGATTATAAGAAATGCATAGCTTGTTTCTGTTGCCAGGAGGCATGTTCTTCTGCGGCAATAAAGGTGAAAAAAAGTATCATAGCTAGATTAATTGGATTATAGGGCTAAAACAAATGAATATCCGCACAATAGAGTGGGAAAATAATAAGGTCAAATTGATTGACCAGACAAAGCTGCCGCAAAGATTGGAGTATCTCTATATTGATGAGCTTAAAGATCTATGGCAGGCAATAAAATTATTAAAAGTGCGTGGTGCTCCGGCATTAGGCGCAGCAGGGGCCCTGGGAGTTTATCTTGGCATAAGAAATTCCAAGGCAAATAATTTTATGCAATTCTCTAAGGATTTAGAACGAGTTTCAAGTTATCTAGCTAGTTCAAGGCCCACGGCAAGAAATCTTTTTTGGGCGATAGATAGGATGCATGAGGTTGTTTTTGAAAATAGTGATATGAGCGTCCCTAAACTAAAGGAGTTACTCTTTGAAGAGGCGGATAAGATTATTAAAGAAGATATGGCTAGTTGTCGTAAGATAGGTTTCTATGGCAGCAGGGTAATTAAAGACAAAGATGCAGTACTTACTATTTGCAACGCAGGAATACTGGCGACTATTGATTATGGTACGGCGCTGGGTGTTATTTATCGCGCGAAAGAGGATAACAAGGAGATAAGGGTTTTTTCATGTGAAACCAGGCCTTTGTTACAGGGTTCGCGTCTGACTGCTTGGGAACTTAAGAAGGTGGGTGTTGATGTTACGGTTATTTGCGACAATATGGCTGCAACCCTGATGCAAAAAGGCAAGATTAATGTAGTTATTACCGGGGCTGATAGGATTGCAGCAAATGGCGATTCCGCTAATAAAATAGGCACTTTTAGTCTTGCGGTCCTAGCGAAGTATCATAATATTCCTTTTTATGTAGCCGCACCCGTATCAACATTTGATCTTACACTTAAAAGTGGAAAAGAAATCCCAATCGAAGAGCGCAATCCACGCGAGATAGAAGAGCTTTTGTTTAAGAAAAGAGTCGCTCCAATAGGTGCAAAGGTTTTTAACCCTGCTTTTGATGTAACTCCTCATAATTTGATTACCGGACTTATTACTGATAAAGGAATTATAAGGCCGCAGTATATAAAGAATATTGATAGGGTAGTTAGCTTGTCTGCCGGTAGGCAGGTAGGTAGTAGATAGTAGTTAGGAGCGAAGATGACAGTGAAAGATATAGGGGAATTTAAGCTTATTGAGAGATTTAGCAATAAGCTCAAGACCGATTCTACGGTGGTCAAGGGTAGCGGAGATGATTGTGCTGTTTTAAAATTGGATGCACGAAGTTATCAGCTTCTTACCTGTGACATGCTCGTCGAGGGTATAGATTTTACACCGAAAATTGATCCTTATCTTGTGGGCAGGAAATCAATTGCTGTTTCTATCAGCGATATTGCGGCTTGTTCGGGGCAGCCGCGTTACTGCGTTGTTTCAATGGGTATCCCCAAAAAAACATCCGTAAAATTACTGGATAGACTTTTTAAGGGAATGTTAGATATCGCTAAAGAATTTAAAATTAATATAGTTGGCGGAGATATAAGCCAAAGCCCTAAGATTACCATCGACGTAAGCATGTTGGGGAGAGTAGAAAAGAAGAATCTTACTTTAAGAAGTAGTGCTAGATCAGGAGACCTAATCTTTGTTACCGGTTCTCTCGGTGGATCTATTTCCGGTAAACATCTTAAATTTATCCCGCGCATAAATGAGGCAAGATTCCTGGCTAAAGAATTCAAGGTTAATGCCATGATTGATATCTCTGATGGTTTAAGCCAGGATTTAGCGCATATACTAAAACAGAGTAAAGTTGGGGCGATAATCTATGAAGACCTTATCCCCATGGATGAGAAGTCAACTAGTTTATCCGATGCTTTAAATAGCGGAGAGGATTTTGAGCTTCTATTTACTATGAGTCGTAAAATTGCTAAGAGACTCTTGAAGAGAAATCTTGTCAATTTTAAGCCTATCGGAGAAATAGTAGGAGAGAAATACGGTTTCACACTGATAAATAAAGACGGTAAACCCATAAAGATCTCACCCAAAGGCTATCGTCACTTTTAAAATGCAGATACGCTCGCACTCAGCTGCAAATACTTTAAATCTTGGTAAAATTATTGCCCGGCATCTTCAACCCAAAGACATAATCTGTCTTAAGGGTGAGCTTGGCACAGGTAAGACCGTTCTGACCAAGGGTATTGCCCATGGTCTCGGCGTTGATAAGTCCAAAGTAACTAGCTCTTCTTTTGTCCTCATACGTCAGCATTTAGAGGGGAGGGTCCCTTTGTATCATTTTGATCTTTATCGCCTTAAGGACGCAGCCTGTATATCTACGTTAGGCTATGAAGAGTATTTTTATGATGAAGGGGTATCGGTTATTGAATGGGCAGAGAGGTTAGATTATCTTATGCCCGCTGAATATCTTATGGTAGAATTATGCTACGGTGCAAATACTAACAGGGTTATAAAATTTTCAGCAGTAGGTAAACGCTACATTAGCTTGCTTAAGAAAATATATGAAAATATTAGGCATTGATACATCGACCAAGTTTTTAAGCCTCGGTATTTACAATGATGGCAAGGTATATGAATATAACTTGGAGGTGGGACATAAGTTATCTTCGTTGCTTACTCTCCTTATTAAGAGGGCAATTAATGCCGCCGCCTTAGAGGTTGGTGATTTTGATTATTTTGCCTGTGGTTTGGGCCCGGGATCTTTTACTGGTATACGCGTTGGGCTAAGTGCTATAAAGGGCTTGAGTTGGGCAACAGGAAAGCCTGTAATCGGCATATCCACTCTTGATATAATGGCTCTAAATGCAGAAAGCAAAGCTAAGATTATCTGTCCGGTTATTGACGCTAAAAGAAATTTAATTTACTCATGTTTCTATAAGTTTGTATCCGGGAAACTCAAGAAGATTACTCCCTATATGCTTCTTTCAAAAGAAGAGCTATGCAAGAAGTTGAAGCCTCAGAGCGCAGTATTCGGGGATGCGCTTAATTTATACAAAGAAGAAATCTTAAAGGAGACGCCCGGCCTCACCATGCTAGATAAAGACCAGTGGTACCCTTTGCCACATAATATTATCAAGATTGCTTTAGGCCGTATTAAAGATAAATTATTGGATGACCCTGTTAAGATTAATCCGATATATCTATACCCTAAGGATTGTCAGGTGAGTAAGTGATCATAAATAATCATCAAATTGGATATAGGCCTACCTGGGCAGAAATTAACCTGGATAATCTTGAGTATAATTTTTTCCAGATAAAAGACAGAATTTCACCCGGGACTAGAATGCTAGTTACGGTCAAGGCGGATGCCTATGGCCATGGCTTAGTTCCCGTATCTCAAAGGCTGACCTCTTGCGGTGTTGATTATCTTGGGGTTGCCTCTATAGATGAGGGGATAAAATTACGCGAGGCAGGAATAAGGATTCCGGTTTTGATCCTAGGCTTAATCTTTAAGAAAGACATAGAGCCGCTTTTTAAATATAATCTCACTACAACCGTTTGCGATGAGGATTTGAGCGTAGCTATAAATAATAAAGCCCGTTCTATCCACAAAAAAGCAAAAGTGCATATTAAGGTCGATACGGGTATGGGCCGCATTGGTATTGCGCATCGCGACGCGCATAAGCTAGTAAAAAAGATACACAGCTTAAGGAACATTAGCGTAGAAGGGCTTTTTACGCATTTTGCCTTTGCGGACATAAACAAAGATTTCACATTCTATCAGATTGATCTTTTTGATAAACTGCTTAAGAATTTAGCCAAAGACGGCATAAGGATTCCTTTAATCCACGCAGCTAACAGCATGGGAGTTCTTGATTACAAAAAAAGCCATTTTAATATGGTTAGGCCCGGCTTAGTGATCTATGGACTTTTTCCTAAAGATAGCTTAAAGATTAACCTAAGGCCAGTGCTGAGTTTAAAAACAAGGGTCGTTTATGTTAAGAAGGTCCCTGCGGGTTCAGGTATTAGTTACGGGCATGATTATATTACAAAAAAAGCAACTACAATTGTGACTCTACCGATTGGTTACGGAGATGGCTATCCGCGCAATCTTTCTAATAGAGCCTTTTGTTTAATAAGGGGTAAGCGTTTTAAGATGTGCGGTAAGATTTGCATGGACCAGATTATGGTTGATGTCGGGTCTACGCAAGTAAGAATAGGTGATGAAGTGGTTTTAATCGGCGCGCAAGGAAGAAGTAAGATTAATGTTGAAGAATTAGCGCAACTCTGCGGAACTATCCCCTACGAAATTGTCTGCGGATTAGGAAGCCGTATCCCAAGAGTATAAATCCTTAAGGAAGTTTATTAATTAGATAAATACTGAAGATTATGGCAATAATATGTCCGCCTGAAGCAGCTAATATCGGAGGAAGTAACCCGCCGCGTCCTATGGCAATACATATGGCATCAAGTATATAATATAAAAATCCCACCATAATTGAAAAGCCTATAGAGGAGAGTCCGGTAGCGCGTTTGCGCATGATTAACGAGAAAGGTATGCCTAACAAGATCATAATCAGACTTGAAAAAGGCGAGAAGAATTTTTGGTAAAGGTCTATATTTAAAGTGTTGATTACGGTTTTTGCTCCGCTTTTAGAGAGTTTCCAGATATAGTTATCCAATTGGTTTATGGTCATATATTCCGGACGCTGTCTCTGGGCAAGAAAATCATGCGGCGTTTCGGGTATAGTCATTATTTCTTCTTCAAAATAAAGCGGTTCGTCAATAATCTGGCCGTTTTTGTCAAAATTATAAGTAATTGACTGATAAAACTTCCAAAGTCCGTCTTCATAAGCGCCTTTATTGGCGATTATCTTACGCGTGAGGTTTTGTTCTTCATCCTGTTCCAGTATTGTTATCCCCTGCATTGTTTTTGTAGTAGGATAAAACTTGTTGATAAAGAATAGCCTGTTTCTTAAGCCATACATAGAAACATTAGTTAATACTTCAGTTTTCTTTTCATTCCTATTCTTGCCAGCTTCATCCATCTGGGCTATGATCTTCTGGGTAGTGAGCATGGCTTTGGGCGCAAAGCGGTCATTAATCCAGAAAACAAGCAGGCTAATCATTAAACCAAAGAGTATTACAGTTTTAGTGATATAGAGTATGCTTAGGCCTGCGGCGCGCATAGCGATAATCTCATTATCATGATTTAATTTACTGAATGTATAAAGCGTACTCAGGAGACAGGAGAAGGGGGCAACCTGGACGAACATTATTGGTAGATAGGTAATATAATATTGAATTAGCAGGGTGTAGTGTATTTGAGATTTTATAATATCTTCAAGCTTTGAAAGAACATCAATTATTACGTACATGAACAGAAAGACGAAGACGCAGGAGACAAAAATAGTTATTACAGATTTTAAAATGTGGCGGTCTAGGATGCGCATAGTTTATAAGTAAAAAATAAGCCTATTGTGCCAAATAGGAGATTAGGAATCCAGATGGCTAATGTCGGATCAATAACGCCCTGGATTCCCATAGATTCGCAACCGATGAGTAGCGGATAATATACGATAAAGATAAGAATAGCTATTCCTATGTTGATAGTTTTTTCTCGGCGCCGGGTGATAATGCCAAAAGGGGCACCGATTAGTATAAAGACAAGGCATGAGAAGGCCAGACTAATTTTTTCATTAATCTCGACGATTAATGGCGCAGGGTTTATGTTTTCTTTCTTAAGCCTGGCTATCTCTTCTTGGAGTTCTTGAATAGTCATCTCTTTGTATTTCTTTGTCAAATTTGTGCTTTTTTGCGCGTCAGCCAGATTTAGATTCATGAAATAAGTCTTAAAATTTAATTTATAGAAATTAGTGGGGTTACTCGGGTCCGGTTCGTCAGATGTCCCGTCCATAAGTTTAAGTTTTACCGAATTCTTCTCTGGTATAGTTATAAATTCACCGCTTCTGGCAACTATGGTTCGCGTAGGCTTATCATCTCCTTGCGGCTCGTAAATGCGCACATTAATTAAGCGGTTTCTTTTCTGGTCTACCTTGTAAATGAAAAGTACGTATTTCTGGAAAGTATTAATGAAGACGCCTTCTTCAAATGCAGCTGTAGGATTCTTAACCCCAATTTCAATCAAGGTTTTGCGGTAGGCGAAATGAGCGTATGAGGCAGCCTGGTCATTGAATATTACCAGGCCCAAGCTTAAGATTAAGCCAATCGTAAGCAATGGTAATATGAGTTTGAAGAGGTTTATCCCGCTTGCCCTTATGGCGATAATTTCGTTATCGCTAGAAAGCCTGCCCAGGGACATAAGTACTGCCACAAGCACTGAAATAGGTAAGGCATAAGTCACCATATAGGGAGTCATAAGCAGGAATACCTTGAGCACGCTAAAGATGTCCACGCCTTTATTAATTACTAGATCTGCTATTTTCTTAAGGTTTCCTACAACAAGCATAAGAAAGCTTAATACGCCTAGGGTTAGAAAGAGCGGTCCGGTGAATTCCTTTAATAAATAATTACGTATTATTCGCATAGGTTTAGTTGGCTAAAGTTAATACAAATACAATATTTGCCCCTGATTTTTTTAAGGCTTTAGCTGCTTCGGAAGATGTAGCTCCGGTAGTAAGTACATCGTCTATCAATAATAAATTCTTATCTTCCAGGTGTGTTTCTTTTCTAACAGAGAAGCTATTCTCTACATTTACGAAACGCGTCTCTATCGGTAAATTAGTTTGTGTCTTGGTCGGGCGGTGGCGTATGAGTATGTCGTTTGCAAGGTCCTTTTTGAAAAAGCATGCTATTTGCCTACTCAAGGCTTCAGCCTGGTTAAATTCTCTTTCGCGTAAGCGTGTCTTATGTAATGGCATAGGGATTATAAGATCCAGATAATTAATGGGCAAGCTATATTCGTTAATAAAATTAATCATCATTTCACTTAATGGTTTAGCGAGATCGATTTTAGCTTTATATTTGAACTCATGAACTAGCTCTTTTATTACTCCTTCATATATGCATGGGCTAAATGCGCGGTCAAAGCTAAGTTTTCTTCTTGAACAATCAGAGCAAATAGATTTATTCAGAGATTCTCTCTCTAAGTGTCTCCCGCAGCTTTGACAGAAGGGAGGTATATTCTTCTTGATTCTTGCTTTGCACGAGCTGCATATAGAAATTTCTATAGCTTGAGTGTTAAGTTTAACTTTGCAACTCGGGCATGTTTTAGGATATAGCGTATTTATCAAATCCTGAAAACACCTACGTAGCATAGGGATATAATAACAGCTAAAAGTATATTTGTCAATTTCACTCTTAGAAGTAGTTTCTTAAGGTAATTTATAGTCTTAGATTGATATAACAATAGTTTAATGTTATAATAAAAAACTATGAAAAGAACGCCAAAAATAATAATCATCATTTTGCTCAGCTTGTTTCTTATTCTCTTGAGTATGGTGATTTTTACCATCTTTTTTGACCAGGCAGTTATAGTGCGTAGGAATACGATTTATCGCGCAAATACTTATTGGATGAGTTAAAGAGGGCTAAGGTCAAGGCTACTTTTTTTATGTTAGGAGAACATGTAGCTAAGTATCCGCAGGTTGCCCGAAGGGTGGTAAATGAGGGTCATGAAGTAGGGAACCATACATATACTCATCACGGGCTTCTCTATTATACTAATGATGAGTTAAAAAAAGAGATTAATGATGCTCAAGAAATCATAAGAAGCGCTACAGGAGTTACGACTTTATATTTCAGACCCCCCAAGGCTTGGCTTACAAACGAAGAAAAGGCCCAGATTGGTAAGATGGGTTATAAGGTTATTCTTTGGTCTTTAAATTCTAAGGATTGGGTGAGTTTTGATGATAAGTATATTGTAAATTATATAGTGCGTAATATAAGGCCCGGGGATATCCTGCTTTTTCATGACAGTGGCGGCGTATTTAGTATCGAAGGAGGGAGCAGGAAGGAGACGGTAAGGGTTATTTACAGGTTGGTAGAAAAGTTGCAGGAAAAAGGTTATAAGTTTGTTACAATAAGCGAACTTTTAAATGGAGAAAATAGTAATGGGGAATAAGACAAAACAAATAATTATTTTGATTTTCTTGGCGTATATTTTTCTAATGTTTGGTAACGGGTTATTAAGCTTAACTAATCCCGATGAGGTTTTCTACACCCAGACAGCTAGAGAGATGATTCAACACAAAACCTGGATGACTCCTATATTATTCGGCCAGCCGCAATTTGAGAAACCCATTTTTATCTACTGGCTTATAAGGGTCAGCTTTAGCATTTTCGGGAATACCAGTTTTGCCGCACGCTTTGGCCCTGCGTTTATAGCAATCCTGGGAATTATCGCAACTTACTTATTGGCACTCCTTGGTTTTAAGGATAATAAAAAAGCCTTTTTTGTAAGTTTCATTCTGATGTCATCTGGTCTTTATATCGGTTTAGCCAGAACCGTATTTACGGATATGATCTTTTCAGTATTTATCCTTTTTGCATTGTTAGCTTTTTATTGGGGGTATACCTGTAAAGCAAGGAAGGGTTTAGGTTTAATTTTATTCTTTGTTTCATCAGCATTGGCAGTTTTATCCAAGGGGCCGTTGGGCATTTTAATCCCGTTTTCAATTATTTTGGTTTTTCTTTTTATTAAGAAAGATTTAAAGTTTGTTATTTCAAAATATTCATTATTGGGATTAATCGCCTTTGCTGCAATTGCCCTGCCCTGGTATATTCTTATGGAAGTAAAATACGGCTCTGTTTTTAATCGGGAGTTTTTCTATAATGACCACTTCGTGCGCATTATCCGCGCAGAGCACAGAGATAATGACACTTGGTATTTTTATCCGCTTACAGCGTTGGGAGCTGTTTTCCCGTGGACCATTTATACCTGTATTGCCTTAGTCTGCCTTTTTATTAATATCGGGCGCAGGATGAAGGATTTTAATCTATTTTTGCTTTTGTGGGTAAGTTCAGTATTCTTAACTTTTCAATTTGCCCACTCTAAGCTTACCAGTTATGTCTTTCCTTTCTTCCCGGCGCTGGCTATTATGACTGGGGATTATATTTATGATCAGGTTTTAGCTAAAAAACAGAGTCGCGTATTTTTTGTTGCCTCAATAATTATGGCAGTTGTTTTATTTATCTTTCCTATCGCTATACCTATAGCTGGGATATCTATTTTAAAGGATTATCCAATTTTTATTGAACCGGGGCCATTGGTTTATTTTTCATTTTCCCTCTTAATCTTAATGGCGGTCTTATTTCTAGTTTTTATTTTACGGCGTAAGTTTATGAAAGCATTCTACCTTTTGTCTTTGCCGGTTTTAGTTTTAATATTTTCAGCAGGTTTTATGCATGAGAAAATTGAGCCTTATGTTTCTTCTCGTGACGCAGCTAATTATTTAATGAATAATTATAAAGTGGAAGGTCCGATTATCTGCAGCAAGTTTTATGCCAGAGGTGTAAGATTTTATACCGATAAAGAGGTTGTGGCAGTGGATATCCCGGGTTCGCAATTTTTTAGTCCGCATCCGATTCTTTTTCTGGATACTCATCAAAAGGTAAGAGATTTTTTAAGTAAACGTCCGATTAATTACGGTATTTTAAAGAAAAATAATGTCAGAGACTTTGAGGGTCTGACAGAAAAACATTACAAGTTTGAGGTTCTTAAACAATGCGGCAATGAATATGTGGTAAGGATTTCGCCGTTGCCGTAGCGGCAATTTGTTGACACAGGTTCTAAGAGAGGGTAAAATGGAAAACATGTATACGAGTATAGACGAGTTAAAGAAGCAATTGTTATCCTTGTTGAATAAGGAAGCATTAAAGAGGGGGGAGTTTATCCTCTCTAGCGGTAAGGCGAGTAATTATTATTTAGACGGCCGGGTAATTACGCTGACACCCGAAGGCGCATATTTAGTTGCCAGTATTATTCTGAAGTTGTATAAGGATAAAAAAATAGTTGCAATTGGTGGTCCTACTTTAGGTGCAGATCCGATTGTCGGAGCGATTGCCTGCTTAAGCCATATTAAGAGTATTCCTTTAAAAACATTTATTGTGCGTAAGGTGGTAAAAGAGCATGGCGCACAACGGCAAATAGAAGGTCCTTTTATTGAAAAAGGCAGTAAGGTTATTCTGGTTGATGATGTAGCAACTACCGGTAAAGCGTTAATTGAAGCAAAGTTAGCTTTGGATAGAGCCGGAATTTTGTCAGATACCGCTATAGTTATAGTAGACAGGTGCGAAGGCGCAAGTGTGAATTTGGCAAAAGAAGGCCTGAAGCTCGAATCTATTTTTACCATAAAAGACTTCGGTCTTTAGGTATAATCCTGTGCAAAAAAAGAAAATTGTTGTTGTAGGCGCAGGCCCCGCAGGTATGATGGCGGCAATCAAGGCCGGCTCTCTGGGGCAAGATGTAATCCTCGTTGAGAAAAACTCCATCCTAGGTAATAAACTCCTTCTTAGCGGCAAAGGCCGTTGTAATCTAACCAATGCGTGCGAATTAGATCTGTTTCTGGAAAGATTTCCTAAAAGCGGGCAGTTCTTGAGGGATGCATTCAAGAAATTCTTTAATCAGGATCTAATGAGCTTTTTTCAGGAGAGAGGTCTTGAGCTAAAAGTGGAGAGACAATTGCGCGTTTTTCCGGTTACAGATAGGTCTACTAGTATTGTCGATATACTAAAAGAAGAATTATTAAAACAAAATGTAAAGATTATGTTTAAGTTCAAGCTAATAGACATATTGATAAAAAATAACTCTGTAAAGGGTATATATATTAATGACGGAGAATTAGTTTATTGCGATAAATTAATTTTAGCTACCGGCGGAGCCTCTTATAGTTTTACCGGCTCAACCGGTGAAGGGTTAGCAATTGTTAAAAAGATAGGACATGAAATTGTTACGTTACTTCCGGGTTTAATCCCGCTTGATACGAAAGAAGACTATCCTAGGATTTTAAAGGGGTTAACCCTGAAGAATATTTCTATTAAATTTTGCACTGGTAAATTAGAATTGATCTCTGAGGTAGGAGAACTTTTGTTTACGGGTACAGGTATTTCTGGTCCGCTGGTCTTAACTTTAAGCGCAAAGGTAGTTGATTGGCTTAGTCAAAAAAAGGATGTTTATGTGCAGATAGATTTAAAACCAGGACTTACTTATGAGCAGCTTGATGCTAGACTCTTAAGAGAATTCAAGGCAAATCCTAAGAAGGGTTTTAAAAAAATAGCTAAGAGTTTATTGCCTTTAAAATTAATCGATATTTTCCTAAAATTAACTAATATAGATCCTTTTAAGAAAGCCAACCAACTTACTCAGAAAGAACGTAATGATTTTGTCTCTCTGCTTAAGTGTTGGCGTCTAGTTATTTCTAGTTCAAGGCCGATTGAAGAGGGGATGGTTACCCAAGGCGGAGTTTCGCTGAAAGAGATTAATCCTCGCACAATGGAGTCGCGCATAATTAAAGGTTTATATTTTTGCGGTGAGATGATTGATGTTGATGCCGATACTGGTGGGTTTAATCTGCAAGCTGCTTTTTCAACCGGGTATTTGGCGGGAGAGAGCGCCGGGTCAACTTGATTGACGGGTGGCGCCGTGGCAGGACCCGTCAAATAACTTAATTCTATGATGAAACTTATATACCTAGCATCAAATTCTAAAACAAGAAAGAAACTGCTTGAGCAGCTTGGGGTGCGTTTTAAAGTTATCCCAAGCGAGGCTAAAGAAATACAAAATGCTAAGGGTATTTCTTACTCTAAGCTCGTAAAGATAAACGCTTTACTTAAGGCAAGGGATGTTGCCGTAAAGGTAAATAGCGGGGTGATTATAGGTGCTGACACGATTATGGTTCAGAATAAGAAAATATTCGGAAAGCCAAAGAACTTAGATGACGCAAAAAAAATGCTTAAGAAGATATCTCAAGCTCCTCAGCGGGTTTATACGGGAGTAGCGGTTATTGATAAAGATTCAGGGAGAGAATTAGTCGATTATGAAGTGACGACTATTTGCATGGATAAATTAAGCAAGAAAGAAATAGATGAATATTTCAAGAGGGTATCACCGTTAGATAAGGCAGGCAGTTTTGATGTGCAGGGTAAGGGCGCGATATTTATCCGTAGGATTGATGGTTGTTTTTATAATGTCGTAGGCCTGCCTTTAAGAAAGTTATACCGGATGTTTAATGCACTGCATATAAAGCTATTTTTGTTTTTCCTAGCTACTACCTGCTATCTACTACCTACTATTTTATTGAGTGGCTGTTCTACTGAATACAATATTGTTACCGGAGAGCAGGAGGCTTATTTCTATAGTACTGATAAAGAAGTGCAGATGGGCCAGTCTATCGCGAAAGAAATAGCCAAGGAATACAAGTTTGTGGAAGATCCACTTGTTCAAAAGCGAGTAGAAGACATTGGTAAGAAAATTGCCGCAGTCAGTGATAGGAAAGAGATAGATTATCACTTCTTTGTTTTAGACGAAGATGAAATAAACGCTGTTTCTTTGCCGGGAGGGTTTGTCTATGTATTTAAAGGCCTGGTTGATAAAGTTTCAAACGACGATGAGCTAGCGGGTGTATTGGCGCATGAAGTCGGACATATCGTCGCCAGACATAGTATAAAAAGGCTTCAAGGTGAGCAGGCTTATTCTATATTAAGATTGCTTGTGGCTGTTGCGCCAAATACAGGTGAAGTTGGCGCTGCCGCAGATGCAGCCTATACCGAATTATTATTGGGTTATTCCCGGGAAGATGAGTTGCTCGCGGATCGACTTGGAGCTCGTTACGCTAAACTAGCCGGCTATGACCCGAATGGGATGATCACTTTTCTGTTAAAGCTTCAAGAGGCCAATAAAAGACGGCCGCTTGAGCCAAAGTCATACTTTAAGACCCACCCTTATGTGCCGGATAGAATCAGGGAAGTTAAAAGCGAGTTGGGGAGAGAATCAAGTTTCAGTGATTTTATTAATATTGAGCAAAATGCGCATAAGTAAGTTATATATTGCGGCAATGGTCTTGTTTCTGGCAGCGTTTGTTAACCCTTGCGTTAAACTTGGGGCTGAGGAGGAATCTAATATGAATAACCCTTTTGGGGTGCTGGAATTTCTACATTGGAATCATTCCTGGAATAGTTATAAATATGCATGCGTAGGAGATTGGGATAAAGCCGTTAAATTAATGAAAGAAGCAGGTGTTGGCTGGGTAAGGATGGATTTTCTGTGGCAGGATATCGAGCCTTCAGAGGGAGAGTTTGATTTTGATAAATACGATCAGATTGTAGAGCTGCTTAATGAAAACAATATTCAAATACTTGGGTTGCTTAATTATAGCGCAAGCTGGGCTTCTGCTAGTAAAGATTGGAATTGCCCGCCGCAGAATAACGAAGTTTTTGTTAAATATGCCGTGAAAGTAATCAAGCGTTATAAGGGGAAGGTTAATTACTGGGAGGTTTGGAACGAGCCGGATTCAGCTGTTTACTGGTCTAACCAGGATGGCCTGAAGAGTTATTGTAGTTTGCTTAAAGATGTTTATATCGCGGCTAAAAAAGTTAACCCGGATTGTAAGATTCTAAATGGTGGATTGGCTCATGGCTTAAGTAGTATAAACAGGCTTTACGATAACGGCGCTAAGAATTATTTCGATATTCTTAACCTGCATTTTTTTGAAACGCCTTTACATGAAGGAGGTATTAAGGCAGTAGTCTCATATCCTAAGTTGGCATATAAGATTATGGTTAAGCATGGGGACAAGGATAAAAAGATCTGGTTTACCGAAATAGGCTGCCCGGGGGTAAAAAAAGGAAGTAAGGTTAATGAATGGTGGTTAGGCAAAAATCCTACCGAAAAACAGCAGGCGCTTTGGGTAAAAAAAGTTTATACTGAGTTATTGAAGAATAAAAGCGTAGAAAAGATATATTGGGCTTTTTTCCGGGATTGCTCAGGCCATTGGGATACAGGGGTAGATTATTTCGGCCTGGTGCGTTGGAATTTTTCTAAGAAACCTTCCTTTAAAGCCTACAAAGAGTGTTATGAAAAGTGGAGGAGATCTGTTGAATAGTGTAATTGGTGCGGAAGGAGAGAGTTGAACTCTCAAGGGTTTCCCCACACGCTTCTGAGACGTGCGCGTATGCCATTCCGCCACTTCCGCGTTTAGCTTTTGTAGTATATCCTACCTCTCTCTATATGTCAAATATAAAAGAATTGCCGAGGCTTAATTTTGCTGTTATAATATAAGTTCTTAACGTTAAAATGGAGTAACTATGTTTTTAGAACATTTCAGGGTTACAGGAGTTGCTGTTGCCCAGATTTTTATTCTGGCCTCGCTTGGTTTTTTCTTAGTCAAGCGTAAGTTTCTATCCCCAGAGGGTTTAGATGGATTAAGCAAGCTGGTAATGGACGTTACTTTGCCTCTACTTATTTTTTGCCAATTAATGCAGGATTTTTCTTTTAAATCATATTCAAACTGGTGGATTTTCCCATTAATAAGTATTGGTGTAACAGCTTTAGGGCTATTAGTTGGTTTTTTATTCTCTGTTTTTGTGAAAGGAGAGCAAAAAAAACTACAGTTTTTAAGCCTAGTGGGGTTTCAGAATTCCGGGTACCTGCCGCTTGCTTTGGTAGCGGCTTTACTATCCGGTGAAGAATTAAGTGCTATGTTTATTTATATATTTTTGTTTCTTACGGGGTTTAATTTAATTATGTTCTCCGTCGGTGTATTCTTGCTTGATTTTCATGACAAGAAGAAATTTGACTGGCGTTCGCTTTTTAGTATGCCCGTGGTAGCAACTTTATTAAGTCTGATCATTGTATTTTTAGGTATGAATAAATTTATCCCGCAGGATTTCCTTAAGCCGCTACGCATGTTAGGGGAATCTACGCTTCCGCTTGCCCTGTTGGTAGTTGGGGCTAATTTAGCGGAAATTTGCTTTAAGTGCATTGATAAAAAGATAATGTCGCTATTGATTTTGGCTAAAATGATTATTCTTCCGGCTATCGGCTTAGGATTGATTCTTGTCTTTGCAGTCCCAAAATTAATCGGACTTCTCATACTTATTCAATTAGCTATGCCTTCAGCAGTAACATTATCGGTAATCTTACGCAATTACAAAAGAGAGGATCTTTTAGTTAGTCAGGGGATCTTTTTGACGCATCTGTTTAGCGTGCTTATTCTTCCGGCATTTTTGATTTTATATTTTAGCCGGATTGTGCTAAAATGAGTAAAGTTATTGCTACCAATCATAAGGGCTACAGAGATTATGCAGTTATTGAAAGCCTTGAGTGCGGGATAGAGCTTAGGGGGTCTGAGGTTAAGTCTATTCGCGCAGGCCATGTTAACTTAAGTGATAGTTTTGCCAGGCCCGAAGGCAGCGCTTTAGTTTTATATAACACGCATATAAATCCTTATACTGAAGCTAGTTATCTTAATGTTGAGTCGACGCGTCCTAGAAAGCTGCTTCTACATAAAGGTCAGATAGAGAAAATAAGCGGGAGTCTGCAGCAAAAAGGACTGACGCTTATCCCACTTAAAGTCTATTTTAACGATCGGGGATTAGTGAAGATTGAACTCGCTCTTTGTAAGGGTAAGAGGCAATATGACAAGAGAGAGGATATAAAGAAGCGAGAATCTGATTTAGTAATGCGCAGGATGTTGAAAAACAGGAGATAGCAATAGGGGGTGAATTGGTCTCGACTTAGGGGGTCGGGTAAGAGCAGCATGTCGCGGACGCATGGTTAGCCGCGTTAATAACCCGTGCACAATACAAACGCAAACAACCGTTTGTTCAATGTCAATTCGGCAATGCCGGTGACGCCAGCAATGGCGAAACCAATGGCAATGCCGTTTGGCATGATGCCAGCCTTCGGTAACTAATTTACCGAAGCCATCCTTCGTCTAGCCTACGAGACGAAAGGGTGCACTAGTAGGATAGTCCTTGCAAGTTAGCCTTTGAGGCCGGGGCAAAAATTTAAAAGGCTGCGTCTTAAACAATCATGTTTACCGGAGTGTTTAAGATTAAGTTTAAAAGGTAGACTAAACATGTAGCGGCTTTTATTCGGTTACTTAAGGACGCCGGTTCGATTCCGGCCACCTCCACCAAAAATAAAAATGCAAAGAATTAAACAGATTATCTTAATAATATTCTTAATTTCTCTAAATGGTTGCGTTATCGTTCCCATAAAGGAGCAGAAGATATCAACTGTAAGAAAATGCTCTTTCCCTATTTCAACTAAAATAAAGAAGGTAGTTATCGACGCAGGTCACGGAGGTAATGACCCGGGGGCAATAGGTAGGACAGGATTAAGAGAGAAGGATGTAAATTTAGATATCGCTAAGAGGTTGGCTGCGTTACTTAAGTCAGAAGGTGTTGAGGTAGTTTTAACCCGCAGTTCGGATAGGTACATCCCTCTTGATACCAGGGTGCAGATAACCAATAACTCCAAAGCGGATCTTTTTATAAGCGTTCACTCTAATGCTAATCGTTCAAGAAGTATGAATGGTTTTGAGATTTATTATGTGGCTACTAGCGTTAGCGATTCTACGCGGGCAATGATTGCTGCTAGAAGTTCAAGTTTAAATCTGGAGAACGCTGATTTTGCCAGCCATTCACTTGCTCTGAAAGCCATGCTTTGGGATATGATTTATACCTATGATCGCGCAGAATCAATATATCTTGGCCGTAGCATTTGTAGGTCTATCGGAGACAATCTTGATGTCAGGGTTATAGGGGTTAAAAACGCGCGTTATGTAGTTTTGCGCGGAGCAAGGATGCCTGCGATATTAATTGAAGTAGGTTTTTTATCTAACTCTCAAGAAGAGCGTATGCTTAGGAATGCAGCTTATCGCGCAAAGATAGCTCAGGGTATACTGTACGGGATTAGTAATTATGCTCAAGGATTAGCTCTAGCGGAGGTTACTAAAAGATGAGACCGATAGGAGTATTTGATTCCGGGGTAGGAGGGTTAACTGTAGTTAAGGAACTAATCCGTCAACTTCCCAATGAGGATATAGTTTACTTTGGGGATACGGCACGCGTTCCCTATGGAATCAAGTCAAAGGAAACAGTAATCCGTTTTTCCATTGAGAACATACTTTTTTTACTTAAGCATGATGTAAAATTTATCTGCATTGCCTGTAACACAGTCTCAAGCTATGCCTTGCCTGAGATTAAGAATCATTTCAAGGTTCCAATAGTCGGAGTAATTAGCCCCGGCGCAAGAGAGGCTGTTTATGCCACTCAAAATAAGCGCATAGGGGTTATTGGTACTAAGGGGACAATTAAAAGTCGTGCTTATGAGCTTGAGATTAAGCAGCTTGATCCTAAGGTTAAGGTAACTGCAGTTGCCTGTCCCTTGTTTGTTCCTTTTGTTGAAGAGGGTTGGCTTAGCGGAGAGGTTGTTTCAACCGTTGCGAAAGAATATTTACAACCTCTTAAAGATGCAAAGGTAGATACAGTTATTTTAGGCTGCACGCATTATCCTCTACTTAAGCCGGTAATTAAGAGAGTAATGGGTAAAGATGTAAAGCTTATAGATTCGGCAAAACAAGTAGCCATTGAAGTAAATAAAATCTTAGCTAGTGAAAACCTTTTGAATAAAAAGGGCAGGGGGAGGACTGATTTCTTTGTCAGCGATAATCCTGAATGGTTTAGCAATTTAGCCGGAAGGTTTCTCGGAAGACCTACAAAAAATGTAAAGAAGGTGAATAATGTTTAAGATTAAGGTTGAGGCGACTTTTAGCGCAGCGCATAATTTAAGAGGCTATAAAGGTAAGTGCGAAGATCTACACGGGCACAATTGGAAGGTAGAGGTAGTTGTGGCAAATAATAAATTGGATAAGATCGGGATGGTTATGGATTTTAAGCTTTTAAAAAGAAAGTTATCCAGGTTATTAGAAAGATTGGATCATAAGTATTTGAACAACGTTGTTTATTTTAAGAAAGTCAATCCTACCTCAGAGAATATGGCCAAATATATTTATGACAGTCTTAAACCGGAGATTGCGGCTATCTATTCTGTAACTGTTTGGGAGTCGGACAACTCTTGCGCTACTTATTATGCCGAATAAAAGATTGAAAGCATCGGGTAAGAAAGCAGTTATTCTTTTGTCCGGGGGGCTTGATTCCGCAGTAGCTCTATATTTTGCAAAGAAACAAGGGTTTAAATGTCACTGTTTAGTTTTTGATTATCATCAGCGGCATCGGCGTGAGATTAAAAGCGCAAGGGCAGTTGCTGAATCCGCAGGCTCTCCAATCGAAATATTGAAGATACACCTGCCGGCTAAAGGCTCAAGCCTATTAGATGCTAACTTACGACTTACAACTTACGACTTACGACTAAAGGGTATTCCGGCTACCTATGTTCCAGGCAGGAATATTATATTCTTAAGTTTTGCATTATCGTTCGCTGAGACAGAAAAGGCTTCTGCTATATTTATCGGAGCGCACGCACAGGATTATTCCGGATATCCTGATTGTAGGCCTGATTTTTATCGTGATTTTAGGCGCGTTGCTAAATCCGGGACTAAGGTAGGCGTAGAAGGTAGGCCTATAGAGATATGTACGCCGTTGATTCATAAGACAAAGGCGCAGATTATTAAAATGGGCAAGAGGTTGGGGGTTCCTTTTGCATTAACCTGGTCATGTTATAGGGGCGCAAGAGTTCCTTGCGGCAAGTGCGATAGTTGCTATTACCGTATAAAAGGTTTTAAGGAAGCGGGAATAAAAGATATATGAGAGGAATGATTTCAGAAGTTTTTGATAGCATTCAGGGTGAAGGCCTGTACATGGGCGAGAAGCAGATCTTTGTGCGTTTTTATGGCTGTAACCTGAAGTGCAAGTTTTGCGATACTAAATTAAATAGCTTTATGGAATATGAGCCGGATGAATTGTTTAATGAGATTATGATGTATCGCGATAAGTACCATTCCATCTCTTTTACCGGAGGCGAGCCGTTGTTGCAGAGTCATTTCTTGAAAGAGATTTTAGAATTAACCCACAAGAATGATCATATAAATTATCTGGAGACTAATGGAACTCTGTATCATGAATTAAAGAACGTTATAGATTATATACATATCGTAGCCATGGATATTAAGTTGCCAAGTTCAACGGGACTGGATAATTTTTGGGAGTCGCATCGGCATTTTATGGAGATTGCTAGCCGCCGGGAAGTTTTTATAAAAACCATAATCTCGCGTTCTACGCAAGCAGATGAATTAAGAACGGCTTTAAGATTAATCCGCGAGGTAGCCAAAGGTGCAATTTTAGTTTTACAGCCGGATAGCTCAGAAGATAAGGTTTATCTACACGATAAACTGGAGACCTTTAGGGAATTAGCCAGAAAAGAGAGAGTGACTGCTTGCGTGGTTGAGCAGATGCATAAAGTGATAGGAGTAAAATGAAGAATAAGGATAGTTATGAAGGATTGCAGGGGGATATTAGAAAGCTAAAAACTCCGAAGATTGAAGTTTGGAAGAATCAATATCCGGATAAGATTTATACTATTAATATAGACATTGCGGAGTTTACCTGTATCTGTCCAAAGACGGGCTTGCCGGATTTTGCTTTTATAAAGATTGAGTATTCTCCGGATCTTTATTGCGTTGAGCTCAAATCGCTTAAAATGTACACCATATTTTACCGCGATATCGGGATCTTCCATGAGCATTTAACGAATAAGATGCTTGATGATTTTGTAAATGCGTGTAAGCCGCGTTGGGCCAAGATTATAGTCGAGTTTAACCCCAGGGGCGGGATAAAAACAATAGTAACAAGAGAGTATAAAAGGCAATGAAAGTAATCAAAGCAGAAAAGATTACAAAAGTTGTTTCGGATTTATGCGTAAAGGCTAATTGCGTATTAAGAAAAGATGTCTTGCGCAAGATTAGGGCAGCGTATCTTAGCGAGAAGAATAAAAAGGCAAAAGCAGCGCTTTTAGCAATTATAAATAACGCACAGATAGCACAGAAAGAAAAGTTAGCTATTTGTCAGGATACGGGTTTGCCGTTTGTCTTTATTGAAATGGGCCAGGGCGTAAAAATTATCGGTAATCTTAAGCAAGCAGTTATTAGGGGAATTGCGCAGGGATACAAAAAGGGCAATTTTAGGGAGTCAATAGTTAGCCATCCTTTAAAAAGAGGAAAGTCTCATTATAGCGGCGCAGTTATAAATACTGATATTGTTACTGGCAATAGCCTGAAAATAACCGTGCTGCCAAAAGGTTTTGGTTGCGAGAATAAATCCCAAATTAAAATGTTTAATCCCACGGCTAGCAGTGGTGAGATAAAGAAATTTATTATTGAAGTAGTTAAGTCTGCGGGTGCAGATGCCTGTCCGCCTTATGTAGTGGGAGTAGGGATCGGGGGGACTGCCGATTATGCGTCCTTATTGGCTAAGAAGGCTTTAATAAATAAACTTACGACTTACAACTTACGACTTACAACTGATCTGTTAAAAGGAATTAATAATCTTAATATCGGGCCAATGGGTTTAGGCGGGAAGGCAACCTGTTTAGCGGTTAATATTGAGCATTATCCAACGCATATCGCAGGGCTCCCTGTTGCAGTTAATATAAGCTGCCATGCTTTACGCAGCGCAAGCGCAAAATTATGAAAACAATAAAGACACCCTTAAACGAGAAAGATATCCTAAATTTAAAAATGGGTGAGGTAGTCATTTTGAGTGGCGAGATTTATATTGCTCGAGACCAGGCGCATAAAAGGATGTTTGAGGTAATTAAAAAAGGCAAGAAGCTCCCATTCGATATTAGAAATCAGATAATTTATTATTGCGGTCCTACTAAAACGCCAAAAGGCAAAATAATTGGTTCGTGTGGACCAACTACCAGTTTACGCATGGATGAATTTACTCCTGCTTTGCTTAAGAAAGGTTTAAGGTTGATGATCGGAAAGGGAGATCGTTCAAAAGAAGTAAAAAAGGCAATCAGGAAGTTTAGGGCGGCATACTTGTTAGCGCCTGCCGGATGCGGAGCGCTTATCTCTAAATATGTAAGAAAAGCTAAACCGGTTGCTTATAGTGATCTAGGCCCGGAACAAATCCTAAAATTAGAAGTAAAAGATTTTCCGTTAATTGTAGGAATAGATAGTAAAGGGAGGAATATTTATGGTTAGGCTTGATGGTCGGGGTTTAGATAAAATAAGAAGGTTAAATATCATCAGGAATTACATTAAATTTCCTGAAGGTTCATGCCTTATAGAATTAGGTAATACAAAAGTTATCTGTACTGCTTCGGTTGAGGAGAGTGTTCCGCCTTTTTTGAAAGGTTCAGGTACAGGTTGGGTGACTGCTGAATACGGGATGCTCCCGCGTTCCTGCAACACGCGTATACCAAGAGGTAAAGATTCCGGGCGCACTTATGAAATCCAGCGCCTGGTTGGTCGATCCTTGCGCACGGTTACTAATATGAAAGCTATGGGTGAGCGCAGCATCTGGATTGATTGCGATGTTATACAAGGAGACGGCGGCACGCGTACCGCTGCAATTACAGGAAGTTTTGTAGCCCTGGTTGATGCATTTGCCAAGATTAAGAAGTCCGGGTTAATCAAAGAAATCCCGATTAGCGATTATGTTGCTGCTACTAGCGTGGGTATAGTAAATGGTGAGTTGCTTTTGGATTTGTGTTATGAAGAAGACTCCAAGGCAGAAGTGGATATGAATGTTGTTATGACGGGTAGCGGTGAATTTATCGAGGTTCAGGGTACAGCTGAGCGTAAGCCATTCTCTAAAGATAAAATGGATAAAATGCTGGGATTTGCTCAAAAGGGGATAGAGGAATTATTTAGCGCGCAGCGTAAATTAGTCGGCGATCTCTTATAGGGACACCCTTGATAATGGGGTCAGACCCCATTATCAGATGCATAAATAATATGCAGTTAGTTGTAGCTACGAAGAATAAGAAAAAACTTGAAGAGATAAAAGCTATTTTAAAAGATTTTGATTTAGATATCAGCTCTTTGGCAGATTATAAGAAAACTCCTGTAATTATCGAAAACGGTAAGACGTTTAATGAGAATGCTATAAAGAAGGCAGTTAAGATAGCGCGTTTTAGCGGGAAGCTGTCTTTAGGCGAGGATTCCGGTCTTTGCGTTGATGTTTTACATGGAGCTCCGGGTATTTATTCTGCGCGATTTTCAGGTAAAGGAAAAAGTGATGCACAAAATAATTTAAAATTATTGAGTCTGCTCGATAAGATTCCGGTTAAAAAGAGAAAAGCTTATTATGTCTGCGCCGTAGCATTAGCTAATAAAGATGGTTTGTTGGGAGTAGTAGAAGGTAAGTGTTCCGGAAGAATCGGATTTGAATTAAAAGGGGAGTGTGGCTTTGGCTATGACCCTTTATTTATAATACCCAAATATAATAAAACTTTTGCACAATTAGGTGAGAAGATAAAGCATAAGATGAGCCATCGTTATCATGCCCTAAAAAAAGCCAGGATAATTATTGAGAAATATATTGAGAAAGATTGAAGGGTTGATATAATCTAAATTTAACGGGGCGTGGCTCAGCTTGGCTAGAGCGCTTGCTTTGGGAGCAAGAGGTCGACAGTTCAAATCTGTCCGCCCCGACATAAATAATGGGGGACAGTTTTCTCCTACGCCCTTTAATAGATTTCTAATAGCTTTGGCGGGCTTATATTAAAGAGCGAAGGTGGACAAATCTGTCCGCCCCGACTATTATTTAAAAACGGAGGTGCTATGAAGAAAGTAACCAGTTTATTGTTTTTTGTTTTTCTTCTCGCGGGTTCTTCTTTTGCAGGTGAGCTTATTTCTAAGGAAGCAGTTAAGTATTATAATGAGGCAGTAAAGCTACAGAAAGCTCATAATTTTGACGCAGCAGACATTCTGTATGGAAAGACATTATTGGTTGATCCCTATAATACTAAATGGCAGGTGCTAGTTTTGAATAACCGCGGAGTAATGTTGGCGCAACAAGGATTTAAGAAAGAAGCTGAGCCTTTCTTTGAGAAGGCTATAGAAATAGATGAAAACTATGCTCCGGCTAAGCTTAATCTTGCTTTAATATATGATGAACGCAGAAGCGAACTTGATTCTATAAAATATTGGCTGAAAGCTTTAAATATAGATTTGAATAAGCTTAAGCCTAGAGGTTTTGTTATAGGGAACCTTCAGGAATAATTTTTCTGCGCCTGCCCCTCGACCAGCTCGGGGTAGGCGCATCGAGTTAAATCGAGAAGCGCCTGTAGCTTTAATTAAGTTTTCATGCGCCTGTAGCTCAAATGGATAGAGCAACTGCCTTCTAAGCAGTAGGTTGGCCGTTCGATTCGGCCCAGGCGCACCACTAGATATTATGAAGAGAATAGAGAAGATCTTGGGGCTAAGCATAATAAGTTTTGCCATTATTTTCGGGGCATTCTATATATTTCTAGTTATAGCCGGAAAGCAAATTATTGCTAAGCAGATTGAGAATTTGATTCACAAGAAGACAACTGTAGAATTCTTCGGTTTTAATCCTGGTTTTCACTTAGAGATAAAAAAGTTGAATATCGAAGGAATCTTTAAAGCAGATTCGATTTATATCACGCCGAATCTTTTCGGGTTCTTCACCGGAAAATTAAGTTTTAATAATCTTAAATTAATCCGGCCTGAGCTAACTTATATTAGGACGCCTCCTGTAGTTGTTGAGGGGATTAAGCCTAATGGAGAGATTATTGCGTCTTTACCTGCAAAACCTATTCAGCCTGAAGTTAGCCCAAGTAGCACTAAACCGTTGCCGTTTGCGTTCAGGCGTATTAAGATAAAGGATGGTCAGATTAATTTTATTGACCAGAGTATGAGCAATAAAAGCATAAAGATTATTATAAAAGAAATAAACTGTAGCGTATCTAACCTTTATTTGTATCCTCAAAGAACAATGACAAGCTTTGATTTAACTGGAAAAATCCCCTGGGGGGATAGTGAGGTTCAGGGGCAGATCGAATTTAATGGTTGGATTAATCACTTTAAGAAAGATATGCAGGCAAGCTTGAAGATCAAGGACATTGATGCGGTTTATTTGTATCCTTATTATTCAACCTGGGTTGATCTGGATAAGGCGCGTATTGAAAAGGCAAAATTGAATTTTTCATCTGATATTAAAGGTTTAAACAATAATATTACCGCAGCTTGTCATATGGAGCTAACAAATATGGTGCGTAAACCGCTTGAAGCCGGAGAGTCGGAAGAAAAGGCCTCGGTTATTACAAACAAGGTTTTAGATATGTTTAAGACAGCAGATCAGGGCAGAGTAGAACTAAACTTTATTATTCCAACTAAAATGGATAGTCCTCAATTCGGATTTGAAAACTTTAAGACTGCTTTTGAAGGTAAAATTATGCAAAGTAGGCAGGCTTCAGCTTTTAAGCCGGCAGATGTTTTGACTTTTCCGGTTAAACTTATAGAAAGCGGGGCAAAGACTTTTAGCGACTTAGGTAAGGCTTTAGTTGATGGTATTTTTGCAATAGGGAATGATTTAGGTAATTCTATTAGAGAAAAAGCGGTAGTAAAGTAGTTTATTTAACTAAGTTTGGTGGCTATAACTCAATTGGTTAGAGCGATAGATTGCAGACTGTTTCATTGTATTGACAAGCTTAAGTTCTTTGATATAATTATATTATGCCAATCAAGAATTGTAAGATTTGCGGTAAAGAATTTTACGCAAAGCCATTTCATTTAAAACAAGGCTGGAGTAAGTGTTGTTCTATAAAATGCCGCACTAAGTCTCAATTTAACGGTAAATGGGTAAAATGTGTTAGTTGTGGAAAAGAAATTTATAGAACACCGCGAGATTATAGAAAGTCTAAAAGTAAAAGATTCTTTTGTTCAGTAAGTTGTCACTGTTCTTGGGAAAACAAAAATGTTCGTTGTGGGGCTAATGCGCCAAATTGGATTGCCGGAGAGAGCGCTTATCGCGATTTGATGCGTAGGCTCAAGATTCCATATGAGTGTGCAAGATGTGGGAGTACTGATAAAAGAGTTATAATTGTTCACCATAAAGATAGTAATAGGAAGAATAATAACGTCAATAATTTAGAACGCCTTTGTTGTAATTGTCACGCAATTCTACATAGTTGATTTAATGGTGGCTATAGCTCAATTGGTTAGAGCGTCTGACTGTGGCTCAGAAGGTTTGCGGGTTCGATCCCCGTTAGCCACCCCATACTTAAATTTTATTGTTCTGCGAAAATTTTATATTCAGGTTCAATTTGTTTACAATTTTGAAAATTTGTAGTAGCATATATTAATAAGGCTAAAACAGCCTTAAGTTTTTTAGATTCTGAATAAGGAGGAAAAATGAAAATTTCTATGAGCAAAACTCGCGAACAGTTTCCCTTAAGCGAAAAAAAGATCATTAAGAAAACTATTAAGGTGAATCTAGTTTTAGACATAATAGTGCTGGTGATTTGGATTATCGCTGCAGTTACCATTGGCTTTAGCGGCGGGGCTTCTGTGGGAGTTTTAGGCGTTACTACCGTTGCAGCCCTAGTTTTCCTCACTCTATTTTTCTTAGTAACTTATCTTTATCAGAAATGGTACTGGTCAGTTTATTTTTATGAACTGACAGATGATTTTATAATCATCAAGAAGCATCCGATTACCCCGACAGAAATTACGATTCCCTATGAGCGAGTCCAGGATGTTTATGTGGATCAGGACCTATTAGATAGATTTTTCGGACTTTATGATGTCCATCTTTCAAGCGCTACGGTTTCTTCGGGCATAGAAGCTCACATAGACGGAGTAGAAAAACAGGCAGCCGATGGCCTGAGGAAGGCGTTACTTGAAACAGTGCAGAGAAGAATTAGCAAAAATAGGAATCAAAACTTAAATACTAATTCCGTAAATTGACGATACAGGGATAAGGCTTAAGCCGGAAGGAGAGTAAGGACGTGGAAAATAATATGGTTATCACGGAGAGAGATTACCCGATCACAAAGCTATGGATGTTCAAAGCGCCTATCATCATAGTCTTGATGAATATAGTGGCTTTATTTTTCGGGTATTATTTTCCTTACCTTGTTTTAGCTCTTCCGGTGATGCTGATTGCTAATCCTTTGATCAGGAACAGGTTTCATTATTCACTGGAGGAAAAGTTTCTTATCGTCAGACAGGGCGTCATATCGAAAAAACAAAGGAATCTGCCTTACGGCGTCATACAAAATGTTTTCTTAAAACAAGATTTATTCGATAGGATCTTTGGGCTTGCTACATTAAGAATTGAAAACGCTTCGCAAGCAGGGGGAGCGCGGGATATTCGTATGCGCCAAGCGCAGGAAGGTGTAGGGGCTTCTGGAAACAAAATAAATATACCTGGCCTCAAGAAACAAAGCGCGGAAGAGCTAAAGAATCTTATTCTTAAGAAAATAAAAGAAAATCCGATAGAAGATAGCCAATCTGGTTTGTAACCTTTTTCCTAAGTGCCCGATACAAAATTATTCACTTTTCATTTTTACCACCCCAGAATTCAGCGAGGAATCACCTCTCTGAAACCAAAATATTCTAGATATATTAAGGTATTAAGTCTATAGTTACTTTTGTTAATACAGAGAGGTTTCTTCTTGGCTAAAATGCGTGAAGGTTTGATTGAAACAAAAGGCGGCAAAATCTGGTATTCCGTGTACGGCGAGAATGAAAAAGGCGTGCCGTTACTTGTGTTGCACGGTGGTCCGGGGTTGTTAAGTATGCCGGAAGTGGTAGAAGAACTTTCTGACCAAAGGCCGGTCTATTTTTATGACCAGCTTGGTTGCGGAAAAAGCGATAGGGCTGGAGATAAGTCGTATTATTCGGTTGCGAACTATGTGGAAGAATTGGCTGAAATAAGAGAGCGGTTAGGGCTTCGGGAAGTTTACATCATGGGTTTTTCCTGGGGCACTATGCTTGCGTGTTCATTTATGCTTGAGAAAAGACCCGAAGGGATAAAGGGCCTTATTTTATGCGGTTCTTACCTTAGCTCTCCACGCTGGCATGCTGATCAGAGGGAGAATCTTGCGCAAATGCCTTGCGACATAAAAAATACCATTGAGGAATCAGAGCGTAACGGTGATTACGGCGAGAAATATCAAGCGGCCATTATGCACTATTATAGAAGACACTTGTGTCGCCTGGATCCCTGGCCGGAGTTTCTGCAAGAGGCATTTTCTAAACTTAATATGGATGTATATCTTACGATGTGGGGGCCTAGCGAAATAACCATAACCGGAACACTTAAAGATTGCGATCTATTGCCCCGGCTTAAAAAGATCAAAGAACCGGTTTTGCTCATTTGTGGTGAACATGACGAGGCAGGTATTAAAACGGTTGAAGATTATTGCGCAGCATTCTCCGAAGCTGATATGGTTATTTTACCAGGCGCCTCACATATGCACCACCTTGAAAAACCGGAATTATTTTTGCGCACAGTAAGAAAATTCCTAAAGCATTAACTTATTAGACGAATTATATGGCAGGCGACTTGATAGAAGATAAATTTAAAAAATGGACGGGGGTAAAGGACCTGCTTGCTGCAAGGATAGCTGTTTTTGAGAATATCCGCGGTATTCCTTATGCAATCATCCCTGAATTAAGGGATCCTCTTACAGGCCCTGCCGGAATATTGAAACTGAACAAAGGTTCATGTGTACCCAAACATTTTCTTTTAGGATTATTATTTAACAAAATGGGGATAGCGGTTAAATATGTTAGCTACCTTTATGACTGGGACGATAAGGAGATACAATATCCGCAGGTTTTAAGAGAATTAACAAAAGAGATGCCGATAACAGCCCACCTTGCCTGCAAGGCTTATATAAATAAGAAATGGGTTTTAGTAGACGCTACATGGGATCTTCCTTTAAGAAATTACGGTTTTCCTGTAAACGAGGAATGGGACGGTTTTAGTGATTGCAAGAATGCGGTTAAGCCCATTAAAGAAATAATCCACAGGACTTTAGAGGAGCGGGTGCAATATTCGGATGAGCATAGAAAATCTTATACAGAGAAAGAGATGAAAACGTATGATATTTTCACCGCGCAACTTAATGAGTGGTTTGCAATGATAAGAAGCGGGATAGGCGCATGAAAGACGGTTTTCAAATCCGCAGGATGACTCAAAAAGAGGTTGCTGAGATAGCCGTTGAATGGGCGGCGAAAGAAGGATGGAATCCTGGCCTCTATGACGCGGAGTGCTTTTATTCTGCGGACCCGCAAGGGTTTCTGGTGGCTGAGTTAAAGGGTAAACCGGTTGCTACCATCTCGGCAGTAGCTTATGATGATGTGTTTGGTTTTATGGGATTTTATATTGTTGCGCCGGAATTCCGCGGCAAAGGTTACGGAATGAAAATCTGGCAGGCGGCCTTGAATTATATGGGCAGCCGTAACATAGGAGGAGACGGCGTACTTGAACGGATCAAGGATTATGAGACTCAAGGGTTCAGGGCTTACTATAAAAACCGGCGCTATCAAGGTGTGGGCTCAGGAGAACTGAATTCCGAGGATTTAATTGATATCCACAAGGCCGATTTTAAGCAGCTTGCTTCTTATGATGATGGGGTGTTCCCGGCGAAACGGCATGAATTTCTCAAGTGCTGGATCAGCCGTCCGCAAACCAAAGGTTATGTGTCGTTAGAAGGAGGAACCTTGAGAGGTTACGGGGTAATCAGGCCGTGTTATAAAGGATATAAGATCGGCCCGTTATTTGCTGATGATATCATTGTAGCCGGAAAAGTATTCAACGCCTTGATAGGTACGGTGTCTTCAGGCCAGGAGCTCTTTTTCGATGTCCCGGAAGCTAACCACCAAGCGCTTAAACTTGCAGAAAATTATTCGATGAAAGTGGTTTTTGAAACAGCGCGGGTCTATTCCAAATCTTTGCCCTCGGTTGCGATAGGAAAAGTTTACGGGGTGACAAGTTTTGAGTTAGGATGAAATAGTTAATGTTGCGCTATTTGGAAAGAATCGGCCCATATTTTTGTTTTAGTATTCGCTCTCAAGAGCAGGATGTAGGTGATAATGTCTTATGAAGTACCAATGAGCAGGATCGATGAGATGGCTGATGTGTCTGCAGAGGCATTCATTGCTAATAATGATCCTATTGGGAACTTTATGTTTCAGAACGAGCCGAATAATCTCATTCTGAAGAGGCGGTTCTTCCGTTCCCTTGTAACGTCTTGCTCACCAAAGGCTGTAAGGCATGGGATTTCTCCTGCCCTGGAGGCGGTGAGCATCTGGTTTCCACCGGGAATGGATCACGCAGGAGATGTGGATGTGGATCCATTCAGTGCGCAAGATTTCGTGAACGAGGAAACCATGAAAAAGATGCAGGCAATCAACGAGACCATTGCCGTATTGACCGCGCACCTTGGCCAGGAGCCGCAGTGGTACCTGCACTTGGTGGCTGTGCGCGCACAGTTTAGGGGCCAAGGGTACTCTTCGCAACTGATTAGGCCCATGTTGGCTAGAGCCGGGAGCGAAGGTCTTCCTTGTACTTTGATAACGCAGAGCATGGAGAATGTTCGAAAGTACGAGCATTGGGGTTTTAAGTTGGTGAAGGAGATGCAAGTTCCTTGTTCTCAGGAAAAGTTCTACTCTATGCGCAAGGACTAATCGCAGTGTTCACTGTTCAAGCATTTAATAGAGAGAAGAGTTTCCATGGCGATAAAAAATTAAAAATATTTATATAAGACAATAAGATAGTCGAGGTAAAACACAAAATTTGCAGGAGGAAAGATGGGAATAAGCAGAAAATTGTTAAAATGCGCGGTGATGGTTTTTTTGGCTATTTCTTTAGCTTATGCCGAAGATAGTAAAGCTATCTACGATGAGTTAAACAATCAATTTGGTTCTCAGTCTCAGGCTTTTACGGAAGGACCTAATATAAAGTGTCCCCCTACCGTTCGTATTGCTTTTAAGGCCGTTGATGCGGAATCGGGAAGCCCTATTCCCGTATTTAGAGTAACCAAGGGAGATTATAGTTTTTGTTCCGATAGTGGAGAGTTAGAAAACGGGATATATTATGCATATGAATCTAAGGATGCTTTATACAAATTGTTTGTGAAAGCTGAAAACTATGAGCTAGGGTTCTTTGAATTTGATTTTAGAAAACTTGATGATAAAGCTAAAACTAATCTAATTAAGGGTACTATCGAGCCGTTTACAATTAAGTTATCCCCTGCTAAAGGATTAGTGCGAGGGCGCGTGCTCGAAGCTGTCACTATGAAACCGCTAAGGAATGTCTCTGTTTCGCCATTAGGCGGCGGCGTGCGTAATGATGTGAGTGATATATCAGAAGCAGGAGGGATGATAGTGGTTACTGCTAGTGACGGTTCTTTTCAGATTGAAAATTTACGGCTTAAGCCCGTAAACCAGTCTACGCGTTTGTGTTTTACTCTTGAAGGTTATGTGAACAAAGAGGTAAACATCAAGCGGTCGGCTTGGAAGGAAAATGTAGGAGATATTCTTTTATTAAGATTTGCTAATCTCAGTGGCGTGCTTTTAGATAAGAATAAGCAGCCTGTCGTTGGAGGGGTGGTATATTTATTGACTCCAAAAGAATTCAAAACTAGGGATACAAGTAAATTAACGGAAAGGGTGAATGCTGGCAAGCAGGGTGATTTTATATTCGAGAAGATTATTCCAGGGGACTATATTATCTTGTATGGGAGCTCAGAATCAGATATTCAGCGATTAAGCTTTGGTTCGGCAGAAAATAAGGTTCTTAGATTAATGCAGCATTAAATGAGTTTAGAGCTTTTGGCGCTCAGAAATAAATTATTTCACAAATTAAGAGTTTTTTCTTTAGTTGGTAGGAGAGGGAATTTAATTTAAGTTAAAAAAACGGAGGCGGTATGAAGAAGTTTTTTTTGGTTTTCTGTTTATTGTTCTTTTCTGTGATGAATCTTTTTTCGGGTGAGACGGGAAAAATATCAGGATATCCATCAATCTACCAATATAAAGAGACACAGAATCTTGTTTCTTTAGTAAGGGATGCGGCTGTTCTTATTAAAAATCAGGGTGAAGCTGTTTTTCCTGAGTTTGAAAAAGAGGGGAGCAAATGGCGGCATGGGGATACATATATTTTTATATTGGATAGCGAAGGCGATATGATTTTGCATCCTGATTCTGCATTAGAGGGGAAGAAGCAGATCGAGCTTAAAGATGTCAACAATAAGCTCATAATAAAAGGTTTTATCAAAGAAACTGCAAACAAAAATGGGGAAGGGTGGTTTCATTATCAGTGGCCTGAACCCGGCAGTATTCTCCCTCTATGGAAGAGCTCTTTTGTAAAGCTTGTTATTGCGCCTTCGGGTAAAAGATATATCGTTGGCAGCGGATTATATAACATGAGAATGGAAAAAGAGTTTATCGTTGCGGTTGTAAACTCTGCTGTGTTATTAATCGAAAAAGAAGGAAGGCGGGCGTTTTCGAAGATTCGCGACAAAGCTGGTCCGTTTTCATTTTTGGATACATATGTTTTTATAGATAGCCCTGATGGCGTTGAGTTGGTAAACGGCTCTTTTTTGAATATAGAAGGCAGAAATTTAATAGATTATAAAGATAGCAACGGAAAATATCTTGTCCGCGATTATATTAACATAGCTTTGACCAAGGGGGCAGGGTGGTTAGATTATCTTTGGCCTAAACCCGGGCAGTCTATTCCTTCAAAGAAACATACATATGTTAGGAAGGCAAAATACGGCGATGAAATATTTATAGTAGGGTCTGGGGCGTATTTAGAGTAATTTTGAGCTTGTTTATACCCATAAAGCCGCTGTAGCATTATCTGATATAGCGAGAGGCTTCTTCTCATGTTATATATATAGGTAAGATCGTGGCCTATATTAATTTTTGTTCGACAGTTAAATACAAGCGTGTATAATGTGCCTATTGATGAGTTTTTATCTAGTTTGTTCAGTTTGTTATCAAGGGAGGGGAGATGAAAAATAGCAAAGTAATCGGGTTACTGTTGCTGACTTTGGCGATTTTTACAATCGTGGGCATGGTGATTAATAATAGTGTTTATTGGAGTATCTATAATTACGCAACAATAATATTTTCTCTGCTTGGTGGCTTTGTTCTATTAAAGCAAAAATAAGGGTTTGTGAATATCGAAAAGTAAGTTTATTGTCTAAAAAATAAGTAGTAGATGGGTGATAATACAATTTTATACGCTTTTGCCATTTCTACGCCGGTAGCTATCCTATAAACTTGCTTAACTTTGCTTAATAACTCTTACGGCTTAAAATAGATTTACTATACAATTATCCGCACCCGCACCTTTAAATATCACTAAAACTATTCAAAAACTCTCCAATAGTGTATCTGTTTTGGGTAAGTTTTGTAACAATGTTTGAAATTGAGAAGCCGCGCTTGTTTAAAAAAAATCAGTTTCTGGTTAGGGGTTACATTTATTAAGGAGAGAGCTAAGCCTTGTTAAAATAACAAGTTCTGTTCAGTTATTGAATTGAAAGTTGTTTTATTCCGGAGAGTGAGTTGAGGATATTCAGATAAATAAGTAGAAGAAGGGAGGGCATTTAGCAGAGATTGATATTTGAGGTGGATACATTCGGTAAATGCGACAATAAAGGATGAAAAGGTTGAGTACGTTTTAATAATTAAGTGTTTAATATCCGCTTTTTTTTGTTTAATAAAATATGTTGACAAGATTTTTTTTTATTGATATAGTACATCTAACTTTGTTTTCATATATTTTTATTATTAAACACTTTATAAATAAGTGAATATTAAAGAAAACTCTTTTCAAAAAGTTCTTATAAGGAAAACCCCGAAGATTCTTTTAATCCTCAGTTGCATTCTTTTTCTTACATCAATAAAACCCGATACTTTAGTTTTTTCTGCAAGCAATAACGAAGCTGTCTTAGCCAGAGAACAAGCAACTTTTGCTAAAAAACAACAAGCTGAGCAGGTGCACCAACAGAAAATAGCTGCGCAAAAAGTCGCAGCTGAGCAGAAAAAGCAAGAAGCCTTTGCTAAGGAAGAACAGTTAAGACGGAAAAAAGAACAAGAGCTTGCGAAAAATAAAGCCGCAGCTGATGCCAAAAAGCAAGCTGCCCTTGCAGAAAAAGAACAAAGAAATCAAGAAGCGCTTGCTAAAAAAGAACAAGCTGAGCAAGTGCGCCAACAGAAAATAGCTGAAGAAAAAAGTGCAGCTGATGCCAAAAAGCAGGCTGCCCTTGCAGAAAAAGAACAAAGAAATCAAGAGACGCTTGCTAAAAAAGAACAATTGAAGCAGGAGAAGGAAGAAAAGCTTACTGCGCAAAAAGCCGCAGCTGATCAGAAAAAGCAGGAAGCACTTGCTAAAAAACAACAAGCTGAGCAAGTGCGCCAACAGAAAATAGCAAAACAAAAAGCCGTAGAAAAGCAGAAAAAGCAAGAAGCCTTTGTTAAGGAAGAACAGTTAAAGCGGAAAAAAGAACAAGAGCTTGCGAAAAATAAAGCCGCAGCCAAACAGAAAGAGCAGAAAGCTTTAATGAAAAGTAAGTTAAAAAATAAGCAGGATAAATGAAGACCCCAAAATTTAATAAAATAGTATTTATATTAGTATTAATTAATACCTTTATATTAGGAGGTGTTGCAGCGCATGCGCAGTCGCCTTCAGTGCAAAAAATGAAAGATGAAGCGGCGCGTGAGCAGGCCTCTAGGGTACAAGAAATGAAAGAAGAAATAACTGCATTGCGCCAGAGAGTAAATCAACTGGAAAAAGTCGTAACTGATCAGTCAAGTTCCCCTGCCCAGCAGAATTTAGTTGAAAAAGTAAACCAATTAGAGAAAACCATAGCTGATCAGGCAGAGCTTATTGCCCAACAGAAACAGGTATTAGATAAAATAATGGAAATTCCGGCAGTAAAAACCGCGCTCACTCCTCCTGAGCCAAAAACACTTGTCAAGGCCTTTGTTCTGGACGGAGTTAATTTATTCCAGCCCAAGCAGCTTGAGCCTATTCTTAAAAAATATAAGGATCAGGAATTAGGAATGAGCGACTTGAAGAAAATCAGCGATGAAATCGGCGCATTCTATCGCAGTAAAGGTTATGTCTCAAGCATAGCTTATCTTCCCACCCAGGAGATTACTAACAATACCGTAGAATTTAAGGTGGTAGAAGGCCGCGTTGGAGACATCGAGGTTGAAAAACCAAAACACAGCAAGCGTTCCACAGTTGAAAAGAGATTCTTGGTAAAGAAGGGCGAAATGATGAATTCTCAGAAGATAGAAGACAGCCTTGAACGTATCAACAAGAATCCAGATAGAACTATGCGCGCGGTGTTGACCCCCGGCAAAACTCCGGGAACTACCGATATCTTATTAAAGGTAGAAAAAGAACGAACGCCGAACCATTTTTATGCTGATTTTAATAATCGCGGAACAAATGCTACTAATGAATTACGTTGGGGTTTAGGGTATATGAATACCAATCTTTTGGGTTTGGATGATATTTTCTCGGCGAAATTTATGGCCAGCCCTACCACTACCGATGTTTACAGCTTTAGCGGTGATTATAATTTACCGATAAATCGCTTTGATACCCGTATAGGCCTTTCCGCTGCTTTTGCCAAAGCTGATATCAACGGACAATTTGCGATTATTAGCCCTGAAGGTAAAGCTCACGCTTTAAGTCTTTACGTAACTCATCCACTCTTTAAAAAGGAATTTGTAGATGAAGAATCCACTGGCAGTCTTACTCTAGCAAGTAATCTTACCGGAGGGTTTGATTCCATCGACGTGCATAACGAGGTTTTGGGTAATGAAACCAGTCATGATAAAATCAGCGCTTTTAAGGGAGGTATTAATTTTGACGAAAAAGACAGTATGGGCCGCGGTAGTTTTTCCGCAGAAGTCCGCGCTGGTATTCCTGATTTCCTAGGGTCGATGTCTAGATATGATGTTACTTCCAGCCGGGCTACTTCCGAGGCCGGCGGCGAATTCCAGAAATATAATTTGTTCTTAAACAGGATTACCTACCTGCCGTTTAATTCCGTATTTTTAAATACCTTTAGATTCCAATTTACTTCGGATCCTTTGGTTACTCCAGAACAGATGGCGATTGGTGGAGCTGATAGCGTTAGAGGTTTTCCGGAAAATGACTACCTTGCTGATTACGGCTGGATTGCGAATCTAGAATTAAGAAGCCCGGCATTTCTTATCCCGCCTACACTAAGGGTTCCTTTTGATAAAAAACGTACACGCTTAATGGACGCTATTCAATTTGTTTATTTTCTTGATGCAGGCGAAGGGCACCTTAATAATGCTGTGGTAGGGGAGATATCTAAAGCGTTTCTAGTTGGTACGGGTTTTGGTTTTCGTTTTGATTTGTATGAGCATTTGCGCGGTAGGGTAGATGTCGGCTTTCCGGTAGGGGGCGACAAACCAAGCGATGGTGCACCATGCAGGGTGCACTTTGGCTTGCAGTATGAATGGTAATATAATAGCAGCGCTATATATAGGTAAGACGCATGAATAATATAGGAGAAATAAAAATGGAAGATAAAAAGTTTAAGCAAATAAATCTGCTTACTTTCTATCCAATATTTGTATTATTAATTATCGGTCTGGTAGTTTATCCTCTTCCGGTAGCTTCCGGAGACGACCTCCCTGTAGGCCCGCAAGTTCAAGCTGGTGCTCCTACGATTACCACCGCAGGTAATGACATGACGGTTAATGCCAATCAATTTGATAAGACTTGGATTGACTGGCAGAGCTTTAATATCGGGGCACAAAACTCCGTAAACAATATCGGTCCTTCATCCAGCGCAGTTATTTTACACAATGACGTCAGCGGGGCAATTTCAAACATTCAAGGCGCCTTAAATGGCAATTGTAACGTCTTCCTTTTAAATCCTAGCGGTATTCTTTTTGGTTCCGGTGCGCAGGTTAATGTCGGTGGCATGGTTGTTTCCACTATGCGCATGTCTATGGATGATTTTATGTCTGGTAGTTATCTTATCAAGCAGGATAGTGTTAATCCTGGCCTGATTGTTAATTCCGGTACGATTAATGCCAATGGGCCAATGGGCGTAACCTTAGCTGGCGGGGCAGTGAGGAATGATGGAGTTATCAATGCTAACCTTAGCACAGTAAATTTAGTCTCGGGCAGAGAAGTTACCTTAAACGTTAATAATGAAGGAAGTATTCAAGTTGCATTGGATAAACAGGTTTTGAGCGAGGTTCATGACCAAAATGGCAATAAGGTTAATATCGGCGTAGATAATATAGGTCAAATTAATGCCGATGGCGGACGGGTTTATATTCAGGCTGAGGCAATGCAAGGTGTTTTTTCAAAACTTATCAATCAGGAAGGCGTGGTCAAGGCCGGCTCAATGGTTAACAAAGACGGCAAAATTGTCTTAATTTCTAATAGCGATGGTATAGTTCAGAATATCGGCACTCTCGACGCTAGCGCAATTGAAGCAGGCGCTAAGGGCGGCGTTGTTGAAATGAAAGGTGAGAAGGTTGGGCAATTCGGAACCGTGCATGCGGATGCAATAGATGGTGACGGCGGTAATGTCAATCTCTATGCCCGCGATGTAGTGGCTTTATCTTCTGATAGTTTAACTACCGCTAACGCCGGCTTAAACGGCGACGGTGGTAATGTAATCGTATTTTCTCCTGAAACTGCCTTATTCTGGCCTGATGCTAAGATAGAGGCTAAGGGCGGTGTGCTTTCTGGAGACGGCGGATTTGTGGAGGTATCAGGCAAGGAACATGTAGAAATATATGGTTTGGTGGATACCTTAGCGCCTGCTGGTAAAAATGGTATGTTTTTGATTGATCCTACAAATGTTACTATTACTGGTGATAATGCTAATGGTGATTGGTCGCTTTTTCCAACTTTGACAGGAATCTGGACGCCAAATGATACAGGTAGCGTAGCTAATGTTAATGCCGCATTAGCTCTTGGCAGTGTTACGATTACTACTAATTTTGCTCATGATCCTGCTGAAGAGGGTAATATTACTGTTTCCGGAGCAATAGCTGCTTCGGCTAATGCGAATAGTTTAATCCTTCAGGCAGCAAATGACATTATTCTGAATGCCGCCATAGACATGTCGCTTGGTACGGGTAATTTAACTCTTACCGCAGACTCGGATACTAGCGGGGCTGGCGCGATTGTTGACGGCACAGGTGTAATTACAATGAATGCTAGCGGTGATCTTATAATATCCGCTGGTGATGGTGTGGGAACAAATCTTGCTCAGATTGAAACAGTGGGCGTTACTGATCTTAACGTACAAACTACGACTGGCGGTATTTTTATTAACAACAGCACTTCAGGAGATATTAATATACAAGGACTAGGTTTAGATGCAGGTGCAGGCAATATTTCAATTACAAATACTGGCCGTAATATCACGGTAACTTCTGCTGTGGATACCGATAACGGTACAGTTACATTGAGCGGTGCACTTTTAACTAATAATAGTACTATAGATGCTACTGGTGAAATAGAGCTTAATGCCAGCGGAAACTTGGATACCAACGCTAATATTACTTCATCAGCTGGTAATGTAGATTTAAATATTACCGGAAGCGTTGATGTGCAAGCTGGCGCGCGTGTTATTGCTGGCGGAAACGAAACTGCTCTTACCATCGATGCCGCGGGGATTACCTTGAATGCGGGCGCATCAGTTGCAAATGCTACAGTCACAAATACAGGATCAGGTACTATAGCTTTAACTTCAACCGGTTCCGGAGATATCACGCTTGCCAACAATGCGATAAGTATTGCCGATGGAACATTAACTTTAACAGCCACAGGTGATGATATAGTGGTAACAACCGATGCTGGCAGTGAAATTGAGGCTGACGGCAATGTTACCTTGGATGGTGCGGCGATTGGCGCAACCAACGGAGGACTTGATATTACGGGTGATGCAGGTGGAGATAGAACTTTAACCATTACAAGTTCTGCGGCAGCGGGTGAAGCAATAGATATAGATATGGCAACTGATCAGTTCAGTGCCGTTTCTGTAACGCTCGCCGATGCTGACAGCGAAGTGGATATAAATTTATCAGGTGGCGATTCCATTGATATAGATGGCACTGATCCTACCAGCACAATCAATACTGCGGTTTTAAATAATTTAGCCGTTGGTTTTACCTATACCCTTTCTGAAGCTGCTAAAAATGTTGCAATCAGTAATATTGATGCTTCTACAGGAAGCGTAAGTATTACCGCCTCAAGCGGAACCCTTACAGTTTCTGATACAACAGGCGGCATTGTCGCAACCGGCGCTAGTAATATTACCCTTAGCTCAAGTGGCGCTGTCACGGTAGCTGACCCCATTACTACTGTTGGCGGCACTTTTATTTCCAGCGGCACTACTTTTGACAACACTAGCGGTATAATCACTACGGGTGCTGGTTCCATCACGATTACCCAAACCGGAGCTATTACAATTGGCGCAAATTTATCTACGGAGAACGACATAGATATTGATACTACGTCTACTTTTGCAGTCACAGCAGGCGCAAGATTGATTGGCGGAGGAGACTTAGATACTCTTACTATTAATGCTGCAGGTATCACTATTGGTGCTGGCGGAGTTGGTACTGAAACTCTGACAAATACAGGATCAGGTACTATTACAATAACTGATACTTCTAATACAGTTTTAGGAAATAATGCTATAAGCATAGCTAGTGGTACGCTTGCCATTGACAGCGCTAATATTAATGCCGCTGCTGATGATGTAGATGTCGAAATTGATGCCGATGGAGATGTTTCTATAACTGCCGCTTCAATTGGCGGGACTCAGCCTATTGACATTAGTGGAGATGTTAGCGGTAACAGCGCTCTTACTGTAAACAGCGATGGTGATGGAAATGTTAATTTAGACATTGGTACTGACCTGTTTAGTGCCGTTAATATCATAAAAGCAGGCGTTACTACCGATACCATTAACATAAATTGGGATGCTGATTTAATTGATATGTCCAGCAATGGCACCACCATGACTATCAATAGTGTCAGTACTTCTGCCTTTGACCCTAATGTTTCAATTACCCAGAGTCTCGGCAATGTTGCGGTTACAGTCGTAAATACAGATGCCGGGAACTTTAGCCTTACCGCTTCAAGCGGAACCCTTACCGTCACTGCTGCAGCCGGCGGGATTACTACTACTGGCGGGGGGGATATCACCCTTACATCTAGCGGGCTAATGAGTGTTGCCGATTCCCTGTCAGCCGGCGATGCGATTTCACTTTCGGTTACTACTTCCGATACCAACCTTGGTATTACCGATACGGTTACTGCAGGCGGAACACTTACTTTGCGTTCGGATGATATGAGTATTGCAGCCGCAACTACCGGTGCCAATATCTATATCTATACTAAAGATGCAGATACCGTTATATCCTTAGGCACGGATACTGCGACTGCGAATCAATTAGATTTGACCGAAGCAGAGTTAAAATATCTTGCTTCATCCGGAACAGTAACTATAGGCCAGGACGGAACTAATAGTGCAGCCATTAATATCGGCGACGCAGTGGATCTCTCAGGAGAGACTTTTGGTGTAACTTTGGCTACTGAAGGTGCGATTGATGCTACGGGAGCGGGGCACACTTTAGCTTTAGCCAATACCAAAGTGCTTACTCTTGACGCTGGGACATCAATCGGTGCAACCAATGCAGTAACTACTGCAGCGACAGTTATTAATGCTGATGCAGGAACAGGAAATCTTACGCTTACTAATACTGGCGATGTTACTGATTTGCAGCTTAACGCAAATTCAGGAACCATTACCTTTAATAATACCGGGTCCGTTAATACCGGCGCGGCAATCACCGCTAACATAATCAATTTAACTTCCAGCGGAATAATGACGATTGACCAGAATATTACTGCAGATACAGGGGCAGTAACCCTGACTTCTACAGCGGATGACACTGCTGAAACTTTTGTGCAATCAGCAGGGATAATCAGTTCTACTGCCGGGGCGCTTACGATTACTGCTGATGATATGAGCTTGACCGGTACGATTACCGCAGGTGCGCAAGTAGTAACATTAAAATCTTACACGGCAGGCGATCCTATTATTCTAAGGGATGCTTCGGCAAGTGCACATACATTGGAAATTAGCGACGCGGAATTAAACACTATCACAACCAGTAATGGCGTAGTAATCGGATCTACCTCCGCTGGCACAATTACCGTGGCGGGAAACATCACTAATCATGCCGGGTATTCTAACTTGACTCTGATTACCGGTAGTACTATAAGCGATAATGCATCAGACTATACTATAGGTACAAGTGGTACCCTGACTCTTGATTCTGCTACTGGGATCAGCGGAGTAGGTGGAGTAAGCAACAATTCATTGGCCACTGCCGCTGCAACTCTTGCTGCCCGCACCCGCACTAGCGGCAATATCCTCATATCGGAACTTGATGCGGTGACAATCGGCAGCGCGGTTAATCCTAGCACTGCCTTTAATGGTATCACCACTGCTTCAAACGGCAATATTGCCTTGGAAACAAGAGGCGATACTCTGACCATTAATAAGCCTATTACTGCCAATGGCTCCGGAACTGTTATTATAGATGCTACTAATCAATCCATCATTCAGAATAGTGGAGACACAGGCACTATTAGTTCAAATTCAGGAAATATCACCGTTACCTTCGGACACCAGCTGACCATTCTTTTTCTATCGGTCAGATTCTCACTAACCGGTCTGGTACCGGCGGAAATGTTTACCTTAATTACGGCGATAACGTAGTTGATAATAATATAGGGAACCTTAATATCAAAGCTGATATTCTTTATTTGGATGATACCACAGCCGGAGATGTTGCTAAATTCGGTCTCGTTGGCGATGAGATTGAACTGGATATAAATTCTTTAGGAGCTATTACTACCGGTGAATTGAATCTTACTAATTCCGAAGATATTACCTTGGGCGCCATCACTACTACTAGCGGTGGCGTTACAGTTAATGCAGGAACTCATACAATTAACTTTAATGGTACAGTTACTGTTGCCGCAAGCCAGAACTTTGTGGCGATTGCCGATGATATGGGCATAGATACTGCTGGCGGAGTAACTATCAACGTAAGCGGCACCGGCACAGTATTACTTGAGCCGCTTAGCTCTGACAGGGCAATTAATATAGTTTATGATCCGGCTAATCCTCCCGGAGGATTTGATTTAACCGAAGCTGAACTGCAGGCAATATCCTGTTCAACTACGGTAACCATAGGTCAGCAAGGTGGAACAGGCGTAATTACTATTGGCAATGATACTGCCGGCGGCTTAGACCTTTCAGGAGAAAGTTTTAATTTAACCTTAAATGGCGGAGTAACTACTATTGAGCAGGAGATAACTATCCGTAACGGAGGGACTCTGGATTTTAATCTTACTGGAGCCCTTATTGATAGTAACGGCGCTACTGCCGCTGACAGCGATATTATTTTTGGCGCAACCGGCTCTAACACCCAGACCGGATTCTTGAATATAACCTCAGTAGGCGGAGTAGGCACTGCAATCGATCCACTTGAAGTCCAGGTTGGCGATGGTTCTATTACCGGTAATATGCTTACCTTAAGCGTAGACAACGGCAACGTTGATGCATCAACCAGCGTTATTGCAATTACCACCAAAGGCCCTACTACACTACTTTACAATATAACCAATAATGACCAGGGCAATATCGCTATCATTGCCGGAAGCCCGTTGATAATTGACGCTCATGTTCTTGCCAAGGACAACGGAAATATATCCTTAAGTAACACCGGCGCTGGCGACATAACTATTAATGAAAATATCGAGATTAAGGCTGAGCTGGGTGATATTTCTATTAATTCTGCTAATAGCATTGTAGTTGAAGATGACGGCACAGGAATTCTTATTCAGACCGGCGGAGATGGAGAGATAGACCTTACAGCGAATGCAACTACTGGAGATATTACACTTGGCTACGGAACAGCTAGTTCAAACCTGCTAATTAATCAGACCGGAACCGGTACGGTTGATATCAATGCCGGCGATGATATCGCGATATCCAGGATTGTAACTTCAGGTGGTCCAGTTACCATAGACGCAAGCGGGAGCGCTGATGCCAATATAACCCTTTACGGCGCGGTTAATGCTAGTTCGGTTAACCTCGGAGCTATTGATGCCGCTGGAACAGTGGTGGTGAATGCCGACGAGAATATTACTGTCAGTTCTTTAATTAAATCCGATTCTACCGTAGACTTTACCTTTAACAAGGATGGTGTGGCTGAAGCGAATAATATGATAGTGGGCGCCCAACTTCGCGGCTCAATCGTAACTATTCAAGATGGAACTACTGGTACAGGTGAAGTAACTATAAGCACTGATCCCAATAACGTTGATGGCGCGATTACCTTTAATAATACATCTACCGGCGGAGTAGATCTAAATGCAAATGTTACAGCTCTTGGAAATGTTACATTTTCTACTAGTACGCCGGTTGATTTGGATGCCGGCGCAACAGTAACAAGCACTACTGGCGGCGTAACTTTTGGTTCTACAATTAAGGGAGGACAAGCATTAACAGTAAACGCGGTTAGTGGTACGGTAACATTTACAGGGATAGTAGGCGGAACTCCATTAACATCATTGACTGTAAATGCAGATACAGCCATCCTGCATGCTAATATTTCAACTGCGGATCTTGGTAATGTAGATTTTAGAGGCACTGATGTTGTAACTCTGACCGAAGCTGTGACTATAGATACCGCACAAACAGGACTTATCGGCGGAGACATTCTTTTTAAGTCTGCCGGGACTATTAATGGCGCTTATGCGCTTTCTTTGGATGCTGGCGGATCGACTAGCGGAGGAGCCATTCAATTAGGCATCATAGGGAATACCACTCCGCTGGCCAGTTTAACCGTGGATAATAATGGTACCGTGGTCGGGATAACAACGCTTTACGGTAACATTACAGCGAACACCAGCATAACATTTACTGATGCAAAAGATGTTAATTTAGCGGCAGATATTTCATTGCTTGGTGATGGTTCAACAGATATGCTTTTAAATGGCAGCAATGTAGCCGGAGATTATAATTTAACAGTTAATACCGGCGGAAGTGGAACAGTAACTCTTGGGTTGACTGCTACTGAGACTGAAATAGATGTTAATGCACTGACCGTGACTTCTTCCGGCCAGACCAATATTGCCGGTAACATAACTACAGATGAGGGGATGAATTTCAGCGGCGCTTCCAATGTGGATTTCACTACAGCTGTTACTTTAACTAACACGGTATCAGGGGTAATTGATTTATCCGGCGGGGCAGTTGACGGCGGCCAGGCATTGGTATTAAACGCTGGTGCTGGAAATATAGTACTCGCAGCTATGGGGCAGGGTGCAGTTTTAACCAGTCTTGATGTTAACTCCACCGGAACAACACAGTTAGGTGGTAACATAAATACTACCGCGGCCATGGACTTTGGCGGGGCCACTGAGATAGAACTATCTGCTAATGTAGTATTAGATGCTGATAAT
>JAPLLW010000029.1 GCA_026387355.1 Candidatus Omnitrophota bacterium
ACTTCTTTGAAGCGCTTGGTGAGGGCAGGAACTACTTGAAAAAGATCTCCGACAATTCCATAAGTGGCTACTTTAAAAATAGGGGCTTCGGGGTCTTTATTAATAGCTACGATTATTTTTGAGGATTGCATCCCTACTAGATGCTGAATTTGGCCTGAAATACCGCAAGCAAAGTAAATCTTGGGAGCAACAGTGCGTCCGGTCTGGCCTACCTGATGTGAATAAGGCATCCACCCGGCATCAACAGCTGCGCGCGATGAACCAACTGCAGAGCCTAAGACATGCGCTAATTCTTCCAATATCTTGAAGTTCTCCGGGCCACCCATTCCGCGTCCACCCGAAACAATTATATCTGCTTCGGATAAATTTACTAAAGACTCAATCTCCTCTACGATATCTAATAATTTAGTGCGCGAAAAATAAAGCGAGCTATCAAAGCTCTCCTTGATTATTTTACCTTTGCGTTTCTTATCCGGGCTCATCGGCGTAAAAACCTTATGCCTGACTGTCGCCATCTGCGGACGGTAATTAGGAGAGATAATTGTTGCCATAATATTCCCGCCAAAGGCAGGCCGCGTCTGAAGGAGAATTTTCTTATCCAGATCAATATCCAGCCCGGTGCAATCTGCAGTTAACCCGGCCTTTATATTTATTGCCACCCGCGAAATAAGCGAACGGCCGATATTAGTCGCCCCGCACAAAACAATCTCAGGTTTATATTTCTTAATCAACTCAACTAATATATTTGTATAAGGCTCATCCTGAAAATTGGCTAACTCCGGCGCCTCAACCAGATAAATATTATCCGCTCCGCAAAAGATAAGCTCATCTAACTGATCTTCTAATTTATTACCGATAAGTACGCCACTAACCTGGCAATTCAACTTTTTAGCTAATTCTTGGGCCTTGCCTAATAATTCATATGCGACTGACTGCACCTTGCCATTCATCTGTTCTATAAAAACCCAAATCCCTTTATAATCCTTGATATTGGGCAACTCGCAAACAACAGAAGCCTTCTCAATCAGCACTGCCTTAAATTTACAGATATCTTTACATGCGCCGCAAATAGTACATTTATGTAAATCTATTATCGCTTTCTTATCCATGATGCGAATAGCATCAAATGGGCAGGCTTTAACGCAAAGCGTACAACCGGTACATTTCTCAATAATTATTTGAATAGACATTACTGCACCTCATCCTTAATTAAGTCTACTAACTGCTGCGCAATCTCACTAACCTCTCCTTTTAATATCTGACCGCCGATTCTAGGAGCCGGAGTGAATATTTTAACTACCTGAGTAGGCGAACCGCATAAACCAATATTCTGCGAATCCAGATCTAAGTCCTTCTGCCCCCAGGTAATAATCTTGGCACTTTTTGAACGCATCATACCTTTTAGCGAAGGAATACGCGGTTCATTAATCTCCTTAACTACAGTAAGTAATGCCGGTAGCGGAGTTTCAATGATCTCATAACCCTCTTCGAGCATTCTTTCTACGCGCATAAGATTATCTTTAGCCTCTTCGACTTTTTTAACATAAGTAACCTGGGGGATATTTAAATGTGTGGATATTCCTGGTCCAACCTGGGCAGTATCACCATCAGAGGCTTGTTTCCCACAAATAATCAAATCAAAGACTCCAATCTTTTTAATTGCGCCGGCCAAAGTATAGCTTGTAGCCCAAGTATCGCTTCCGGCAAATGCGCGGTCGCAAACCAAAATACCTTCATCTGCGCCCATAGATATTGCTTCGCGTAAGGCTGCTTCAGCCTGAGGAGGCCCCATAGTCACTACAGTAACTTTTCCGCCAAATCTTTCCTTAAGTTGCACACCCTCTTCGATAGCATACATATCAAAAGGATTAATAATAGACTTTACACCCTCACGGATCAAAGTATTAGTTTCAGGATTTATCCTAACTTCGGTTGTTTCTGGAACTTGCTTTATGCAGACTATTATATTCATATCCCTTTACCAGTTAAGCTTACCTCTATTTACTTAAACTTACATAGACTAGCTCATTGTATAAAACTATAACTTACTCAATCTTACTTAAAATTACTTATTTAGTTCTAAAACTACCTGTACTATTAATCCATACTTAGCTGTTATTACTCAATCTTACCTATATTTACTCTTAAACTTATCTATACTTACTTATATTTACCTAAATAATACTATTATCAATCGCTTATTTTTATTCAAGCTTTTCTTTGCTTTTACTCAAACTTACTTATACTTATATAAATCAATATACTATGCAATACTATAGTTTACTTAGACTTACCTGCTATTACTCTAATCAATATATTATATAAATCTATAGCTTACTCAATCTTACTTCTAATTACTTATTTAAATTAAAAATTACCTAGATTATTAATTTCTACTTAACTATAATTACTTAAACTTACTCATATTTACCTTTTAGCTTATCTATACTTACTTATATTTACCTAAATAAAACTATTGTTACTTTGCCATCTCTTTAATTAACTTAAGGGCAATTATCCCGCGTTGTATCTGGTTCGTCCCCTCGTAAATCTGAGTAATCTTAGCATCGCGTACATATTTCTCAATCGGGTAATCCTTCATATAACCATAGCCGCCGAATAACTGCAGGGCATCAACGGTTACCTTCATTGCAACATCCGAAGCAAATAACTTGGCCATTGCAGATTCTTTAGATACATCCTTAATTCCAGCGTCAACCATTTTTGCAGTTGCATAAACCAGGCCGCGCGCAGCTTCAATCTCAGTAGCCATATCTGCTAGCATCCACTGTACACCCTGAAAACTAGAAATTGGTTTACCAAACTGCACTCTTTCGCGTACGTATTTAACTGCTAATTCTAAAGCGCCCTGTGCAATACCTAGCGCCTGCGCAGCTACACCGGGACGCGACGAATCAAATGTCCTCATCGTCACGATAAAACCCATACCTTCTTTAGCTAATAAATTTGCAGCCGGTATTTTGCAGTCAGTAAAAATCAACTCCCTGGTTGATGAAGCACGGATTCCAAACTTATCCTCTTTCTTGCCAAAAGTAAACCCGGGAGTTCCTTTTTCGACAATAAAAGCTGATGCACCGCGTGCGCCTTTAGTCTTATCGGTCATAGCGATTACAACATACGTTTCGGCGTCTCCGCCGTTAGTAATAAAATGCTTTAGCCCGTTTAGTATATAGTGATCGCCTGCTTTTTTAGCAGTGGTCTTAATACCTGAAGCATCAGATCCTGCTTCCGGCTCAGTAATAGCAAATGCGGCTACTTTTTTACCTTTAGCTAAATCAGGGAGATATTTCTTCTTCTGTTCGTCAGTGCCAAACAAAACAATCGGGATAGTCCCCAAGGCGCTCGCTGCATAGCAGACTGCAATACCGCCGCAGGCACGGGAGAATTCCTCCGTTGCCAGGCACAGATTCATTACGCTATTAGCAAAGCCGCCATACTCCTCAGGGATAAACAGACCGAACATATCAGACTCACCCATTACCTTCATTACTTCCCAAGGGTATTCTTCGCTTATATCATACTTAGCTGCAACCGGCCGGATCTTCTCCTCAGCGATCTTATGCGCAATCTCCTTAATCATCTTCTGTTCATCAGTCAATAAATAATCCATTATTCCTCCTTAAATGAGCGCATAGCTTACGAATACCTTAGTATAAGTAAATTTTATGCACGAATTGAATCCTTGACATTCCCGTGTTAAAGATTTCTAATAAGATAAACTAAAACCCCATAAATGTCAAGGATAAGTTCGGTCAAACAACTTATGTTCGCCTTCCGGCTCCATAAGTTGTGGCCTTACTTACAAGTTTTTTAAGAGTGCAGTCTCCTGACAATTGGGGAATTTGCAGCAGTTGATACACTCAGCCCAAATCTTATGCGGAAGGCTTGCGTGCTTGATCTTCTTAAAACCGAATTTCATAAAGTATTTTGGTTTGTACGTTAGAACGAATACCTTTTTTGCTCCCAATAACCCGGCCTCTTCCAAACAGGCAGCAACTAATTCTATCCCTACTCCCTTACCGTGATATCTTTTATTAACCGCAACCGACTTAAGTTCGGCTAAATCATCCCAAGATATATGTAGCGCAGCGCACCCGACTATCTTTTTATTCGCTTCTACTACCCAGAAGTCGCGTATATTTTCATAGAGCTCATTTAGCGAACGCGGCAACATTACATCCTGCTTAGCGAAACAATTAATCAGCTCTTGAATCTGTTTTATATCTTTTATCTTGGCTTTTCTTATCATTTTATTTAAATACAATAAGCCAACCGCTCAGCAATTACTTAATCAGACTAATCCGGTGTTCGTTAAGGCCATCTCTGGTTTTACGGGTGGCACGGGGATGCTTCGAAGCGCGTTCTAGCGCAAGAAGCGCCCCGTGCCAGGACCCGTAAAACAATGCTAATTTACCCATCCACCTCAGCAGTCACCCGCTAAGATTACTTAATTTCAGTTCCTTTAGCTACAACTACAATGCCTGATTCCGTAACAAAGAATTTCTTTTTGTCTTCCGCTAGATTATAACCGATCACAACACCTTGCGGGATATTTACATCCTTATCAATAATTGCCCTTTTAACCTTCGCATATCTGCCTACATTAACTCCTTCCAAAAGAATGGAGTCATAAACTTCCGAGAAACTGTTCACTCGCACATTCGGCGAAAGAATAGAGCGCTGAACCTTACCTCCTGAAACAACGCACCCACCTGAGAATATTGTATCGAGAGCCAAACCTACTCTTCCGGCAACCTCTTCCCCTGAATGAATAGTCTTGGCAGGCGCGAACTGTTCTTGATAAGTTCTAATCGGCCATTCTTTATCATATAGATTAAAGGTAGGCGATGGCTGGATAAGGTCCATATTCGCTTCGTAATAAGCATCTATAGTCCCGATATCCCTCCAATACTGCGACTCCTTCTTGTTATTCAGCGTAAAATTGTAGGCAACTACCTTTTGGCCTTTTTTAATCATTTGCGGAATTATATCTTTACCGAAATCATGCGAAGAAGTTTTCTTCTTTGCATCTTCATGCAGCTCATCTTCGATTACAGGGTGCTTAAATACATAAATACCCATTGAAGCGTATATTTTATCCGAACCCTCTGAAATAGTTTTAGGCTCTTTGGGCTTTTCTTGAAAACCAATTACCCGGTTAGAATCATCCACCTCAACCACGCCGAAATGCATCGATTTTTCTTTGCCGACTTCAACTACCCCGACGGTTAAATCCGCATCATTATCGCGATGAAAATCTATCATGCTATAATAATTCATCTTGTAGATATGGTCTCCTGCCAATATCAAAACCTCATCTGGCTTATCCATCTCTAAGGTATAGAGATTCTGATATATCGCATCAGCAGTACCTAAATACCATGAATCACCTACCCTCTGCTGAGCAGGAAGCATCTCGATAAACTGAGCTAACTCCGAAGGTAAAATATTCCAGCCTAAACGAATGTGCCTCTGTAGGGATGCGGATTTATACTGGGTCAGTAGATAGATCCTACGCAAGCCCGAATTAATACAGTTGCTAAGGGTAAAATCAATGATCCGGTATATCCCGCCGAAGGGAACCGCAGGCTTTGTCCTATCATTAGTCAAGGGAAGCAACCTCTCTCCCTTTCCGCCGGCCATAATAAATGTTAAAACTTTGCGCATCATTTTATGAATGCTCCGAAGATACCGTGCCTGACCATCATTACGGCAATTGCAGCCAATAATATATACATAATCTTAGAGAATGCCCTGGTCCCGCTTGGACCGATAAACTTCATAACTGCTTCTGCCTTGGCCAATGTGATCCAGACTATCACCATATTTAATATGAGCGACACCAATGTAGCGATCACCCCAAAGCTGTTGACCATCATCAAAGCTGTAGTTAAGACCGCCGGCCCGGTGATCAAAGGAGTACCTAATGGGAAAACCCCAATATCCCTATCGTGCATACTGGTTAATCCATCCTTCTGCGCACCCGGGAACAATAGGCGAACCGAAAGAACAAATAAAAGAACGCCTCCGGCAATCTGAAAATCAGGGATAGTTACGCCTAATAATGAAAATACCCATTTACCTATACATATAAAAATAACCGCAACGGAAGTGGCGGTAATTACCGCATCAGAAATGATCTTTCTTTTTTGCTTTTTAGAACAACTCGCTACTAAAGAAAGAAAAATCGGTATATTGGCAACGGCATCTACCGCTACAAATAAGGGAATAAAAGATAACAAATATGGGCTAAATATATCCATCATGGTATTAAATTATACTCCTAACTCTACCCTGCTTCAAGCAAAATAAATGGGACCGGGTAAATGGGGTCAGAATTAATTCTGACCCCATTTACTAGCTATTCTATTTTATTTATTAGAGGCAGACACAAAAAGCTAGTCAGCGCTGATAAAACTATCAACCACTTTAAGCCGACAATCGGCAACAAAAACGCCCCCGAAAGATTACTCGCTACTAAAGCTAAATTACTCACACTACAAAGCAAGGCAAAAGAAGTAGCCTCAAGCCCCGGCATTGTTTTTCTAGCCATAAAATCCATAACCATCAGGAATATAAACATTCCGATAAAACTGTAGACTACGTCATAGATAACTGCGCTAACCGGGGTGTAATACAAGAAACTTAGCGATGTCAAGGCCCCCAAGAATACCGACCAGAAAAGCCATTTCTTAATATTTATCTTTGTGCTGAATCTATAATATAATAAGGAACCTGCAATGCCAAATACCGTAGCTATCGAACCAAGTGCGCCTATCCAGATCTTACTCCATTTAAATGCATCCCTTTGAATAAAAAATAGCGGCGTGTTAATAGAGGGCGAATATTTATACAAAAAAATGAACAAACAAACAACCAGAAGCCTCTTATCGGTTAACAACTTCTTCAAATCTATAACAAAGGTTGACGCGGTCCTGCTTCCTCCTATTGGCGCATCTTCTTTATAGAAATACGCCGGGATTCCTACTAAAAGATAGATCGGGACTAGCCACAAATACCCGGCCTGATAACCCCATTTTTCTGCAATGTATCCCCCTAATATCCCCGAAAACAAAGTAGCTATAGAAATAGAGATCCACTGAACACTCTGGATCTTTCCTGTAGCATTGTAAAACTTGCCCTCAACACACATGATTCCGTCAACGGCTACATCGCGAAAGGCGGCATTAGCAGAATTGATCATTAATATAACCACAAGTATAAAAAGCGGCAGATGAAACAATCCTACCAATAAAACCAGAACTACGTCAAAAATAAGCGCAAAGTATACCCAGATTTTTTTATTGAAGAAGTGGTCAATTATGTATCCGATCAATGGCTTGATTAACCAGGCGAGAATAACCACGCTTGATATAACCATTATTTTCTGGGGAAGAAAATGCAGTGTCTCTTTAAAATAATAGAATAACCCCTGGGAAGGTAGAGCTTCTATCCCTTGAGTAAAATAGACTGAACTGCATAAAGCAAAAATCCAGAGTAGCTTTTTATTCATAGAAACTTAAAGCACCCTCCAATTAAGCCAAAAAGTAAAGGCTACCAAGTTAATTGGTAGCCTTAAATATCTTCTTATAATTCTTATTCAGCTTTTGGCTTCTCCTGTGTCTGCTTATTTACTGCTACAGATGGAGCAGTTGTCGGCTTCTCTTCCTGCTTTGGCACCTGTTGCGAAACTAGAGGCGCAGGCCTTACATTGCTAAGCAACGATTTGCTCTGTTTTACAGACATAATAGCAAGAACCAAACAGGTAATAAAAAAAACGGAAGATAATACAGTAGTTGCCTTAGTAAGAAAGGCATTGGTTTTAGTGCCGAACATAGACTCAACACCGGAGAAACTTTCAACCAAACCACCGCCTCGACCCCTCTGGATTAAAACAAGGATAATTAATAAAATACAGACGATCCCATGGAAAATAATTACTACTGTCATCATTTTATCACCTCAAGCGCTTTTTTGACAATCTCGGAAAATGAATTAATCTGCAAGCTTGCCCCACCCACGAGAGCACCGTCAAGATCGGGCTGTTTCATTAATTCTACTATATTATCCGGCTTTACACTTCCGCCGTATTGTATCCTTATCTGATCTGCTATATCCTGGCCGTAAAGCTTAGCCAAAAGATCGCGGATATATTTATGCGCTTCTTGAGCCTGCACAGGCGTAGCAGTTTTACCGGTTCCTATAGCCCAAACCGGCTCATAAGCAATAACAATTTTTAGGATATCTTCTTTATCAATACCGGTTAACCCATTCTGCACATGGTCTTTTAATACATCAAAGGTTTTCCCTGCTTCCCTCTCTTTTAACAACTCGCCCACGCAGACAATCGGAGTAAGCGAGTTTACAATTGCAGCCTTTATCTTTTTATTCACCGTCTCATTAGTCTCGCCAAAAAACTGACGGCGTTCAGAGTGACCAATGATCACGAATGAACAACCTGCATCCTTGAGCATTTTACCGGAGATCTCCCCAGTAAAAGCGCCCTCATCAACCCAGTAAAGATCCTGGCCACCGAGATAAATATTTGATTCCAAGATAACTTCGGAGACTGAGCTTAATGCCGTAAATGGAGGACAAAGTACAATATCAATTCCCTGGCTATCTATTTTAAATAAATCACGCATTAAGCCATTACTTAACTCTATTGCTTCATTTATAGTCTTATACAACTTCCAATTTCCTGCGATAATAGTTTTTCTCATCTTACCTATCCGTCAAGGCAGCGACACCCGGCAAAACCTTACCTTCAAGATATTCCAAGCTTGCTCCTCCTCCGGTTGAAATATGCGTCATCTTATCTTCTAACTTAAATTTGTTGATTGCTGCAGCCGTATCTCCTCCGCCGATAATCGTAACTGCCTTAAGAGTTCCTACAAATTTAGCTACCTCTTCTGTCCCTTTACTAAAGGCATCCATCTCAAAAATACCGAGTGGCCCATTCCAAACAATTGTTTTAGCGGGTTTTAATTTTTCTTCAAATAATTTTATGCTTTTGGGCCCGATATCAACAGCAATCTTACCCGGTGGAATATTCTCTCCTACGATTTCGCTTTTAGCGTTTGCGTCTATAGTTTCAACTACTACGTGATCTACGGGTAAAACTATATCTTTATTCAAATACTTAGCTCTATCTAAAATCGACTTAGCTAGATCCAGCTTATCTTTCTCAAGTTTAGAATTACCTATTTCTTTACCCTGAGCCTTTAAAAATGTGTAGGCCATACCTCCGCCTATAATAAAACAACCGGCCCTTAAGAGCAAGCTCTCAATCATCCCGATCTTATCCGACACTTTCGCTCCGCCCATAATAACCATAAAAGGCTTTTCCGGGTTCTGTACAGCATTGCCTAAATATTGAATTTCTTTTTCAAGTAGCAGTCCTGCAGCAGATCTCAAGAAGTGAGTTACGCCCTCAGTTGAAGCGTGCGCGCGGTGCGCAGTACCAAAAGCATCATTAACAAAGACCTCGGCTAAGCTGGCTAATTGCTTTGCAAAATTTGCATCATTCGCCTCTTCCTCAGCGTGAAAACGTAAATTCTCCAAGAGAATTACCTTTTCTTTGCAAGAATCTATCTCTTTCTTAATATTTTCTCCAATACAATCATCCAAAAACAAAACGTCCTGACCCAAAAGCTCTTTTAGTCGCAAAGCAACAGGCTTAAGGCTATATTTAGGTGTAGGCTTCCCATCTGGCCTTCCTAAATGGCTAATTAGTACCAGCTTTTTCACTCCATGTTCCAAGATATATTTAATAGTAGGTAAAGTTGCGCGAATGCGGGTATCATCGGTAATATTTAAGCTTGCGTCTTGGGGAACATTAAAATCCGCACGCATTAACACGGTTTTATTCTTAAAATCGATATCTTTTATGGTTAATTTTGCCATCTTGCTCACTCCTTACTCTTTGAAAATTATGAATCCCTAATATATATTAAATCTCTCCCCCTGTCAACCCCTTTTAGGGCCACCCTTAATTTGCTGCCTTTCCTCAACGACCTCTCCTTCTATATCAACCACATTGCTGCGCCTTATGGTTGCAGCACCTGAAAATAGTCGCCTGGTAAAAATATAAGAACTAAGTGCTAGCAATAAAACTAAAATAACCTCTATTATCAACCAATGCTTTAAGCTAAAAAACAAGCGGCCAAAAAACAAATTTAACAATATGAGTGCCGGTAATAAACACCCATTATGTCTTATAACCATCTTTAGAACTTCTCCCAATGCAACATTTCCTTAAGCGACTTTTTGTCAACCAGCTTAAAACTATTCTTAT
>JAPLLW010000034.1 GCA_026387355.1 Candidatus Omnitrophota bacterium
CGGGTTTTTCGGTTACGGTAATCCAGACTAAAGAATCCGAAGAGCTAATTAAACCGATTGTTTTTCAGAGCCTTTCGGGAAACAAAGTCTACCGTGGGATCTTTGAGGAGAGCTTAACCTGGGAGGTAGAGCACATCTCGCTTGCGGATAAAGCGGACTTGATATTGATTGCTCCGGCAACCGCTAATATCATTGCTAAAATCTCAAACGGCATCTGTGATGATTTATTAACTTGTGTTGTTTCTGCGACAAAGGTTCCGGTGTTGATTGCGCCGGCGATGAATGAGAATATGTATTTAAATAAAATCACCCAGCGCAATATTGAGTCTTTAAAGAAGTTGGGTTATAGATTCGTGGAACCGAAAAAAGGCACACTTGCCTGTGGCAAGACCGGTATTGGCTGCCTCGCGGAAGTAGAAACGATTGTAAGCGAAGTAAAAAAGTTACTTTGATATTTTATGGCGCGGTAGCCAAGTGGTAAGGCAGCGGTCTGCAAAACCGCTATTCAGCGGTCCGAATCCGCTCCGCGCCTTAAGTTAATATTTAACGGAGAGTTTTACGGGCAAGTGGTGGAATGGCATACACGACAGACTTAAAATCTGTTGGCCGCAAGGTCGTGAGGGTCCGACTCCCTCCTTGCCCAGTAATATTTTTATAATGGATGAAGAGAAGAAAATAAAGCTACAGAAAATGTATGTGGAGATGACAGACGAACAATTTATGGACATAATGTCTGATATCGCTGCAGATCAAGAAAAGGAACGTTTAGAAGGATTCGTTTACGAGTTAATATTTGAAGAAGCTAAGCGCAGAAAATTAGATATCAAGGTTATTAGGGGTTCGACAGTCGCAGGAAAAGACATCAAAACAACGGAAACTTTTGAAAAAATAATAAGACGTAAAAGTAATAATCGTTAAGGTATTAATACATTTCTTAGGAATAGTATTATTGATTGGGGCTCATAGCTCAGCCCGCCTTCGCGCATTAATAGATATTTGTATAGCTTTGGCGCGCTACGGCGGGTCCTCCGAAGCCCGTTAACTCCTTTAATGGTCTATTAAAGGGCGAAGGAGGATTGGTTAAGAGGTGTTCGCTATGAGCGGGCACAGAAGATTTTAGGGCTCATAGCTCAGTTGGTTAGAGCGTTGCGTTGACATCGCAAAGGTCAGAGGTTCAAGTCCTCTTGGGCCCACCAGAATAAATAGAAAGGGGTCGAAAATGGCGACAGCAAGACCAAGCTTAGGACCGTTACAAAAACTTATGGATGACCCGGCTGTTTCTGAAATTATGATCAATGGCCCTAAAAAAGTATTTGTTGAGAAAAACGGAAAGAATGTTTTAACAGACGTTACTTTTTCCGATGAAGAAGACTTGCTCAAGACAGTCGAACCATTTTTTACTGCTGTTGGAAAGCGCATCGGTAAAGATATTCCTTATGGGGATGTCTGTCTTGAGGACGGGACGCGCGTTAATGTTATGAAGGACCCGGTCTCGCGTTTTGGCACCGCCGTAACTTTTAGAAAATTTTCTAAGCAGATAAACACACTGCAAAATTTAATCGAAAATGGTACGCTTACGCAAAAAGCAGCTGATTTTTTGATCGCCTGTATTAAGGGTAAGGTTAATATGATTTTTTCCGGCGGCACGGCCACAGGAAAAACCACGCTTTTACAGATGCTCTCAAATTATTTTGATCCCAGCGATAGAGTAGTTACAATCGAAGACGCTGCAGAACTAAGGTTTACACAGGAAAATTACGTCTCAATGGAGACGCGGACCGCTGATGAAAACGGTAAGGGCGGGGTAACCCTCAAAGATTTAATTGCTAACTCTCTGCGTATGACTCCTGATCGGATTATTATTGGGGAGGTAAGAGGAGAAGAAGCAATCAACATGTTCCAAGCTATGGCTACCGGACACTCAGGGACCATCGGAGTTGTGCATGGTAATTCTCCGAAAGACGTAATTGCCAGGCTTGAGACGATGATACTTATGTCCGGCATGAACATACCTATTTCAGAATCAAGAAAAGTAATCGCCTCAACGATTAATGTAATCGTGCATTTAGAGAGGATGCAAGATGGTACGCGTAAGGTCGCGTATATTACCGAAGTAAGAGGTTTAGATAGCGGAGAGGTAATGCTCAATGATTTATTTACATTTATTTTTGAGCGAGTAGAGAATGAAAAGGTAATCGGTAAATTAAAACCGACGATTAAGTATTATCCGTTATTTTTCCAGAGGTTCCAGAAGTTCGGTCTTCTGGCAAACGATATATTTGTAAGCGAATAAATGAATCTAGAGATCCTAAGACATTCTTGTTCACATGTAATGGCGCAAGCCGTAAAAGAGCTCTGGCCGGATACTAAATTAGCTATTGGCCCGGCAATCGAAGATGGTTTTTATTACGATTTCGACAAAAAAGAGGCTTTTACCGAAGATGATCTTGCGAAAATTGAGAAAAAGATGCAGCAGATCATTGACAAAAACGAACCCTTTATCAAGGAAGAATTGGATAAGAATTCCGCACTAGATTTATTTAAAAAGCAGCGCGAAGATTATAAAGCGGAATTGATTAATGCGCTGGGAGATGAAAAAATTTCGGTTTATAAAACGGGCGCAAATTTTATTGACTTATGTCGCGGCCCGCACGTAGAATCTACGGGTCAAATCAAGGCGTTTAAATTATTATCAGTTGCCGGGGCGTATTGGCATGGGATTGAAACTAATCCCATGTTACAAAGGATTTACGGAACTTGTTTTGAGAGTGCGAAAGAGCTAGATGAACATCTGAATAATTTAAATGAGGCAAAGCTACGCGACCATAGAAAATTAGGGACTGCTTTAGAGTTCTTTGACATTTACCATGAAGAGGCCGGCGCGGGACTTGTTTTTTATCATCCCAAAGGCGCTTTGTTGCGTACAATCATTGAAGATTATGAAAAGAAAGAGCACTTAAAGCGAGGATACCAGATTGTTATTACCCCGCATATTATGCAGTCAGGCCTCTGGAAGACCAGTGGCCATTATGATTATTATAAAGATAATATGTATACTTTTGATATCGAAGCCCAGGAGTATGTCTTAAAGCCGATGAACTGCCCAGGGCATATTTTAATTTACAAATCAAAGACCAGGAGTTACAAAGACCTACCCATACGTTTTTTTGAACTGGGAACAGTTTACCGCCATGAAAAGGCCGGGGTTTTACATGGATTGCTACGCGTGCGCGGTTTTACTCAGGATGATGCGCATATCTTTTGCCTGCCTGAACAGCTGCGCGATGAGATAAAAGCGATAATTGATTTTGTTTTTGAGACAATGAAAGTCTTTGGGTTCAAGGATTTACAAATCGAATTAAGCACTAGACCTCAGAAGTATATTGGGTCAGACGAAGATTGGCAGAGGGCAACCGAGGCGCTAGAGGCTGCATTAAAAGAAAAAGGACTCAAGTATGAGGTCAATGTCGCAGAGGGGGCTTTTTACGGCCCGAAGATCGATATTAAATTAAAGGATGCCTTGAAAAGGTCTTGGCAGTGCGCCACAATACAATGTGACTTCGCCCTTCCTAAAAGATTTGGCTTATCTTACATTGACAATGAGGGGAGAGAGCAGCAGCCAATCATGTTACACCGTGTTTTGTTAGGTAGCTTAGAACGTTTTATCGGAGCGCTGATCGAGCATTATAATGGCGACCTGCCTTTGTGGCTTGCGCCCGTGCAGGTATTAATTATTCCAATTAAGGATACAGTTATGGAGTATTGCCAGAAAATTAGGCAGATACTTTTAGAAGAAGGCATACGTGTGGATATCGACGGCCGCTCTGAAACCTTGGATAAAAAGATACGTAATTCCGAGCTAAGTAAAATTCCCTACTCCTTAGTAGTAGGAGAGCGCGAGGAAAAATCCGCAAGTGTTGCAGTAAGAAGGAAAGGGAAAGGCAATATCGGTTCATTGACCATAGATGAGTTTGTAAAGAATGTAAAAGAAGAAATAAAAAATAAGGTTTAATAATCGGTAGGCAAAAATCCTACAAAAAAGAAAGGAAAGGTGGTTGCGATAAAAAAGTTTATCCCTATTAACGAAAGGATTCGCGTTCCAGAGGTAAGGGTAGTTGGTCCGGAAGGTAATCAGTTGGGAGTAATGGCTATACAAAAAGCCTTAGAATTAGCCAACCAATACGAATTAGATTTAGTAGAGGTGGCGTCAAATGCCTCTCCGCCGGTTTGCCGCATCGTCGATTACAGTAAATTCAAATACGACGAGGAGAAGAAGGAACGCGAGGCCAAGAAGCATCAAAAACAGGGTAAATTTAAAGAGATTCGTTTAAAACCCAATATCGATGAACATGATTTTGAGACCAAGGTAAAGCAGGCAGCTACGTTTCTAAAGAAAAAAGATAAAGTAAAGGTTAACCTTTTCTTTCGGGGCAGGCAGATGGAGCACATAGATTTAGGAAGAGGGGTTTTAGAAAAATTTATTAAGGAAATTCAGAATGATGGTCAAGTAGAAAAGGCGCCGGCCATGGAAGGCAGGATTATGTCTTTTGTTGTCGCGCCTAAATAATCGAAAGAGAGAGTTAATATGCCAAAGTTAAAGACTAAAAAAGGTGTTGCTAAGAGATACAAATTTACCAAAAATCGCAAGCTAAAATATTCTCGCGGCGGCAAGAGCCATCTGGCGACTTGCAAGAAATCAAAGAGGATAAGGAAGTTGAAACAAAGAGATATATTACAAAATAAGACAGCGTCTAAGTATCTAAAGAGGGCGCTACCTTACGGTTAAAAAAAGGAGTAATTAATGTCAAAGGTTAAACACAGCGTAGCTACACGTAAAAGGAAAAAAAGGCTGTTAAAGGAAGCGAAGGGTTTTTGGGGAGATAGGTCTAAGCAATACCAGCAGGCAAGCCGTACGCTTATGCATGCTTTAAAATATGCATATCGCGATAGGCATAATAAAAAAAGAGAGATACGCTCTTTGTGGATTACGCGTATTAATGCCGCCTGTAGAGCAGAAGGTATAACCTATAGCGCCTTTATGAATGGCCTGAAGAAAGCTAAGATAGTTCTTGATCGTAAAATTTTAGCGGATCTTGCGGTAAGAGAAGGCGCAGTATTTAAGAAAATAGTTGAGTTGGTAAAGAAATAAGAGAGCGCAATAGTTTTGCGCGAAGACGAGCCCTAAAGATGGATATCAACGCTATTTATACCCAGATAGACCTAGATCTTCAGGGGATAAGTTCTCCTGAAGGGCTGGAGCAGTTTCGCCTTAAATATCTAGGTAGGAAAGGTGTAGTCGCTGAACTTACTAGCGTTATCCCAACCCTCTCTAAAGAAGAGCGCGCTGCATTCGGCAAACTCGCTAACGCCCTCAAAAATAAATTAGTCTCGCTCATCGAGGAAAAAGAAAAAACTCTTCTAGGTTCTGCGCAAGAAAATAAGTCTTCTGTTTGTGATATAGGTATGCCAGGTATTGTTAGGGAGCTAGGCCAGTTACATCCCTTAACCCGGATTACCGATGAAATCTGCGATATATTTAATCAGCTGGGCTTTTCTATTGTTGAAGGCCCTGAGATTGAAACTGAATACAATAATTTTACCGGATTAAATATCCCCTTAGAACATCCTTCCCGCGAGGCCTTCGATACATTCTATATCAAAGATTATGCAAAGATGCTCTTGCGTAGCCATACCTCTCCGGTTCAGGTGCGCGCAATGAAGTCGGGCAAGCCTCCACTAGCAATAGTTGTCCCTGGTCGGGTTTATCGGCCGGATGCAGTTGATGCCTCGCACTCATTTATGTTTCACCAGATAGAAGGTTTTATGGTTGATAAAGGAATAAAGTTTTCGGATTTAAAAGGCATTTTGGAGATCTTTGCCAAGACCATCTTTGGGAAAGATATTAAGATGCGCTTTAGGCCGCACTTTTTTCCTTTTACTGAGCCATCAGCAGAAGTGGATATCTCCTGCATAATTTGTAAAGGTAAGGGATGTTCGGTTTGCGGAAGAAAAGGCTGGCTTGAGATTTTAGGTTCAGGTTTGATTCATCCCAATGTGCTTAAGCATGTTGGGATTGATGCGCAAGTTTATACGGGATTTGCATTTGGCATGGGGGTAGAGAGGATCGCCATGCTTAAATACGGGATAAATGACATCAGGTTATTTTTTGAAAACGACCTGCGTTTTTTAAAACAATTTTAAAAGGAGTAGGTGCGGGGTGAAAGTAACCTATAATTGGCTAAAGGATTTTGTAGAGATTAAGATTCCGCCTCGAGATTTAGCGAATAAGCTGACTATGTCCGGTCTTGAGGTAATCTCTCTAGAAGAAAAGGGAGGAGATTTTATTTTTGAGATCGAAATTACCTCTAACCGTCCGGACTGGTTAAGCGTCGTAGGTATTGCCCGGGAAGTAGCCGCAATTACCGGCGCAAAGCTAAAAAAGCAAAAGTCGCTCTCCTTGACCAAGAATAGAAAAGCTAAGGATATAGCTTTAGCTATAGAAGATAAATCAGATTGCCCGCTTTATACCGCAAGAATAATTAGAAATGTAAAAGTAGCTCCTTCTGCGTCGTGGTTAAAATCAAGATTAGAGCTAGTTGGTTGCCGCAGCGTGAATAATATTGTGGATATTACTAATTATGTTTTGTTTGAATTAGGCGAACCGCTGCACGCCTTTGATTTGGATAAATTAAACAAAGAAAGAATAGTAGTGCGTCGGGCGCACCCCGGAGAAAAGATCACCACTATTGACGGCATACAGAGGGTATTGTCCAAGGAGCAATTAGTCATCGCAGATGGTATAAAGACCGTGGCCATAGCTGGGGTAATGGGGGCAAAAGACTCCGAAGTTTCAATAAACACAAAAAATGTTTTATTGGAAGCAGCTGTATTTAATCCTCTTATTGTGCGTAGGGGTAGGCAGGCCTTAGGATTGCAGAGTGAGGCAAGCTATAGATTTGAGCGAGGGGTAGATATAGAAGCTGTAGAAAGAGCGTCTCTAAGAGCAGCAGAGTTGATTAAGGAGTATGCTTCTGGAGAGGAGATTGCATTTAAAGCAGTGGGCCTAAGCAAGGCAAAGAGTAGGATTATTAATTTAGATGTAGCTGATGTTACAAGAATCCTAGGCTTAAATATTCCGGTTGCCAAAATAAAGAAAAATTTGTCCGGTTTAGGATTTGGTGTAAAATCGAAATCGAAAAATACTTTAGCAGTAAGCACCCCTTCATTTAGACAAGATGTAAGCTTAAAGGAAGATCTAATTGAAGAGGTTAGCCGTATATTTGGATATGAGCGTATACCGGTAAGTTTACCCGCGATTAAGTCATGCGTAAGCATCAGAGGGAAAAGAGGCTTAGTCTCCGAGGTAAAAAATATATTAACAGGCTTAGGGCTAAGCGAAGTAGCCACTTATAGTCTTACTGATCGCGCTTCATTAGCCGGGCTGGAGCTCGGATTTTCTAATGAGCCGATAGAGATTTTAAATCCCCTGAGCCAGGAGCAGGAAGTTTTAAGAACCACGCTTATCCCCGGATTAACCAGTGTTGTAGCTTTTAACCTAAATCAAAAACAGGAATATATACCTATTTTTGAAGTTGCCAATGTTTATTTAAGAGATACAAACCATCCTAAAGAGGAATTAATGCTCGGCTTAGCCTTAAGTGGAGCGCAACCCGTGCTTCTTAATAACGGGGCCTTGAAAGATGAAGTAAGTTTGCTCAATCTAAAAGGAATGCTCGAGACACTTTTTTCTCGCTTGGGGATTAAGGATTATGAATTTAACTCAACACTCGGGTCAGAAATTGTTGAAATATATGCACAGAGGAATAAAATCGGTAGCATGTCGAGATTAAGTAATTCCGGTTGTGCAAAATCCAACATCAAAAACAAAAATGTTTTTCTTGCCGAGCTTTCGCTAGACAAAGTTCTGTCTATTGCTTGTACTGATAAGAAATTTATCTCTCCCCCCAGATACCCTGGCATAACTAGGGATATAAGCTTTATCTTGAAAGAGGATATTTCAGTAAAAGATATACTTAAGTTATTTAAGCAAACGGGGGTTCCTTTGTTACAAAGCGTAAGAATCGCAGACTATTATAAAGGTAAACAGATTCCTTCGGGGTTTAAAGGCTTAACTCTAACCTGTTTTTATTCTTCAGTAGAGCGTACCTTAAAGGAAGATGAGATTCAACCGCTGCACACTCAATTCTGTGAAAGATTAACCAAAGAGTTTGGCGTTAAAATGAGGTAGGGTTGACTTTTAATGTATATGTGCTATACTTTTTTTAGAAAAACGTTCTTTTAGATATCCCTGCAGTGCGCGTTGGAATTTTGATAATTATTGAACCAACACCAATAACAAGGGAGCCCGTTATTCTTTAACACCTTGGTGTTTAAAGATAGGGCACCCACCTGAAACCAAACTGGTTCAGACTATTCAGTCCAACGGCACTTATGCGGGGATTTTTTTTATGGATCTCTTCAGCGAAGACAAACCAATAGACTTAAAGAAATTCCCGTTAGCTGTACGTATGCGGCCCCGAGAGTTAAGCGAGTTTTTAGGTCAGCTGCATATTTTAGGTAAGGGTAAGCTTTTGCGTCGGGCAATCGAGGCAGACCGCTTAAGCTCTGTAATTTTATTTGGGCCTCCTGGCGTAGGTAAAACCTCTTTAGCCTGGTGTATTGCGAATGCAACTAAGGCCCATTATGTAGCAATTAATGCTACCACTTCCAATGTAGAAGAGCTAAGGCGCGTAATAGCGGCTGCTAAGCAAAAAGAGAAAAATACCGGTAAGAAGACGATTCTTTTTATCGATGAGATTCACCGTTTTAATAAAGCCCAACAAGATGTCTTGCTCCCTGACATAGAAGATGGTAACCCCATTTTAATAGGCGCAACAGTACACAACCCTTTCTTTTCGCTCGCCTCACCGTTACTTTCGAGATCGCTGGTCTGTGAATTAAAGGCACTAAAAGACAAAGATATCTTAGGTATTTTAAGTGCTGCCTTAAAAGATAAAGAGCGCGGATTGGGAAATTTTAAGGTAAAGCCAGGGAAGCAGGCATTTGAGTTTATCGCGAAAACTTGCGAAGGCGATGCCCGTCGTGCCCTCAACGCCTTAGAGATCGGGACTTTAACCACACCTAAATCTAAAGACGGTTTTGTTAATTTTGATTTAGAAGTCGCTGCAGAATCGATTCAGAAAAAGGCAGTAGTCTACGATCATGATGAAGACGCGCATTTTGATACTGCCTCAGCTTTTATTAAATCTATGCGCGGAAGCGATCCGGACGCAGCGCTCTACTGGATGGCTAAGATGCTTTATTCAGGAGAAGATCCTAGATTTGTCGCCAGGCGTATCTGTATATTAGCTGCTGAAGATGTAGGTAATGCCGATCCGCTGGCGTTAGTTCTGGCTAATGCTGCATTACAGATATCTGAATTTGTGGGTATGCCGGAAGCGCGCATACCTTTAGCCCAGGCGGTAATTTACGTCTCCTGCGCCCCTAAATCCAATGCCAGTTATTTGGCCATTGATAAGGCGATGCAGGATATAGAAAATAAGAAAGTTCAGGAAGTGCCCGACCATCTTAAGGATGCATCTGTTGACTCAGAGGCCCTCGGCCACGGCAAGGGATACAAATATGCGCATGATTTTGCCGGACATTATGTGAATCAGAAATACACGCGCAGCAAGGTTTGTTATTACACGCCTACGAATATAGGCTATGAGGCAAAGATAAAAGAGCGCATGGAGAAGTTACGCAAAAGCGTAAAATAAGCTATGGATAATCTAATCATTATAATCATTATTGGCGGGGCTGGATTCGGCCTAATTGTATTTGCGGTTTTCGGGGTAATTTTCTCAGGAGGGAGTCCTAAGCCCGCTAAACCTAAAAAAAAGCCTAGCCTTGTTCAGAAAGACCCCAGCTTAGATTGCCGCGAGCAAAAGATGCTTAAGCTTGAAGCAGAGGTTAAAGCATTGGAGCAAGAGCTGGAGAAGACAAGATCCGGGTTTTCCTCGCAGAAGGGTGAATCTCAAAAGGCGCTTGCTTCACACGATAAATTACAGGAGGAATTAAAACGCAGGCAGGATTGGATAGCTACTTCCGAGGATATGTTAAATAAAGTAAAGGTGGAGAATCTGGAGTTAAAAAATAAGCTTATCGCTAAAGAAAAAGAGTTGCAGGATGAATTTACTAAACATGTTGATGCCGGTAGGGATTTACGCAAGTTTAACGATAAAATTAAAGAGTTAGAAGAGCTAATTAAGGGTAAGGATGAACAGATTGAAATCCAAAGACACCAGATAGAAAAGAATATTCAGGATATAAAAGCATATAATGCGAGCATCGCAGAATATAAAAACAAAGAAAAGACAAGCGAATGGGTGCCAAAGGTTGATTTTAATAAATTAAATGAAGAATATACAGAGCTAGAGAAAGAGCTCGAGGCAAAAGATGAGAAATTGCGTATTTTTGCGGATGAGATATTACATTTAAAGAAACAGATAGCAGATGCTTCACTCGGAGTAAATATTCCGGTTAAGGAAGCGATAAAGGAAGAGGTAGTTATTGAAGAGGTAAAAGAAGAAGTTAAGCTAGGGTCTGTTCAGGAAACTGTGCCCGAAGTTTTACTAGAGCCTGGCGTCGAGCCGAAAGAAGAGCCGATTACTCCAGATATAGAGGAACCAAAACCAGAAGAGTTAAAAGTAGTACAGCCTTCCGCGGAAGAAATAAAAACAGAAGAAAAGCCGGATAAAAATAAAGTTCACCCTACACCAAAATATCCACTCGAGAAAACGCGTAACATTGGGATTATGGCGCATATAGATGCCGGGAAGACCACGCTCTCTGAGAGGATTCTTTTTTATACAGGTAAGAGCCATAAAATTGGCGAGGTGCATGATGGTGGAACCCAAATGGATTGGATGAAACAGGAGAGAGAAAGAGGCATTACTATTACTGCAGCTGCAACAACCTGTTTCTGGAAAGAGCATAGAATAAATCTTATTGATACACCAGGCCATGTGGATTTTACTGTTGAAGTTGAGCGATCACTACGTGTTTTAGACGGCGCAGTCGCTGTTTTTTGCGCGGTAGGAGGTATCGAGCCTCAATCCGAGACAGTATGGCATCAATCTAATAAATACAATGTCCCCAAGATCGGTTTTGTAAATAAGATGGATCGCACCGGAGCGGATTTTTACGCCGTGTTAAAAGGTATTGAGGTAGATTTAGGTGGTAATGCTATACCGCTTGAGATTCCTATAGGCGCAGAAGAAAATTTTATCGGGGTAATTGATTTATTGGAGATGAAGGCTTATTACTATGAAGAAGAGTCGCAAGGAAAACAAACGCGGGTTGAAGAAATTCCACAGGAGTATTTAGAAAAGGCTAAAGAGTTCCGCCATGTTATGGTGGAGAAGGCAGTTGCTTTTGACGAGGCACTAATGAAAAAGTACCTCGATTCGGGCGAAGGAGCAGTTTCACCCGAAGAGCTAAAGAAGGCCATACGCAGTGGCACGGTTGCGAATAAGGCGGTTCCGGTTTTATGCGGGGCAGCATTTAAGAATAAAGGTGTACAAAATTTGCTCGATGCAGTGGCGCTCTATTTACCTTCTCCTTTAGATATGCCCGCAATTGATGGGCATAATGTAGAAGATAAAGAGATAAAGATACCACGGCATCCGGATTTTAATGAGCCATTCTCAGGCCTTGCTTTTAAAGTGCAGGCCGATCCGCATATGGGAAAACTGGTTTACGTACGAGTCTATTCCGGGGTACTCGATACAGGTATTTATGTTTTAAACTCAACTAAGAATAAAAAAGAAAGAATTGCTAGAATTGTGCAGATGCATGCTAACCAGCGTGAAAACGTAGATTACGCTTTTGCGGGAGATATTGTGGCGGTAGTTGGGTTAGGCAATACTATTACCGGAGACACTCTTTGCGACCCAGAGAATCCGATTTTGTTGGAGGCGATACAATTCCCGACTCCGGTCGTATCCCTAAGCATTGCCCCAAAGAGCCGCTCGGATCAAGATAAGTTGGGTAAAGGCCTGGCTAAGCTTACCGAAGAAGACCCTACATTCTTAGTGCATACCGATGATGAAACCAAAGAGGTTGTTCTCACTGGTATGGGGGAACTGCATTTGGAGATTATCGTTGATAGACTTAAAGAAGAATTTGGGGTAGAGGCAATTGTGGGTCAACCCAAGGTTGCCTATCGTGAAACTATTACGGAGGGGTCTGAGGGGGAGGGTAAATATATTAAGCAATCAGGTGGTCGTGGTCAATATGGGCATGTATTATTAAGACTCATTCCTGCTAAATCAGGAGAAGGGTTTGAATTTATTGATAGCATAAGGGGAGGAGCGATCCCGCGTTCATTTATTCCATCGGTAGAAAAAGGTGTAATTGAGGCTATGGAAAGGGGAGTTTATGTTGGATATCCGATTGTGGATGTGAAGGTAGAGTTATACGACGGCTCATTTCACGAAGTAGATTCTTCGGAGCTTTCGTTTAAAATGGCCGGTATCTTCGGTTTTAAAGAAGCCTTTATGAAGGCCAAGCCCATTCTTCTTGAGCCTTACATGTCGCTGGAAGTTGCAACGATAGAAGAGTACGCAAATGCCTGTATAGGCTATATCTGTTCGCGTCGCGGTAAGATCTTAAATGCCGAGCCAAAGGGTAAGCAAAAAATAATTTCAGCAGAAGTTCCTTTATCCGAGATGTTTGGTTATGCTACTGCCTTCCGATCCTTATCTAGCGGACGCGCTAACGCGACTATGGAGTTCTCCAGATACCTTCAAGTCCCCCAGGAGATCACCCAGAAGCTCCTCGAAGAAAAAAGAAAACAAAAAGAAAAAGAAAATAAGTAGGCCCTCGAGGAATTGCCAAATTTTATGTCCAAAAAAATCGATTACAAAAATGAATTAAATCCCGCGCAGCTTAAGGCCGTAGAATCGACTAAAGGCGCCTATCTTGTTATTGCCGGAGCAGGTAGCGGTAAGACGAGGGTCTTGGTGCACAGGGTAGCCTATTTGGTTGAGCAAGGCGTATCTCCCGATGAAATATTATTGCTTACCTTTACACGCCGGGCTTCCGAAGAGATGCTTAAGCGCGCAAGTCTGCTTTTAGATGAGCGCTGTTCCAGGGTTTCAGGAGGCACCTTTCATTCGTTTGCCAACGCCACCTTAAGAAAATACGCAAAAGTTCTGGGCCTGGCTAATAAATTCAGCATCCTGGACCAATCAGATGCGGAAGATACGATTAATTTAATCCGTACGCAGTTGGGGCTTAATAAATCCGAGAAGCGATTCCCCAGGAAAAGAGCCATTTTGGAGGTTATCTCTAAGAGTATAAATAAATCCGAGAGCTTAGAAGACGTATTGTATGATGAATACCCGCAATTTATGGAGTTTAGCGATGAGATAAAAAAGATTCGCGATGACTACCATAAATATAAACGCTTAAAATCGCTTCTTGATTATGACGACCTGCTGGTTTATCTAAAAGAGCTTTTAGTTAACCATGAAGAGGTGCGCTTGGTCTTATCTAAAAAATATAAATACATCATGGTTGATGAATATCAAGATACAAATAAACTTCAGGCTTATATTACCTGTCTTCTGGCCTCAGAGCATAAAAATATTATGGTTGTCGGAGATGATGCTCAAAGTATTTATTCGTTCCGGGGGGCTAATTTTCGCAATATCATGGATTTTCCAAGGCTTTTTAAAGGCGCAGAAATAATTACTTTGGAAGAGAATTATCGCTCTACACAACCAATTCTAAATCTTACCAACGAGGTAATTGCCCAAGCAAAAGAAAAATTTGAGAAGAATCTTTATACTAAAAAAAATGGTAATCAGCAGCCAATTTTTATCGATTGTCCTGACGAGAATAGTCAATCTAGATATATTGCTGATAAGGTCTTGGAACTACGCGAGGAGGGCATTGACCTAAAGGATATCGCGATACTTTTTCGTTCAGGCTGGCATTCCAATGATCTAGAGGTTGAACTCGCTCATCGTAATATCCCGTTTGCTAAATATGGCGGACAGAAATTTGTAGAGGCTGCGCACATAAAGGATATTATTTCGTATCTGCGCATCATTCATAATACGGCTGATGAAGTAAGTTGGTTGCGCGCCCTGCTGCTAATTCCGGGAATCGGACCTAAAAGCGCCGAAAGGATAATAGCCGAAATCTCTAATCCTGAAAATAGCCCGTTTTCTTTATCTAATTCTGCGAAAAATAAAGTTGAGGTAGTTAAGCTATTAGAATTACTAAAAGAAATAGACATTGTTGAGCAGGGGCCGAGTAAAATAATAGAAACTTTTCTAGAATACTACCAGCCGCTATTAAAGCATAAATATGATGACTTTCATAAACGTATAAATGATTTGGATTCTTTATTACGTATTGCTTCCCGCTACAAATCTTTGGAGCAATTTTTAACGGATATGGCGCTTGAGCCGCCGGAAAGAAGTATAGTTGAAGCAGGTTTAAGGGATAAAGATGATTCTCTGCTTACGCTTTCAACAATCCATTCTGCTAAAGGACTAGAGTGGCATAGCGTATTTATGATTTATGTAGCCGAGGGGCACCTGCCTTCCTACCTTTCTTTAGAAGATGAGGATGCGATTGAAGAGGAGCGTAGATTATTCTATGTTGCAGCCACCCGGGCAAAAGAGAACCTGTTTTTACTGAAACCGCATATTGACCGTTCCCCAAGAAGCTTTATGGGCTCAGGCGGTTCGGTTTTTACTCAAATTTCACGTTTTTTGGATCAAGGGAAGATTATGGATAAGCTTGTGCAGATAGATTTAGCAGATGAGGATTATGATCTGGATGAGGGTGAAGTTAAATATGTTGCAGGGGATAAGGGATCAAGCGATAAAGAATTCCTCGAAATGATGAAAGATTATTTTCGAGACAGGGAGGATTATTAGTCGCTTAAAATTGATTTATAGTTACGGTTACGCGATTTGATTATCTAAATTATACTTTACGGGTCCTGGCACGGGGCGCTTCTTGCGCTAAGACGCGCTTCGAAGCATCCCCGTGCCACCCGTAAAGGTGTAATTCTTTCGAGTAAGAAGTAGAACAAGGCAGATGTAATATTAAATAATACAGAAGAGCGGGTGCCTGCTGATCCACCCCATCCGCGCGCAGGCGAATGCTGAGCACGGATGGGGTGGATCAGCAGGCAGGACCCGCTTGATTGGAAAAGCGATTTCAAGCCATTTTTTCTTGCTACATGCCTCAAAAAGTGGTAAAATTCTAACATGATTATTTCAGAGCTAAAACCCATTAAAGACATTATAGATAGCTTAAAAAACTACTCCAAAATATTTCTAGTTGGCTGCGGAGAATGCGCTACTACCTGTAAAACAGGCGGCGAGCCGGAAGTATTAAAGATGAAGCAGGATCTGGAGGCCCAAGGCAAGACGGTTGTAGGTTATTGTATTCCATCTGCGCCATGCGTTGCCGCAAAGCTAAAGACAGAATTAGCTAAGAATATGTCTCAACTGCGTACCGCCGATGCGGTTTTGGTTTTAGCCTGCGGTTTAGGGATACAATCAGTTAAAGATAATGATAGATTTAATTTAATGGTCTTACCTGCCTGCAACACGCTTTTTGGCGCAGTGATGGACGCAAAAGGCGATTTCTACGAGAAGTGTTCTCTCTGCGCAGAATGTGTTTTAGGCAAAACCGGCGGCATTTGTCCGATCACCCTTTGCGCAAAAGGCCTTTTAAATGGGCCTTGCGGAGGGATGAATAAAGGGAAATGCGAAGTAGATAGCGATAAAGATTGCGCCTGGGTTTTGATATACAAGGAGCTGGAGAAAAAGAATCAACTGGAGTCTTTAAAAGAAATCCAAAGCCCAAAAGATTTTAAGAAGTCCGGGAAACCGCATAAGTTAATACTTAATAAATAATATGACCGCACAACTACCTTATAGCGAAAAAGTAATGGACCACTTCATGAATCCGCGTAACGTTGGAGAGATAGCGGATGCCAGTGGTATCGGTACCGTCGGTAACCCTATCTGCGGCGATGTGATGAAGATGTTTATCAAGATTGAGGGAGAAACAATTGTTGATGTTAAGTTTAAGACATTTGGCTGCGGAGCAGCTGTTGCAACTAGTTCAATGGTTACAGAGATGGTTAAGGGTAAGACTATTGCAGATGCCTTAAATATCACTAATAAGGCTGTTGCTGAGGCCCTGGGTGGTTTACCTCCAGTTAAAATGCATTGTTCGGTTTTGGCTGAAGAGGCCTTGCGTTCGGCATTAAAGGATTATTATACTAAACAAGGTCTTCCCGTACCTTTTGAGTTTAAAGAGCATAAGCACGAAGGCGAGAAGTGTCTGTAAGATGAAGAAACCAGAGCCAATGGCGAGCACAGTCGAACCATTGACAAAAAAGGAATTGCGTAGTAAAATCTTGATGAAACTTAAAAGACAGAAAGAGGAGGATCGTAAACAAAAAAGCAGGTTAATTAAAGAGAAACTTTTAAAGGACTCGAATTTTAAAAAAGCAAAAAAGATTATGTTTTATATCGCCATGGATGGCGAGGTGGAAACAAGAGAGATGATAGAAACAGCTAAACAATTAGGTAAGATTATTGCCGTGCCAGTTTGTGTGAAAAATAGAGCGTCTTTAAGGCCAGCTATGTTAGATAGCCACGCGCATCTTAAGAAGGGCCCTTATGGAGTATTTGAGCCTGTAACCAGTCGTTTTATTGGTCTTAAGGATTTGGATTTAGTGATTGCCCCCGGAGTTGCCTTTGATAAGCAAGGTAACCGCCTGGGCCGCGGGAAAGGTTATTATGACCGTTTCCTGAGTAAGATCCCTAAGGATACTCCTTCTATTGGCTTGGCATATAATTTGCAAATCTTACCAGTTGTTCCCACCACCATCCACGATGTAAGTGTCAAAAAGGTGATTTTCGCCTAAAGCCACACTTTTTTCTAACAAAATTGTATTTAAGAAGCTAGTTTGTTTAAGGAGGTAGACCATGTTATTAAACATTATTGTGACTTTTGTTGTCGCCTGCGTCGCTCTTTGGGTAGGCTATGTTTTAAGGAAATATGTTGCGGAGAAGAAGATTCAGGACGCCGAGGCTAAGGCAGTGCATATTCTGGATGAGGCTAGGAAAGAGGTTCAAGATAAACGTAGGGAAGCAGAACTCGAGGCAAAGGATCTTTTGTATCGTATGCGACAGGATTTTGACCGCGAGACAAAAGATAGGAGGCAAGAGATCTCCAATATGGAGCGAAGGTTGACTCAAAAGGAAGAGAATATTGATCGGCGTCTGGACCTGATGGAGAAGAAAGAAAAAGAGATCGAATCAAAACACGAAAATATAAGAAAACAGGAAGAGGCAATAAAATTAAAAGATACTCAGCTGCACGCGCTTATCGGAGAAGAAAAAGAAAGATTACAGAAAATTTCATCTTTGTCAGCAGAAGAGGCAAAACAGATCTTGCTTAATCGGCTTAGCGAAGAGTTAAACAATGAAAAAGCAGCATTAATTAAAAAACAAGAAGAAGAGGTGCGCGCACTTTCTGACAAGAAGGCCAGAGAAATATTGAGCCTTGCGATACAAAAATGTGCTGCAGAACATACTGTTGAGTCTACGGTGAGCGTTGTGACTTTGCCTAATGATGAGCTGAAGGGCCGCGTGATAGGGCGCGAGGGAAGGAATATCCGCGCCTTTGAGATGGCCACAGGAGTTGATGTAATTATTGACGATACTCCTGAGGCAGTGACTATCTCTGCGTTTGACACTGTGCGCAGAGAAATCGCTAGACTTAGCTTGGAGAAACTTCTTACAGATGGCAGAATTCACCCGGGGAGAATTGAAGAGATTGTTGAAAAGACCAAGAAAGAGATGGATGAGAAAATTCGTGAAGAAGGTGAACGCGCTGCATTTGAGGTAGGCGTGAATAATTTACACCCGGAGATAATTAAATTACTCGGCCGGCTTAAATACCGGACCAGCTTTGGGCAGAATGCATTGCAGCATTCAAAAGAAGCATCTTTCTTGTTGGGGTCTATGGCTTCTGAGTTGGGGCTCGATTTTAAACTAGCCCGGCGCATTGGTTTATTGCATGATATTGGTAAGGCTGTTGACCACCAGGTAGAAGGCACGCACGCCAAGATCGGCGCAGAGCTGGCTAAAAAATACGGTGAGTCTGCGGAAGTAGTTATGTCTATTGAGGCACATCACGAAGAGGTTGTTGCGCAAAGTATCTATGCGGTTTTAGCGATTGCCGCAGATGCAATAAGTGCTGCGCGTCCAGGTGCGCGCAGGGAGACCCTTGAAACTTATGTTAAGCGATTAGAGAAATTAGAATCGATCGCAAATCTTTTTAAGGGCGTAGAAAAGTCTTTTGCTATTCAGGCGGGCCGTGAGATCCGCGTAATTGTGCAGCCGGATAAGGTCTCTGATGGCGAAGCAAATAATATGGCCAGAGAAATCCGCAAGAAGATCGAGGAGGGAATGGAATATCCAGGCCAGATTAAAGTAACCGTGATTAGAGAAACTAGATCAATCGAATACGCAAAATGAAGATACTATTTATTGGAGATATTGTCGGTTCACCTGGCAGAGAGGCAATTAATAAATTGCTCCCTCTGTTAAAAGAAGAGCATGCCCTTGATTTTGTGATTGCCAATGCTGAGAATGCCTCAGGTGGTTCAGGTATCACGCATAAGGTAGCTGAAGAATTGTTCTCCTCTGGTGTAGATCTGCTTACTTCAGGCGACCACATCTGGAAGAAGAGGGATATATTTGAACTGATTAATCAGGAAGAGAGGATTCTGCGTCCGATTAATTATCCAACTGGCTCTCCGGGTCGAGGAAGCGCGGTATTTAAGAGCCGGGACGGTAAAAAGATCGGGGTAATCAATGTTAACGGCCGGGTTTTTATGGAAGCGCTGGATTGTCCGTTTAAGTCTGTTTCTGTTGCCGTGGAAGCCTTGCGAAAAGAGACAAAAATAATTATTGTTGATATCCATGCTGAAGCGACTTCTGAAAAGGTGGCTTTAGGTTGGTATCTCGATGGCAAGGCCTCGGCTGTTTTAGGGACGCATACGCATATTCAGACTGCTGATGAGAGGATACTCCCGCAGGGGACAGCATATCTAACGGACGCAGGTATGACCGGTCCGTATGATTCGGTCATTGGTAGGTGCGTAGAAAATGTTTTAGAGCGATTTCTCACTTCTATCCCGGTAAAGTTTGAAGTGGCTAGCGAGAATATAAAGTTATGCGGGGCGGTATTAGATATAGATGATAAAACAGGACGTGCGCATTCAATTATAAGGGTGCAGAAGGATTTTATTAAGTGAAGAGAGCCATTCTAACTATACCTATTTGTTTAGCGCTAACAATAGGCTGGTCGCTTACTTTTGCTCAATCTCCCGATGATCTAGAGTTGGCTTTGGATCTTAGTTCGGCAACAATGCCCACACCTAATATTTTCAAGCCGAATATTAATTTAAGTGGCCGCGGGTTTTATCAGGATAGTGCTTGGCCTCAAGGGCTTGCTTCTAAAGAGGCCTTAGAGTCGTGGCAAAAAGACATAGGGTTTAAAGGTTTTTACCGCTTGCAATATAATCTTTGGGAAATCTCGCAGTTTGCAAAAGATAAAGAAGCCGAGACCAAGATTCTAGCTAATTACGAAGTAGTTATTAAGAATGTTTCAGATGCAGGAGGAACAGTTTTACTGAATATCTTTGGTACTCCGCAGGGGATGGGAAGGATTTTAGATGGAAAGGGTGCACCGGTTGATTTAGCAGCGTATAAGGAGCTCATAAAGAACAGAATTAAGGATTTAAGCTGTGAAAAGAAATATAATATTTGGTATGAAGTCTGGAATGCCCCGGATCTTGAAGATTTCTTTTTAGGCAGACAGCAAGAGTATTTAAATATTTACCGGTTAGTTAGCGAGAGCATAAAGGAACTAGAATCTCAATACAAGATACATATCCCAGTGGGTGGGCCGGGAACAAGCTGGTGGTTCCATAGTATCGAGGGGAACACCCCTTTTACTCCAGAGAAAAGCCTCATTTATCAACTAATAAAATACTGTGACTATAATCACTTACCGCTAGATTTTGTTACCTGGCACGCCTTTTCTTCTGATTCCAGAGCGGAAAGCGAAAGTACGATATATAAAAAAGATTCGATTAAGTTGATTCGTGATTGGTTATCCTATTTTAGATTGGATAATAATACTCCCTTAATTATTGATGAGTGGAATTATGATCGTGATGCAAACGTTCTTCCTGCGCGCAGGGAGAAATCCTATATTAGCGCAAGTTACATCCCCGCGCGTATAAAGGGTATGTGTGAGGCAGGTATTGATAACCAGATTTATTTTTCCTTAGAAGATTTTCAGAATAATAAAGAGAGCGTAAATAGGAACGTGGGGGTATTTTATTATACCTCCGGTAAGCAGGCTTATAAGGTAGGCGCCAAGGTTAGTTTTAACGTTTTCAAGATGCTTAAAGAGTTGGGCCCGGATATGTATTCCGTAAAACTTAACGATGAATTTGCGGGAGCGCTTCTAACTAAGTCAGGAGATAGCCTGGAAATTTTAATCTACAACTATATTGACCCGGAGATAGCGAGTAACTATATTTCATCAAATATTATTAATTTTTCTCCATCAGAGATAAAGTTTATATTAAATATTGTTCGCTCCGATGAATTACCTAAGCTTATCGCGCATAGTATAGATCCTCAAGCCCTGCATGCCTCAAATAAAATTAAAGCACTATTCAAAAAAGCTCAGGAATTATCTGATTTAGCTAAGAAATTTGAATCTACCAAACGTATTATCAAGATTAATCTCAAGAATATTAAAGGCGACTACTTATATAGCCGCTTTACCGCTGACTTGTCTTGCAGCCTTAACTGCGAATTTAAGCCCGCACTCGAAAAAGAGCTAAATTTAGTTAATACCTATCAAGAAGAACTAACCGTTAACCCATATTCAGTCAACCTGATTATTTTAAAGAAAAAACCGCAAGCAAGCGTCGATAATAATGTCATTGGAAAATAAACATATTTATACTGTTTCACAGATTACCCAAGAGATAAGCGTTATCTTTGAGAATACCTTTGGCCTGGGGGTCTGGGTTGAAGGTGAGGTCTCAAACTTTAAAGCAGCCAGCTCAGGGCACTTTTATTTTTCTCTCAAGGATAATCAAGCGGTATTAAATGCCGCGATGTTCATGCGGGCAAACCGTGAGTTGAAATTTAAACTTCAAGATGGCCAGAAGGTAATCTGTTTTGGTAAAATTGATGTATACGGTCCGCGCGGTCAGTATCAGTTGATTGTGGAGAAGGCGGAGCCTAAGGGCATTGGCGCTAGACAGCTTGCTTTTGAGCAGCTCAAAGAGAAGCTATTTAAAGAAGGGTTATTTGATGCAGCGCATAAGAAGGCACTCCCTTTTATGCCTTTTCGGTTGGGAATAGTTACATCAGCAGCTGGTGCAGCTGTCCGTGATATTTTGGGAATATTAAAAAAGGGGGCTCCTTGCGTAGATGTGGTTATTCGTTCTGCGGCTGTGCAGGGAGATAGCGCAGCCCAGGATATAGCCAAGGGAATCGAAGAGCTAAATCAATACAATAAGGTTGATCTGATTATTGTCAGCCGAGGAGGAGGGAGCACAGAAGACCTCTGGGCATTTAATGAAGAGGTGGTGGCTAGGGCAGTATTTAATTCCAAGCTACCGATAATCTCAGCAGTAGGGCATCAGATAAACACAAGCCTATGTGACCTTGTGGCGGATATTTTTGTAGAAACTCCGACAGCAGCAGCTAAGATTATCGTGGATAAGATAAATAATTTATTAACCGAGATTGATAATCAAAGGCAAGATATGAATTTTGCTATAACAGATTCAATCGGGATTCTAAAAAATAATCTTACTGCTTTAAGGCATGCGATTAAGAGTCCGCAAGACCGCTTGCAGGAAAAAGAGCAGTTTCTTGATGAGCTTGCAAGTGGGTTAAATAATAATATGCGTCAGTTCTTAACCCTTTATCGCCAGAGGGCGCTTTCGTTTGTACAAAGGCTAGAGGCCTTGAGTCCTTTAGCGGTATTGTCACGTGGATACAGCTTAACCGTGCTTTTAGCCGATGATTCCGTAGTAAAAAGTTTCTCGCAGATAAGATCCGGGGATAAGGTAAAAACAATTCTAGGCTCAGGGGCTTTTATTAGTAAGATTGAGGAGGTAATTAAGAATGAAAGAAAAGCTGTCATTTGAAGATGATGTAAAAAGATTACAGAAAATCGTAGAAGAACTTTCCAGCGGTAAACTTACGTTAGGGGATTCGCTTAAGAAATACGAAGAGGGAATTAAGCTTGCGCAGAGCTGTTCACAGATACTGGAAGAGGCAGGGCGCAAAGTTGAATCATTAATGAAAAAAGATGGGAAATATTCACTTGAGAAGTTTGAGGACAAAGAAGAAGGAAAATAATCAATGCTATTAGATGGTATTAATTCCCCGCAGGATTTAAGAAAGCTTAAGATTGAGGAGTTGCCTGCGCTTGCAACCGAAATTAGACAGAGGATGACTGAGGTTGTGGCAGTCAGCGGAGGGCATCTTGCTTCAAGCCTTGGCGCGGTAGAATTAATTATTGCTTTGCATTATTGTTTGAATACGCCGGTTGATAAGATTATTTTTGACGTCGGTCACCAGGCCTACGCGCACAAAATATTGACCGGAAGGAATAAGGAATTCTCGACATTAAGAAGATATCAGGGGATAAGTGGATTTCCTTCTAAAGATGAATCAATTTTTGATTGTTTTACCACGGGGCATTCATCTAGCGCGGTTTCATTAGCTTTAGGATTAACCTGCGCTAGGGATAAATTACAGCAGAGCGAGCAGTTTAAAGTTGTGGCGGTAATCGGGGATGGTTCTTTAAGCGGTGGGCTATGTTTTGAAGGTCTAAACAACGCCGGGCATCTTAAAAAGGATATACTGGTAATATTGAATACTAATGAGATGAGCATTGCTCCTAATGTTGGTGCAATAAGTAATTATCTTAATAAAATTATTTCTTTGCCTGTGTATAATCGCTTTAGAGAATCTCTTGAGCATTTTCTTCTTGCCCGCGGCCCGCAAGGCAGCCGGCTTTTAAGATTAGCGAATAAATTTGAAGAAGGGATAAAGAACCTGTTTATCCCGGGGATGTTATTTGAAGAGTTGGGCTTTCGTTATTTTGGACCATTGGACGGTCATAACATAGAAGAACTTATACCGACATTACGTAAGATTATTAATATAAAAGGTCCGCGCATCCTGCATGTGGTTACAAAAAAGGGGAAGGGCTATTTTGCCGCCGAGAATGACCCGGTAAGGTTTCATGGGACAGGACCATTTGATATACAAACAGGGGTAGCTTTAAACAGGACGCAAAAAGAGAGAAACTATACCGATATTTTTAGTGAAAAACTGGTAGAGCTAGCCAAGGTTGATAATAAAATCATAGCGATTACCGCGGCTATGCCCGAAGGGACAGGGTTAGATAAATTTCACGCCGCCTTTCCTGATAGATTCTTTGATGTAGGGATTGCCGAGGCTCATGCAGCTTGTTTTGCAGCAGGATTAGCCAAGGGTGGATTTAAGCCGGTGGTTGCTATCTACTCTACGTTTTTGCAGAGGGCATATGACCAGATTCTTGAGGATGTGGCTTTACAAAATCTGCCGGTTGTCTTTTGCATTGATCGCTCAGGCCTCGTAGGAGAGGATGGAGTGACGCATCAGGGGATATTTGATATAAGTTTCTTAAGCACTATCCCTAATCTAACCATTATGGCTCCTAAGGATGGAGCGGAGCTAGAGTCAATGCTTGAGTTTGCTTTAAAGCTGAATAAACCGGTAGTCATAAGGTATCCTAAGGGCAGAACTAGTAGTCAGCAGTATCCTAAGTACAATCCGGATATAAAATTGGCTAAGGCAGAGGTTTTAAGAGAGGGTAAAGATTTTGCAGTTATTGCTTTAGGTAGTATGGTTAACCCAGCTTTTGAGGCATTGGAATTACTGGAGAAAGAAGGAATATCCGGAACTCTGATTAATGCGCGTTTTGCTAAACCTATAGATAAGGAATTATTCATTGAGATAAGCAAGAAGGTGAAAAACATTTTTTCCGCTGAAGAGGGGGTAATCGATCTTGGGTTCGGCTCTAGCGTAGAAAATGCAATTAATAAACCGGTAGTTAAAATTGGCTTACTTTGCGAATTTATCCCTCACGGAACAAGAGAAGTTATGCTGGATAAATATGGGTTGACTCCTCAGGGAATTAGAAATAAGATAAAAGCAATAATATGCCCAAAATAACTGTTGATAAAAATAAATGTAAAGGGTGCTTGTTGTGCATAAGCGTCTGCCCGAAGGGCTTGATTGTTGTGGATAAAGAGCTGAATTCTCTTGGGGCAAATCCGGTAAAATTCAAAACCGGTGGTGAATGTATTGGTTGTGCGTTCTGTGCGCTTATCTGTCCGGATTGTTGCATAGAAGTATACAAATAAGTATCGCAGTAGGGACTATCCTTACTTAGCGAGCTAAGCATGGGTAACTAAATGCGCCAAAAGAGTATAAAAAAAATATTAATTAGTGGAAATGAAGCGATTGCCGAAGGGGCAATCCGCGCCGGGTGTACTTTTTACGCAGGCTATCCTATAACTCCTCAGAACGAGTTAATCGGTTATATGGCCGAGCATATGCAGGATAGGGGTGGGGTATTTATTCAGGCAGAATCAGAAGTAGCGGCGATTAATATGGTCTATGGTGCTGCTGCTACTGGTGTGCGTGCGATGACCTCATCAAGTTCACCGGGGGTAAGTCTCAAGCAGGAGGGGATCTCTTATATTGCCGGAGCAGAATTGCCGGTAGTAATTGTGAATATTATGCGCGGTGGTCCTGGCCTAGGAAACATTTGGCCGGGGCAATCTGATTATTTCCAGGCAACTCGCGGCGGCGGACACGGCGATTATCGTTGCATAGTATTAGCTCCAGCAAACGTACAGGAATGTTACGATATGATGATACTTGCTTTTAATCTGGCTGATCAGTATCGTAATCCGGTTCTAATCCTTGGCGATGCTATGTTGGGCCAGATGATGGAGCCGTTAAACACAAGCACCAAATTTGTTATAAAAAATGTAGATAAATCATGGGCTTTAACCGGATGTAAGGATAGAAAGCCGAATATTGTAAAATCTTTCTATATGGTTAAGGGAGATTTAGAGAAATTTAATCTTAAGCTGCAGAAAAAGTATGAAGCTCTCCAAGCAAAAGAAGAGCGCTGGGAAGAATTTTTAGTAAAAGACGCTAAGCTAGTTCTGGTTGCCTATGGTAGTATGGCCAGGATTGCAAAGGCGGCAGTAAAGACCTTGAGGCTTAAGGGTAAGAAGGTCGGCCTCATTCGTCCGATAACGCTTTGGCCATTCCCAAAACAGGCGTTTAAAAAGCCAAAAGATAAATATCTGGTAGTTGAAATGTCTTACGGCCAACTGATCGAAGATGTAAAATTATCGTTAAGTGTTAATGCGCAAGTAGGATTTATCGGTCGCGCAGGTGGCGGATTTCCTTCAGAAGAAGAAATTATCGTTAAAGCAAATAAATTATACAATGGATAAGATATATACTCATCCCAGAGCATTGAGAAAAACCGTTACCCATTATTGTCCGGGTTGCGGGCATGGTATATTACACCGGATTATTGCGGAAGTAGTGGATGAGTTAGCAATTCGAGAAAAAGTAATTGGTATTGCTCCGGTGGGGTGTGCGGTAATTGCTTATGATTACTGGGATTTTGATTGTTCAGAGGCGGCACACGGCCGGGCCCTGGCTGTTGCAACCGCAATTAAGCGGGTTAGAAAAGAGAACATCGTTTTTACTTACCAGGGAGATGGTGACCTGGCGGCTATCGGAACTAATGAGACTATCCATGCGGCTAACCGCGGAGAAAATCTTACGGTAATCTTCATTAATAATGCTATTTATGGTATGACCGGAGGTCAGATGGCCCCGACTACTCTCTTAAATCAAAAGACTGCTACCACGCCAAAAGGTCGAAATGCGCAGTTACAGGGCTATCCCCTGAAAATCTCGGAGATGCTGGCATTATTGCCGGGAGTAAAATACATTGAACGCACATCGCTGCATTCACCCCAAGAGATCATTAAAACCAAGAAAGCTATTAAACAGGCATTTTTAAATCAGGTGGAGAATATAGGCTTTTCATTAGTTGAGGTCTTGTCTCCTTGTCCCACATATTGGGGGATTTCACCTAGTCAGTCTTTAAATTGGATCCGCGATACGATGGTAAAAGAATTTCCTTTAGGAAGGATTAAATGACAAAAAGTATTATTATCGCCGGTTCAGGTGGTCAGGGGATAATGCTTATAGGAAAAGTTTTAGCCCAGGCTGCAATGGATGACGCTAAGTTTGTTACCTGGCTTCCAGCTTATGGTGCTGAGGTTCGCGGTGGAACCGCGCATTGCATGGTCATCATTTCAGATGCGGAAATCGGTTCTCCTTGTGTTGAAAAAGCAGATGTAATAATTGCTATGAACCAGCTTTCTTTTAATAAATTCAAAAACCAGCTAAATGAAAAAGGCATTTTGATCGTAAATAGTTCATTAGCCAAGGTAAATTCAGAGACTAAAGCGTTAAAATTTCCCTTTACAGAGATAGCCATTAACTTAGGTAATATTAAAGTAGCGAATATGGTAGCTTTAGGCGCTCTTTTGGGGAAAAAGAAGATTGTCCCGGTAAAAAATATCGTAAATATCATCAAACAGATGGCTCCCGCGGATAGACCGGAGTTAATTACTGTTAATCAAGCGGCATTAAATAAGGGATTGGAGCTATAGATATGGTTAGAGTTAGATTCGCCCCTAGCCCGACGGGAAATTTGCACATTGGCGGCGGACGCACAGCTTTATTTAACTGGCTTTACGCTCGGGCAAAAGAGGGAAAGTTTATTTTAAGGATTGAAGATACTGATCAATTGCGCTCCAAGCCGGAATTTGTGGATGAAATCTTAAATAGCTTAGAGTGGCTAGGGTTTAATTGGGATGAAATTTATTACCAGAGCAAAAGATTCGATATCTACAATAAATATGCCGAGAAATTACTTCAAGAAGGAAAAGCTTATAGGGAAAAAGCTCCGGACAAGGATGGGGAGGCGATAATTTTTAAGGTCCCGCAAAAAAAGATTAAGATGCAGGATCTAATCCGTAAAGAAATCGAGTTTGACACCAGCTTAATTAAGGATCAGGTGCTTATTAAGTCCGATAAAACCCCAACCTATAACTTTGCCTGCGTTGTGGATGATGCACAGATGAATATCACGCATGTTATAAGGGGAGATGACCATATCTCTAACACGCCTAAGCAGATGCTTTTATATGAAGCATTAGGATTTCCATTGCCTAAATTTGCCCATCTCCCATTGATTATGGGTATTGATGGAGGCCGGCTCTCTAAAAGAACAGGTGCTACCGCTATCAGCGATTATCGTAAACTCGGTTACCTCGCAGGGGCCTTGGATAATTATTTGTTATTATTAAGCTGGGCGCCTGGAGATAACCGCGAACTGATTGATATAAATGAAGCAATAAAGCTATTTGATATTACACAGGTTAATAAGACTTCAGCCACCTTTGATTTAAAGAAACTAGGCTGGATAAATAACCAGTATCTTAAGAATGTAGATTCTGAGAAGCTTACCGATTTAATAGTCCCGCAACTGGTGGAGAAGAACTATATTCAGAAAGATAATTTCGATAGAAATTACCTGGTTTCTTTAGTAAAATTATTCCAGCCGCGCCTGTCAGTAGTGAATGATTTTGTAGATTGGGCGGATTTCTTATTTCTCGAGGAACCAAAGATCGATCCGATAGCGGCCGAGAAGCATTTAACAAAAGACTTATCTAGCGAGTTTAAGCAATTTACGGAAAAGCTTCTTGCGCTAAAGGTTTTTGATATTGCTAGTATTGAAGAATGTTTTCGTAGTCTGGTTAGTGACCTTGGGATAGAGGCTAAGACATTGGTTCATCCGGTGCGTGTTGCGCTTACCGGCAAGACTATAGGCCCCGGGTTATTCGAAGTCATATTTTATTTAGGTAGTGTGCGCACATGCAAGAGGCTAGAAAGGTTTATTAAATAACATAATTATTAAACAGTAAGGAGGGTAAAATGGGTTTTATAATTCTAAGCGTAGTGGTTATAGGTATCTTTCTCCTAGCTTTTCTTATTGATATATCAATTAATATCCGTCGTCTTGACGGCGACCTGAAGAAGATGATTAAGAATTATGAAAATGTTCATGGTTCACCCAAAGCTTAGTTAAATCTAGATTTTGCCCTGTCGTCTAATGGTAGGACACAAGATTCTGGATCTTGTTATTATGGTTCGAGTCCATACGGGGCAACCATATAAATCTCTCAAATTTCATATTGAGAGATAAAGCTTACCCTGATTAATTATACTAGTCAGGGTATTTTTTATGTGTCGATGTATCAAAGAGTTAGGGCATTATTTTTTCTGTTGTTTTTCTGTTGTTAAATTTTAATTTTAATCTTACTCTTACTCAAAGTTTGTAAAAATAAGCCGTGTAAATCTTACCAGGCTATCTCTTTATCTCTGAATCGCCGATTTTAAAGTGTCGCTTATTTAATGGATATTTGTGCAATTATTTTGAATATTTGCGCATAATGTAAAATAAGTTTCGCGCTTTTTGATATTGCCCCAAAGATAAAAAAGGCATATCCTCTTAGGTTGATAAACTCGTAATTTATTAACCTAACCGGGCCGTAAGGCCCAGCAACAGGAGGATACGCCTTATGAGTAC
>JAPLLW010000027.1:0-8504 GCA_026387355.1 Candidatus Omnitrophota bacterium
TCGGAGAAAAGGTTGTTACTTCTTATGAGGTGTCGGATAAAATCGAGGTCTCTTTTATAGCCGCAGGAACTAAAGTACAAAGCCTAGGAAGTATTGATGCTTCAACAATTCAAAGATTCTTAAGCGGTCTGTCTAAGAAAATCATGGATTTAATCTCTGGCAGTAAAAATAAAAAGGTTGAGTCTAATGAGGGTTCATTGCAGGGCCAGGTAAGTACTTTATTCAAAGAGGTCGGAAGAATAGAAGCGGGTGATCAAACTAACCCTGTAGTTAATTTGCATGTTGCGCAAATACAGGCATTGTTAGGGACAAAGGCCAATATAAGTGAACGGGTAGAAAAACTCATTGTTTCTCAGGGTAGTGGTGTTCGCGAAGATATAATAAAAAATCTCATGGGTATTGTTCAAGGTCTTGTAACATCAGGCAGATTGGCCGAGGCTGAGGGAGTTATCCAGCATATTTTCCAAGATGGCGAGCTTTGGGTGGTAACTCAGCGCGATCAACTCTTCGCTAGTATTATTAATGCTTACATTGAGGCAGGTAATCTGGATAGAGCAGTCGCTGTTTATTTAAACCTAAAAGTAAATGATATAGGTATTCCCACAGTAATGTTACTTGCTCAAAAATTAGCTGAAGCAGGTAAGGTGCATGAGGTAGAACAGGTAATTCTGACAGAAAAGCAGCTTTTGCAGTCTGGGTCAAGTAAGGAGCTTAACGTGTTGACAGCATTAAACTGTTATAAGGCACTGGCCTTGTTTAATGCAGGAAGGAATGATGATGGTTCACGAGCAATTACAGAAATTAGAACTCCTGTATTTTCTGGAGACGAAGATTCTGTAGAAGCATTGCGAGCTCTTGCTGCGATGGATGTATACTTTTCGAAAGTCGGCGAAATGGTTCTAGGCTTGCAGCTTTCCGATTCTGTCCGGGCATTATATTTTACTTACCTTGCTATTGAATTTATGCAGGCTGGGAAAAAAGAATTAGCGAAACTTTCTATGGCAAAGGCAGAGGAATTCAATAGCGCCGGCCTTGATTTGAATGTAGAAAAAATACGGGCTTATTCTGCAATAGATGATCCCGGAAAAGTAGTAAACCTTGCCCCCGCGATATTTACTGTCGCTGTAAAATTTAATGTGGCAAAATCAAGGGTTGAGATTATTAAGATAGTTTCAAAAGCAGGGTATGCTAATTTAGCAAAAATATTGTTTAAAGACAATGCTTTAAATGAGACCGATGAAACCAGACTAGAGATGTTTAGTTGGGTTAGCCAAGCCTTAGTTAACGACGGCAGAGTGGAAGAAGTTTATGCATTGTTAAAAGAGTATTTCCTTAATGATGCTTATAAGGCAAAGGCCTTAGCAGATATAGGGCATGTCTTGCTAAAGGTTGGTCGGATGCAAGAAGCGACAGAGGAATTCGCGAACGCAATCGAGATTGCGCGGGGTTCCACAGGAGCCATATTTACTTTTGTTTATATCGCAAGTCGCATGGCAGAGGGGATGCGCGAGGCCGGAGTTAAAGAGCCAACAGAAAAAGAAACTAATCCGGGGTTGGCAATGCAAGAGTTAGATAAGTATTGTCTGGTATCAACTGGGGCTCAACCGCCAGATAAGGCAGGCGTATTAGAAGTTTCCGGGCGCTCAAAAGAGGCAGATACACTTGTGGATGCTGCTATAGATGCACAGTTTCGCTTTTCTGCAGCTTCTAGTCTTGCTGTGGCTAGGGCGGCAACCGGTATAATAGACGAAGCAGTGGCAGTAGTAAATAAATACCTTAATAATACAGCCGCAGCAGGAGAATTCTCTAGCACGAAAACCTTAGATAGGATGATGCGTTTACTGTTAGATGCGGGCAGGATTTATGAGGCGTTTAATGTTTTATGGCACAGTCAAGACACCGGCCTTTATAGCACTAAATCCGTACTTTTACTTTGTCAAGCCTGGGTGCGAGCAGGTAAACTTGAAGATGCAAAACGGCTCGCTTTAGAAATTAGCGAACCTATTTATCAATACCCGGTGATCACTGCTATTGCCGCGGCATTGTGGAGGCTAGGATTACATGATCAGGCTCGTGAGTGGATACTTAAGTTAGACTTAGGAAAGCATCCTACAGAGAGTCAAATCTTAACCCTTAGATCAGCATTAGCAGAATATTACGCGCAGACAGGAGATGCCCAAGAAGCCATTCATCAAGTTCATTTTATACCAGATGTTATAAATAATGAACAAAGTAGATATATAAAAATAGAAGTCTATGCGCACATAGGAGAAATATTATCTAAACAGGGTTTGTCATCAGAAGCGGCCGTTGCATTTGCGAAAGCCCAGAGTGCGATACCAAATCAAGTGCTCGCAAATACGTATCCTTTATCTCAGTCAATTGCTAAGTTAGGAGCAGCATATGCAAGAAGCAATGATATGTCTAATGCCAAGATCTATTTTTATTGGGCAGCTAAATTAGTAGAAAATAATCCGCAGCTCTTAGTATATGTAATAAATGAAGCGGTTGATTCCGGAGCATTAGACTATGCTATGGAATTAAGAAGCTCCAAGGCGCTTTTAAGCCGGAGCGAACTTGTTGGTATAGATAAGATTGTAAGTGCTCTAGTCAAGGATGGAGGAAGTGTAGCCGCAGAGCAATTTGTTAATTCCGTCATCGCAAGCAATAATTTTATAACAAGATCACTTTGCTACCGCGAGATAGCTTATCAGCTGGCCTTAAGAGGAGATAATGCGCTTGCGGATAAATATTTCCAATTAGCGCTTTCCTTTGCCTCAAAATTCAAATCTACGCATCAACCTCTAATAAGCCGCGTTTATGATATCGCTCTTAAGATGGCAGTATCTATGCGGCCTGAACCTAAGCCGGTTAAGCCAGGGCATAAAGAAGAAAAGCAAGATGGGGGTAAGTACCAAGTCGATCTAGATAAGGTAATTACAGAGCTTCAGGGTAAAAATTATGATTATTCAATCGGAGCATTTGTTTTTGCGGATCTTGGTCGGACATTAGCAGCCAAGGGTGATGATGTGGGTGCCCGAGAGATGTTTAAAAGGGGAGTAGAGTTGGCGGAAAAGCTAAATGGGGCAAGAAAGAATGAAGCCATATTATATATTCTTAAGGCGTACCTTGCTGCTGGGAGCAATCGAGGTGTAGCTATTAACCTACAAGACATTAATGATAAGGTTATCCGAGCTAAGGCTTATGCAGAGATTGCTGCATGGAATGCTAAGGAAGGGAAAATAGCTGATGCCAAGAAATATTTTGATCTAGCTGTGCAGACAGCAGGAGATGCTCAGTCTGCAGAATTAATAAGTCAGGCACTGGTCTATATATTAAGAAAAGCGATGCAGGCGGATAACGCAGATTTTATCAAGGTTCTTCTAAGGGATACGCGCATCCGCACAAAAGATCTCGATCCAATCTATTCTGATATTATGGAAGACTGGACTAAGCAGTCGATTCCCAGAACAACAATAAGGCAGGTAGGAGAAAGCGTAGGCGGTATATTAGTTACGGATATGGCCAAGGCTGCGTCTGCAGTTAAACTCGCCCAGGAAGGACAAACTGTTGAAGCCGGTAGGATAATAGCGCAGCTTAGTTCTTTGGCAAAATATCGAGCCTTAGCAGGCGTAGCCAGGGTTCTTGCCAATACCGCGAGTGAAGACACAGTTTCTAAATTTATTGATACTAATTTTCCTAAACTTTCTTCTAAACCCGCGGATCAAATAATCGGCACTCATTTTGATAGCGCGATGCTTTTTGCTTATCTTGGCCGAATGCTAGCGGAATTAGGTTTTCAAGAAAAAGCAAAGGCATATTTTCTAAAGGCATTAGCGTATGCAGAAGCAATTGATATTATGAGACCTGAATTACAAGCGCAGGCAGCTTATGATGTTACCCGTAGCATGATTGAGTTTGGATTTTACTCGGATATGGCACCATTTATTGAGGGTCGTAATGCAAGCGTAGTTCGCGCAGCTGCCCTGGCAGCAGCTACTTACGTTAAGCCAAAAGAGACGAAAGTAGAGGCAGGTGAAGATCAACAATGGCTAGATGGGCAAGTCGAGTCTATTTTAAGTAAAACTGTTGGTGGAGAAGCCCTTGTTGTAATGGCGCAGATAGCTGCAGAAAATGGAGATACTGATGCGGCACGCGCATTAATTGGAAAAGCTATTCTGCTTAACCATCGCACCCAAACTCGGCCCGGAACATTGACCGAAGATGAGTTTATTAAGTTTGCCGCTAAAGCAGCAGCCGAAGCAAAGCTTCACTCCGACGCCATTTTGTTAGTGAAAACAATAAATAATCAGCATTTAAAGTTAGAGGCATCGGTAGAGGTAGCAGTTATTCTTATGAAGAACGGAATTGACCTTGCAGCCAAGGATTTATTGCTTGATGCAGAAAAGCTTGCTCAGATGATTTATGAAGGTAGAGGAAAATTCGCCGGAAAGAAAGTAGGTCAAGATGCGTTTATATTTATCGGAGAGACGATAGTTAATGCCGGGCTTACGGTTGACACAACTAATTTCCTAACTAAATATGCCAATTTGATCGGCACCATTGGCGAGGATAAAATTTATTATGGGCTAGTAAAAGCTTATGCCTTAAAAGGCGATGATTTTAGTGCAGCAGCATGTTTGGATAGAATAAATGATCATGAAACTCAACTGCGCGCTAAAGGTTTATTGTATATGGCATTAGTAAATCAGGGAAGGGCGGCTGAGATTGGTTCTATAGATGAACTTCCTCCAAATGAAACAATCCAGGTGGAAGCGCTCATTGTTAAAGAGCAGCTCCTTAAGGGCCACGCGCCTTCTTTTATCCACCCTCTTCAGTCTGCGCGTAGAATTCAAGACCTCGGAGAGAGAGTTACTTTATTAACCTTCATTGCTAAGACAATGGTTGAGGCAAAAAGCGATATGGCAGAGCAGACTTTTATAGAAGCACTGCAGAATGTAGAGCATATTGCAGGTAATCTGTTTAAAGAGCAATCCTTTATTGAAGTTGTTAAAGCTATGACTGAGGCAGGTTTGATCAAAGAAGCTATAGATGCCTATGGCAGAGCGAATCTTGATTCTAGAAGCAATGCGCAGATGTTGTTATATATCAGTCGAGCTATTAGAAAAGAAGCAACTCAAATTAGTTCTGCTGAAGATTTAGATAAGAATGCGCTAACGCTTTGGGATACAGTTAGGCTTCAGTTGGATACGCAGATTGCACAGGCGCAAACAGCATACAAAGCGTTACTTGATGCAGTTCCTGCGGAGTTTCGCTCCGATGTGGAAAGTGAATTTGGCAGGCTAATCGAGGCCTTATACAATGAACAGATGAATGAAATTGTGAGTAGGTTTAAGGAGGCTGTTGACAGTAAGGCTACGGATATATCCTTGAAAGATCTCCCGTTAGAAAGATTTAGCCAGCGCATACAACTGATTATGCAAAAACTTCCTGCGTATTTAGCAGAGAGTAATAGAAAGGTCGGCCAGGAAAATTATGCTGCGAGAAAATCTTTCTATAACTCATTATTCTCCAATATCTTTACGCTCTGCGCAAATCATGATATCGCGCTTGACTCTGTAGATAGTCATCTACTCGATGCTCTATCCTTTGGCTGGAAGATAAATTCCAAGGAGCAGATGACAGCAGCAAAAGATATCAGCCAGTTTATCCTCAACCTGCAGGAATATAATAAAAACCATTTTGCAGTTATCCATAACATAATCGAGTTACTTGCTTATGCCAGCAGTAAAGACCCAGCTAAGAATACACCAATAATTGTTAACCAGATTAACAAGGTGCTTACGCTTAAGAATGAAGCCAGGGAAAGATATCTTACAGAAACAGCTGTTGCGTTTGAAGGCCTAGACCTTGCAGATATAATGGAATTTTATAATAATCCGGCAAAACCTAATAATCTTGGTAAAGTGCGATCTCTAGTGCTCTTCTTCACCCAGGATCTGCCGCATGTAGACCTTAAGGAACTAGTCGTTTATAATTCCAGCGATAAAGATACGGTAAATCTTACGGATAAAGAGGGTGTTGAAATCTCTCAGATTGCCAAGCTTCAGGCGAGCCTTCCGCAAACAGGAAATGAAGTAAGCGCACTTATGGATATTAATTATTTCTTCCAAAGAGTCAAAGACCACGCAGAGTATTTAAGAAGTAACGGTAAAAGAGGCCAAGCCCTTCCTGAGCGCTCTCCTCAGATGGAGGCAGAAAATCTGCGTAATATTTTTAACCAGAGTGAGCCGGATTCATCTAGGCGTGAGATTACCCAGAACTCTAAAGACGCCACAAAAGGTATGCGCGGTGAGTTGAATGTGGGATTTTATCTTGCACTGTGGGAAGGGATAAAGGTTTTTGTAGAAGAAGCAGGAGATAATGGCACTGGCGCGCTGCAGGAGATCGCACTCTTAATAGCCAAATCAACCAAGGCTGCGGATGGACAAGTTGACCTTGCAGGTTTCTTCGGTACTGGTAAATACACCATATTTGAAGGAGTGGATATCTTACAAGTAATTACCAAGAATAACGAACGCGCTTATGAGTTTACTTTCAAGATTAACAGGGATAATACAGGGCGTCCCTTAAGCGTAAAGTTAATACGCATGCGTAGTCTCGACGATAATAGATTAAGCCGCGGGGTTACTATCAGGCGCATCAAGTACGCGGATAATTGTATCCCAGAGCTAGACAAGATGCTTGCCCAGCGCGCCTGGAAGACCTTTGCCGGCCTTGCGCAAGATGATAATTTCAAAATAAATTTTGTTGAGTATGGTAGTAATGGAGAGGCAAAGAAGCAGCAGCTGGTTGTAGAGAGCGAAGTTCTTAGCGAAGAAAATATGAACTGGGTAGATAAAAATAACGGAGAGCAAAGAAGTGGGGTATTACGTCTAATTAGCACAAAAGATATGCCAATGCAGGTTATCGATGGCAAGGGTTTACGCGTAAGAGGATATAGCCTAGATTCACAGAACGACCTTAAAAATCTTTTTAACCTTATCCCTAGTCCCTTGCTTAAGCATTTAGAAAAATTAGGAATCGTAATCCAGATTCCTTTATCACTCACGCGAACCCGCGATGCCTTTGACCACGAGTCCGAATATCGCGCTACCTTAAATAAACTTATTGCTATTGGTCTTTTTAAGGCCCTGGCCTATAAGGCCCTTACTGAAACTAACCCGCAATTTGTCTTTGAAGGTTTTTCGATGGATTTAGAGACAAACGATGCTTATATTGATGCTTTTGATATGAAAAAGGATAAAGCAATTTTACAATTGGCTAAAAAAATTAATGAAGGCCGCCTGGATGAGATTAGTCAGGCAGATATGCAGGGGCTGTTAATTGAAAATGGCAAGCTTGATAAAGAGAAAAAACTGTTGAAATTAATTCAGCTTTTAAAGGTTGCAACTAATCCTGCAAAACCTGACGAAAAGATATCCTTGCTTGATCGACGTATTGAGGTACAGAAAAGGGTGAATAAAGCAAAGGCGGAAGCAGAAGCAAGGAAGTTTGAGGAGGCAGGTCAACCTGTTTCATCTGTAGCAGAAGTTAACATCCCATTTTTAGGGGAAAGAATAAGCCAGGCTAAGAGAATTGCTAGTGGACACAACATGATGGATGAATTGAAGAGCGACCCCGGTAAATATATTAAGCAGCCTTCTACGCAGAATGAGAAGGAATTATTAGGGATAGCCAATAAAATTGCTACACCTTTTGGCATTCAACAGATCCTTCTTGTTGATGAGAAGATGCCGTTTGCAGGCTTATTTATGACTTATCAAGGAAAGCACACCATGTTTCTTAACCAGTCCATTGCAGAAAAAATCGGGGTTCCAATTCTTGGCAAAGGCGCACCTTTTGATTACGCCACTAATACAATCGTTCATGAGTTAGGGCATTTATTGGAGCGGTTTATGGCCGAAGATGCTGAGAAATTATGGCAAGAGGGTTATGTTGCTTCCGAGATTAGTATGTATACTCATGATCAAGAGGGTTCTTTTGCTGCGTCAATGCAAGAAGTTGCTCTAGCTTCCCTAGCCGCTGAAAGCGGAATGCCGCTAGCTCCGGTTTTCGAAGGCAATCTAGAGGATCTTCCTGTTGGCCAGGCAATCAGCATCTTAGGCATCGGTCTTCCAGCTCTGATTAATGAAAATACTGCTGGTGAGGTAGCTGATGCAGTAATACTAGCCTCAAGCATTTTTGATTTATCTTTACCTGCAGATGGATCAACCCATACATTTACAATAGGTTCTACCACAATAACCCTTAAAGTAGATAACACTGCCACAGGAATTGTACTCATCTCAGGCAATAGCATTACCGTTAATAGGCAAGCCTTAGAGAATAAGTTAAGAGAACTAGGTGTTGAGATAAACGATACTTTAATACAGGCATTCCTTATCCATGAATTAACTGAAGCCTTGGCTATAAGTAGGGATCTAACTGACTTAGCCCATACCGCAGGCCTCATGGCAGAGGCATATTATGTACAGAATAAT
>JAPLLW010000027.1:8552-10257 GCA_026387355.1 Candidatus Omnitrophota bacterium
CTAAGAGCGACCTGAATAAATTCTGGCAAGCCCGCGAAGAAACATATGGTGCATGGGGGGAGAAGTCATTCGCAAGCGTGGTTAAGAAGTTGTTCGTTAATCACCCGAAAGAAATTTCTTATGCTGATATTGGTAGCGGCGCCTGGGCTGAATTTGAAGGTTGGATCGTACCAATATTAACTTCTCTGGGATTTACCGTAGTTAAGAGCGTAAGCATAGATAATGGAAGCACGGTTGATGATTTAACTAAAAAAGTTAAAAGGGTTGATCTTACCAGGCCTGAAGAAGTAAAGGCTGCCGGCTTAGTGGGCGAGACCATGGATTTAGTAACTATAAATAATATTGTTTCTGACGATCTTGTACTTCCAGCATTAGCCATGCTTAAGTCAGGGGGTGTTCTATTAATCACATTTGCTAAAAGCGATTTAGAGAATATTCGTCCGGATGGTCCGGGGGATCCAACGATTATCCTGGATACCAGGGCTAGAATACAAGGATTAGCTGATAGCGACTCTGCCTATGAATACACTATAGAAGAAGTTGACAGGCCTCTAGATTATCCTGTTTCAAATAGCATGAACCGGGCAGGCGGGTATCCTTCTTATGGCAAAATGCTGGTGGTGGTGAAAAACACAAGGGTGAAAACAAATACTCAAGAGCAAAAACAGTTTTTATTTAGCCAGGAATTCTCGGCAGAAACTAATAAGTTCATTTCAATGCCCATAGCTAGAAAATTTGCAGCTGAGCAAGTTCCCTCTAAATTAAAAGAATATGTTCCTGGCATAACCCAGGCATATATCGATAAGGCTATATTCTGGCCGTGTTATGAATTAGCTAATAATATTATGAATCACAGTAAAGGCGGAACAATCCAAGTGTATGCCGTTAAGGGTAAAGATGGCATGATAAGAATTGAGGTAGTTGCTATTGATGCCGGTAATGATCAGGGTTTGGGTATAGATAATATTAAAGAGAATTTGGCTAAAAGCATAAGAGCACACCAGCAGGCAGAGTTGGCTATATCCGGTTTAACTGATAATATACCGGACGAAGCCTTTGGGCTAAGAAATATTATAGTTATCCCGGATTCTGTGGTGATTGAGACTCGAGGGGATAAATGGGAGAAGTTATTTAATTTTGAGACAGATCAAATGATAGGGGTTACGGGTAATTCAGCAGTACAAAAAGGAACCAAGATTACATTGGGTTGGGTTATTAAAGAAGTTTTTGTAACGCCAGAAGTAGCGCTTCCGGGTAAAATTAGTGCAGAAGGCGCTTACTACGGCGCAGGAATTAAGCTTAGAGATGGCGAGGTAGAAAATAACGAAGCTTCGTCTGACCTGGTTATGAGATTTGCTGTTTTAACCGCAAGCAACACAGATGATCTGGATAATGTTTCAGGAGCAGGCATAAATCCAAGGAGATTTTTCTTTGGTAGAGAAGACAAAGTAGAAATAGAAGTGAAGGTAGAAATTACAAATGACACAAATGCCCCGCTTGCACAAATTTCAAAGTCAGGTGGGACGGTTACGATTAATATGAATAAACTGAACAAGATTTTGGCAAGGTTAAATATTAAAAATAATACTACTGTAATGAAGGCCCTGCTCGTTCATGAGCTTGCCGAAGCCGTGGCAATACAAAGGTCTGTTTCATTAGGCATAGGTAAACAGATAGATCCACATGCAGAGGGTATGATGGCTGA
>JAPLLW010000001.1 GCA_026387355.1 Candidatus Omnitrophota bacterium
AGGGACACACTTTTCAAAATGGGGTCAGAATTAATTGTGAACCCATTTTTATTTATTCAGAATATCTTTAATTGTAAAGAGGAGCCTGTTTAAGTCAATAGGTTTCTCCATATACGCAACAAATCCGCTTTTTGCTGCAATATGCTTATCAATATCCTCTGTTTTAAGAGAAATAGCAATAATAGGTATATCGGAGTATTTAGGATCGGCTTTTATACCTTGAGCAATCTTGAAACCGCTCTCCCCAGGCAGGACTAAATCCAGTAGAATAATATCCGGCTCAACCTTGCTTAATAACCTTAAGCCCTCTTCTTCGTTAGAGCCGTAGAAGACTATTAGGCCTTTATCTTGTAGTGCTTCTTTAACTGCTTTTGCGGCATTATAATCGTCGTCAATGATAAGAACCCGCTTCTTATCCATATTTTAATTATAACCCAGAAATCTGCTAAATTCAAACTTCTTTTGGGGGACATCTCTGTAAAAAGGGGTCAGAATCATTTTTCTAGTAAGCAAGGGGAAAGAAAAACAATTCTGACACCTTTTTACAGAAGTTATCCCCTGTTAGATTTTGAAGGTTATTGCGTCTATTAGACTAGGAGGGATAATGTTCAGCCTTACCCAGGAAGAGCGCAAGGTAATTTTATTTCTAGCGGTAGCAGGCTTATTAGGTCTTGGGATAAATTTCCTGGTTAAAAAGTTTGCCAAGGTGGAGAGTATTGCCTATCTTAGCCAGGATTTAGGCAAGGTGAATTTAAACTCTGCAAATAAGGCTACGCTAATGGGTATTTCAGGGATTGGAGAGAAGTTAGCCCAACGCATTATTGAATATAGAGAGAAAACAGGCGGTTTTAGTTCTGTTCAAGAGCTAACAAGCGTAAAGGGGCTTACGGCTGCTAAACTCGTAAAAATAAAAGAATACTTGTTTGTGAACTAATGATTAGCTATCTGGTTTTGTCATTTAGCCTAGGGATTATCCTTGCGCGATTTGTAGTAATTCCATTTGTCCTAGTCTATATTATTGAAGTAATTATTTTTGTTTTGTGCATAAAATCTCTAAAGAGTAATACAAGATTTATTGTTTTTTTATCTGTTTTTGTCTTTTTGTTAGGCTCTTTATACCTAAAAAATGCTTATCTCCTGCCGCAAACCCACTTATCCAGGTATATTTATTACAAAAGTGACACAATTTACAATGTTTGGGGCTATATTTTAGATAAACCGGAATACGATGATAACGGAGTTAGTTTTCTATTGTCTACCTATAAAATAAGTTTTAATAAAAATAAATATAATTGTTCCGGAGAAATATTAGTGCGCGCAAAAGAAATCCCCGATTTAGTCTATGGAGAAGCAGCCATTTTATGCGGCGAGATCCATCGTCCAACAAAATTCTTTCGCAGGAATATTTCCGGAGTCATGCATATCCGGGCGCCTAGCGCTTGCGTTAGGCTAGGGGAAAATAGGGGTTTTATTGTTAAGAGATTTGCTCTTTACTTAAGAGGAGAAATAGGCAAGCTTATGCACAAGCATCTCTCTGTTTTAGCTGCCGATATATTAGAAGCTATGATTATAGGGGAAAAGAAAGGTATCCCGGCGGTAATATATGACTCAATGATAAAAAGCGGGACCGTGCATATTCTGGTAGTAAGCGGTTTTAATGTGGGGGTAGTTGCGTTTATCATAATGCTCTTTCTTAAAATTTTACGAATTCCACGAATGATTCGCTATATATTAGCTATATTTTCTCTAATTGTTTATTGCTTTGCAACTGGCTCATCAGCTCCTGTAGTGCGCGCCACGCTAATGGCGGTATTTTTTCTGGTAGGATTCTTAATTAAAAGAGATCCCAATATCCACAATTCCTTATCTTTGGCAGCTTTGATTATCTTATTGAGTGATCCAAAGGAGTTATTTTCAGTAAGTTTTCAGCTTTCTTTTTCCAGTGTTCTGGCGATTATTCTAATTTATCCTAAAGTTAAGACCATCTTTAAACTTGAATCTATAAAACTAAAGTTCATCAAATTCATAGCTGAAGGTTGCCTGGTCTCTTTATCAGCCTGGCTGGGAACCTGCGTATTCATTCTTTGTTATTTTAAGATTTTCTCTCCTGTTACTGTATTAGCAAACATTGTAATTGTCCCCTTGGCTACCTTAATTACGCTTTCGGGCTTTAGTCTTCTTCTTGTCAACTTGATCCTCCCGGTTTTTACCCCATACTTTGCTACCACTAGCGAGTTCTTAGTGGCCTTTCTTCTTTATGTCAACCTGCTATTTATTCGGATACCTTTTGCCTATTTTTACCTTTAATTTACCTTAAGAAGCTTGCCTTGACAAATCAAAACCCGTGTGATAAAGTTGTAATATTATGCGACGGTTAATTTTAACGCTTTTTATTATTTTCGGTTTAGGGGCGGGTAATCTCGCTTATCCTTACTGGATCTGGACCCCTAAAACCGGCAAGTGGGTGAATCCTAAGGCTGAGGCTAAGGACAATCCTAAGGCGCAGTTTGATTACGCCAAAGGGTTTTATGATGAGAAAAAGTATAGCGATGCCTTGCGCGAGTTCAACAAACTTATAAAAACTTATCCTAAATCTTTCGAAGCTTCCGAATCCCAGTATTACATAGGTTTAATTCAAGAGGAGCAGGATAATCTTTACGAGGCTTTCAAGGCTTACCAGAAGGTTATTGATAAATATCCGTTTTCTGAACGCATAAAAGATATTATTGTGAAAGAGTATAATATAGCTGAGAAATTTATCTCAGGTTATAAGCGTAAGGCTTTTGGTATAACCCTGCCTGTGGATAATCCGGCAATAGAAATATTTACAAAGGTTGTGGAAAACTCAACTTATGGCCCGTTAGCGCCCAAGGCAGAATATAAACTTGGGTTGGTTTTGAAGGGGTTGCAGCGTTATTATGAGGCGGAGGATGCTTTTGAGAAAGTAATTTCTAATTATCCTGAGAGTGAATGGACTGTGCCCGCTACCTTCCAGATTGCTTCTTGCCGCGCTGCGTTATCGCGCGGTCCTGATTATGACCAGGGTGCTATGCAGGATGCCAAACAGAAATTTGAAGAATTCGTCAGGGATCATCCCGATGCTGTATTATCAGAAGAAGCCGAAGATAATATCGGGAAGTTAAATGAAAAGGAATCAGCGGCAAGTTTTGGTATTGCCAGGTTTTACGAGAAGCAAAAGGATTACAAGGCGGCTAAGATTTATTACAATAGTGTAGTAGACAATTACCCTAGTTCTTCCTGGGCGGCAAAGGCATTGGAACGCATGCAGGTAATGGAGAAGAGTAAATGAAAAGAACACCTCTTTTATCACTAGTTTTAGTGAGTATTTTTGCCATAGCGGTTTCTTTTTTATCTGGTTGCGGTTACACTACCCGCTCGATGGTTAATGATAAATTCAAAACTATATACGTAACCCCGTTTATAAATAAAGTGGATATTACTAACGAAGGCGATAGCTTCAATAAATATAAAATTTACAGGCCAATGATTGAAAGTAATGTGACTAATGCCGTAATTAATCGGTTTGCGTTTGATGGAAACCTAAGGCCCGGGAAAGATGGATTAACTGACCTTATCTTAAAAGGTGAGTTAAT
>JAPLLW010000018.1 GCA_026387355.1 Candidatus Omnitrophota bacterium
GCCTCCGTAAATATGAAAAAAGCATTAGAAAGTCTTTTTAGCCGCACAACCCTACCTTCAGATGACGAGATTAATCTTTTAATGCAGGGATTAAATCAGCATGAACAGGTAGCCTTGGTTTTAGTTATTCAACCAGGCCAGGGCCAAGGCGCAACGAGTAGGCCCAGTGAAGAAAATGTAGTTATTGCTCTTGATCAGGCTCGTCAGGAGCACTTAGAATTAGATAAATACTTGCCGGAAAATGTTGAGCCAACTTTAGTATCTGGCGGTCAAATTCAGATAGTGAGCAAGAACGTTGCTTTAGGTGTGAATAATTTAATTAACGGCGTCGCGATAGTTATTATCCCTTATGATAACAGCACGCATTTAGTAGCGAATATTGATAGCGAAGCAGCTGCGCAGAATTTAGCAGCAAGTTTAAAAGGATTAGATTTAAATAATAGTGAAATTTATCTTTTGGAAGGCTCTAACGCCAGTCAGGTAGCTATGAAAAATATTATAAGCGCATTGCTGGCCAAGGGATTAAATACGTTACAAAATGTAAGGTATGGCGCATATGATGGGGGAAAGACTCAAGGAATTATAGCTTATCAGGGTCAAGTTTATCTTCCTTATGCTGCGCCGGTTGCTCATAAGGTAAGCGTAGCGATAAATAAACCCGAAGTTATTATCTCTGGCCAGAAGGTAAATTGGGATGAGGCACACAGATCAGCAAATAATTTCTACCGTCCAATGCTAAATAGATTATCCGACCAGGATCTTCTTAACGAAATGAGAAGGGCCCTTGAGAATTATAACCCGCTTTTTCAGTATTTAAGCTTAAAAGGAATTGAATTTCTGCAGAATTTAATTCCGAAAGACCGCTTTGGAGTGCCGCTAGATCGTTTTCACGATGATCAGATGCGTCGACTTTGGTCATTCGCACAGAAAGAAGCGATTATTAATATATTAGTTGAGGCAGATGTCTTTAAGCGAGTTGGATATATACCAAAATCCAGACGGCAGCAATCAGTCAGCGTTTTCGGAACCGGCTCTTTTCCATCTAAGTCTACCAATCTGGAAGCGGATGCTGGTTTGGTAGCTGATGATGTAATGCAGGCAGTTGCCTTGGGGAATTTAAGCTTAACCATGCCTTTAGATGGATCAACCCGTTCATTTGTAATCGGTTCTACCACGCTAACCATTAAAGTAGATAACACCGCTCCAGGGGTCGTACTCATCACAGCAGATGGTATTATTGTTAACAGGCAAGCCTTAGAGAATAAGCTAAGAGAATTAGGTGTTGAGATGAATGATATCTTCATGCAGGCATTCATTATCCATGAACTAACTGAAGCCTTAGCTATAAAGCGTGGCCTAAGCGAAGGTGCAGCCCACACAGCAGGCCTCATGGCTGAGGCATATTATGTGCAGAATAATGCCCAGGCCAAGAGCGACCTAAGCAAATTCTGGCAGGCCCGCGAAGAAACATATGGTGCATGGGGAGAGAAACAGGCCGCAAGATTTACTCAGGAAGCCGTATCTAATCCACTGGTACCAGTAAGAGTTATCTCTATGCCTTGGGAGCATCCAGAGCTAGATACCTATATCCCAGAAGCATCGCGTAATTTCAGCGGGATTATGAAGAGACTCTCTGTTCGTGCAAGAGCAAATGTTTTAAATGTGGGTTCCGGGATTAATCCTATAGAGCCGCTCGCAGGCGATAGCTATAGAGTATATAATCTCGAAAATCAAGATCTAGAGATTAAAAATCTTCCCGCTGGTTTTCGAGGAGATTTTTCTGACAAAGATTTCTTTAATCTTGGAACTCCCAATAGAAATGCAGGTCCCGACGTTATCCTATTTTATAATATGTGGGTATTTATGGGGATATATGGTTCAGTAGGAGGGCATGCTAATACAAGGCAAACTGAAAATGCCAAGCAGTATATTAATCAAGCGTTGCAATTCATAAGGCCCGGTGGTTATATAGTATTTGTATTTGATTTCCACGC
>JAPLLW010000036.1 GCA_026387355.1 Candidatus Omnitrophota bacterium
ATTGTTATGCCGATCATGTTCGGGTTTATTTTCTATTCTATGCCATCCGGCTTGGTATTATATTGGTTAGTGAATAGCATGCTCATGCTGGCTTTTCAGATTAAAATGGCTAAAGCAAAATGACACCTAATAAAAGCGTTGAGATAGAAGGTAAAACTGTTGAAGAGGCAATAAAGAAGGCACTTCAACAACTACAGCTACCCAGAAACAAGGTCAAAATCGAAGTTCTTTCTGATGAGTTGAAAGGGCTTTTTGGTATGGCCGGAGCTAAGCCGGCTAAAGTTCGCGTAAGCATCTTAAAAGAAGCAAAAAACACTTGACAATCTCCGTAGATTTAAGATAATAGCTATAGCTTTAATAGATTGTTCCACGCGGATAGTTCCCCGTGAAACAATTTGTAAATATATGAATATCAATGGGTAAGATAATTGTAATCTGTAACCAGAAGGGCGGGGTAGGCAAGACTACCTCAGCGATCAATATCGCGGTCTTCCTTGCTGTAGCAGGGAAGAAGGTCATGCTTATTGATTTAGACCCTCAGGCAAATGCCACTAGCGGCATAGGCCTAAACAAGCATAATGTTTTAAAGAGCACTTACCATGTATTACTCGAAGAATTAGATATCAAAGATATTCTTCAGCCATCCGCAATTCCTAATCTTTTAGTCGCGCCATCTAATTTAGATTTAACCGGTGCCGAGGTTGAACTCGTTGGTTCTCTTGGTAGGGAGTATCGCCTGAAGAAGGCGCTGGAAAAAATTAAAAATGAATTTGATTTTATTATTATAGATTCTCCGCCGTCGCTAGGCCTGCTTACTATTAATGGTTTATGCGCCGCAGACTCGGTACTGATTCCTGTGCAATGCGAATATTACGCCCTAGAAGGATTAACGCAACTAAATAATACCATTAGACTGGTAAGGGATAATATAAATACTAATTTAGTTATCGAGGGTGTACTTTTAACCATGGCTGATTTTAGAACTAATCTTACCAAAGAAGTTATTCAAGAAGCAAGAAATCATTTTAAAGACAAAGTTTATACTACGGTAATCCCGCGTAATATCCGTCTAACCGAAGCTCCAAGTTATGGGAAGCCAATTTTTCTTTATGATAAGGATTCTTTGGGGAGCCAGAAATACAGAGAATTATGTGCTGAAATTTTAGGCTGTCCTATAGACGTTAACCCGGTTAAGGCAGAAGGAGAAATTTAATGGAGAGAAAAGCATTGGGTAAAGGCATAGGCGCCTTGATTCCTGAGAAAGAAATAGCGACAAGAAACGAAATTATTTATGTCCAGTCTGACCAAATTAAACCAAACCCTTTTCAACCAAGAGAAGAATTTAATCAAGAGCATATTGATGAACTCGCGCAGTCAATAAAAGAAAAGGGGGTAATTCAACCATTGCTGGTGAGAAGAAGAGGCGATAGCTATGAGTTAATCGCCGGAGAAAGAAGGTTGCGCGCATGTAAGTCATTGGGGCTCAAAGAGATACCGATTATTGTTAAGGACATAGGCGACCGGGATTCCTTGGAATACGCATTGATTGAAAACATTCAAAGAGAGGATCTCAATCCAATCGAAGAGGCGCATGCTTATCAGCATTTAATAGATAAATTTCAAGTTACCCAAGAAAAAATCGGCGAGGCACTAGGTAAAGGCCGGACCACTATTGCCAATACTCTGCGCTTGCTTAGGCTGCCCTATGAAATTCAGGAAGAGATGAAGAAGGGGCGCATATCATTTGCGCATGGCAGAGCTCTTTTAGAAGTTCAAGACGAAAATCTGCAGCGTAGGTTTGCGCAGGATATTATAGCAAAAGAATTATCCGTAAGAGAGCTGGAGAGTTTAATTAAAATGCGCAGGCCTAAATCTATGCGTCGGAAAATTTCTCCGTCTGTTAGAGAGCCGTTTTTGGCGGTTTTAGAAGAAGAGATGCAACATAGGCTTTCAACAAAGGTAAGAATCAGCAAGCAGAAAAAACGCGGACACATTTTTATTGAGTTTTATTCCCAGGAAGACTTAGAGAGAATCGCAGGGATTATTAGAGGAGGTAAGTAAGAATGAGCGAGGCGGCGTTAATTCTTATAAAACCCGATGGGTTAAAGAAATCTTTGACCGGAAATATTTTGACACGGCTATCCGAAACAAAATTAGAAATCGTGGGTTCTAAAATGGTGCGCGTGCCACGCTCTTTAGCAGAGGAGCATTATAAGCATCTCAAGGACAAGCCTTTTTTTAACGAGATAGTTCAATATTTGCAGGGGGAACTGCATGATCGTAAAAAGGTTATGGCGCTAGTTTATTGGGGAGAAGATGCGATTAAAAAATGTAGGGATTTGGCCGGAGCTACTAATCCGGAAGAGGCAGATCCTACATCGATTAGGGGCTCTTACGGCCGGATTACTACTTCCGGAGTTTATGAGAACGCAGTTCATGTTTCTTCGAATCCATCGGAAGCTGAGCGTGAGATTAAGCTCTGGTTTAGTCCCGATGAGCTGATCGTAGACTTATATCCTAAGAAAGAGGTTGTTGAAAAGGAATTTAAGAGAAAGCTCTGGGCTTAATTTTAGGGGAGGGGCGTTATGATTCAAAGTATGACAGGATTTGGAAGTTATGAAACCGAGATTTCGTCTTTAGGGAAGATCTCCGTCGAATTGCGCAGTACAAACCACAAGTTTCTTGAAACGGTTTTGCATTTACCGGAAGGTTCCCTCTCGCTTGAAGAGAGGATCAAGAAGACCATAGAGGCAAAGGTTAAGCGCGGGAGAGTCACCTGCGCGATAAATATTTTGAATAGAAGGGGAGGGGATGTTTTTATTAATAATGGATTGCTTAAAAAATATATTACCAAAATAAATATTTTAAAGAAAGAGCTTAAGATTGCTCCCGATCTTACCATGGATACTTTAATACGGCTGCCCGGGGTCTTGACGCTTGAAGAGCAGAAAGTCTCGCCGGAGAATATCTGGCCGAAGCTTAAGATCGCCGTTAGCATGGCTGTAAATAATCTAGTTAAGACGCGCTCTAAAGAGGGTGAGGCGCTGAAGATTTATTTAAGAGGGCAGGTCGACGAACTTATCAGCGGGTTAAGCGGTATAAAGGCGAGACTTAAAATCTCACTCAAGCAGAGATTAAAAGGCCTTGCAACAGATGAAGAGCGCTCTTCTTTTTTGAGAGAGACAGATACAACTGAAGAGGTGGATAGGCTAGGGTTTCACGCGCGTAATTTTAAGACTAAGATAAACCGAGGCGGCGCAATCGGTAAAGAGCTGGATTTTATCGCTCAAGAGATGCAGCGGGAGGCAAATACTTTGGCTGCAAAAACATTTGATATCGCAGTTTCAAGCTCGGTGCTTAAAATAAAAAGTCTGATCGAAAAGATCCGCGAGCAAGTGCAGAATATCGAGTAGTGAATAAAAAACTAGCGAATATTAAGGGCTTAATTTTTATTATCTCGGGGCCATCAGGCTCAGGGAAGACCACGCTGCTTAAGAAGGTGCTGCAGCAAAAGAGTCTTAAGTCTAGATTTGTCAAATCCGTATCTCTAACTACCCGGCAAAAAAGATCGGGTGAGCGAGAAGGCCGGGATTATTTTTTTCTCAACCTCGAGGAATTTAAACGGCTTAAAAAGGCCAAAAAAGTCCTTGAATGGACTAAGTATTTAGGTTATTATTACGGCACCAAAAGGGATTTTGTCGAAAAGAAGCTGCATAGCGGTAAGCATATAGCATTGTGTCTGGATTATAAAGGCGCGCTTAATATAAAGAAGCTATACCCGGTGAACACGGTTACCATTTTCATTGTCCCCCCGTCGATTAGAATATTGCGTAAGAGGATTAAAAGCCGTTGTTGTAAAACCAAAGAGGAAGAGATAAGCAGGCGCTTAAAGCTTGCAAGTCATGAGTTAAGAGGGGTTAATAAATACGATTATACTTTAAAAAACACCAATTTAAATACGGCAGTAAATAGGTTAAAGGGAATTATTTTAAAAAAGATTGAAGTTGCGGGTTAATTGCGAGGAGTGAGAAGATGGAGTATATGGACAGGGAAGAGTTATTGAGCAAGAGCAACAACTCGGTTTTTAAGCTTGTAAATTTAGCGGCTAAAAGGGCTTTGGAGATTGCCGAAGGTCAGCCAAAGCTTGTTACAGAGAAGGTAGAGGTTAAGTCTTCTACTGTCGCTCTGCATGAGATTTCAGAAGGCAAGGTGCAATCTAAGAAAAACAAGGCCAAAGAATAAAATCTTGTCACCTAAGGCCATTTAGATTAAATAGTTTTTGGTCGAAAAGGAGTATTCAGCGTGTTGAAAGCAAAAAATATTATTTTAGGAGTTACTGCTAGTATCGCTATTTATAAGGCCTGTGAGTTAGTGCGCTTATTAAAGAAGGCGGGTTTTTCGGTTACGGTAATCCAGACTAAAGAATCCGAAGAGCTAATTAAACCGATTGTTTTTCAGAGCCTTTCGGGAAACAAAGTCTACCGTGGGATCTTTGAGGAAAGCTTAACCTGGGAGGTAGAGCATATTTCGCTTGCGGATAAAGCGGATCTGGTATTGATTGCCCCTGCAACTGCTAATATTATCGGCAAGATCTCAAGCGGTATTTGCGATGATTTATTGACTTGTGTTGTTTCGGCGACAAAAGCCCCGGTATTGATTGCTCCGGCGATGAATGAGAATATGTTTTTAAATAAAATCACCCAGCGCAACATTGAGTCTTTAAAGAAGTTGGGTTATAGATTCGTGGAACCGAAAAAAGGCATACTTGCCTGTGGCAAGACCGGTATTGGCTGCCTCGCGGAAGTAGAGACGATTGTAAGTGAAGTAAAAAAG
>JAPLLW010000009.1:0-395 GCA_026387355.1 Candidatus Omnitrophota bacterium
AATTGGGCCGGTGTTGTTTAGGTAAACAAGGAGGTGGCTATGGGAGGAATATTAGGGTTATTAGTTTTTGTTCTGGATATTATCGCCATTGTTGATGTCCTGAAAAGTTCCATGGATACGGGTAAAAAGGCATTGTGGATTATCCTGGTACTTGTTTTGCCTGTTGTCGGCATGGTGCTTTATTTCTTGATTGGCAAGAAGACATAATGAGACAAAAAACATTGTTCCATTTATTTATAATAATAACCTGTCTTTTAGCATCATCAGGGTGCGCCCACCTGCGCAATGCTGTACCGGAAAATCTTGTCGGGACGGCCGTCGTTGTCGGTGTGCCGGATATACGCTACTATGGAGGTAAGCCAGATTCTTACTCTATGATGCGGCAGAGTCTGGTA
>JAPLLW010000009.1:400-44293 GCA_026387355.1 Candidatus Omnitrophota bacterium
TCCTTTAAAGATGAAGGCAAATTGGAGTATCTGGTTAGCGATATCAAGACCTATCCTGTGCTTATTATCGGAGGCGGCGTATCCAACAGCGCTTACGGTATAGGGCTATTGAAAGGGTGGTCAAATGCAGGCTCCCGGCCGGTATTTAAAATAGTTACAGGTTATTCGAGCGGGTCGATCCTCGCTACTGCCACCTTTGCAGGAAAAGACTATGAAGGCCGGCTTGCGGATTTGTTTACCTCGATATCGACTAAAGATGTTGTGACACCAAGGAGCAGTTTTGCCATTCTATTCAGAGATTCTGTGGTTAGCTCAGCCCCGTTAGCTAAAAAAATCAATGATATTGTGGATGATGATTTAATGGCGAAGATTGCACAAGAGCATAAGAAGGGGCGCAGGCTATATGTGGGAACCACGGATTTTGACGCCCAGGGGTTTGTTATATGGGATATGGGAGCGCTTGCATCCAAAGGAAGCCCTGATTCGGTGAAGATGTTCCGCAAAATAATTCTGGCCTCATGTGCGTTTCCAGCTATGCTTCCTCCGGTTTATTTTCAAGTTGAAGCTGGCGGTAGGCGTTATGATGAGATGCATGTTGATGGCGGAGTTATTAGTGGACTTTTTTATATTTACCAGTTAATGGAAGGCGCGGAACCCAAAGGATTCAAAACTAGGGTTTATGTTCTAAACCTGTGTTATATGTCACCGCACTCTCGGCAGGTAGAAGACAATATGGTGGATATGACCTCGCGTCTGATTGAAACCAATGGAGTGGCAAAAATGATCGGGGACACTTACAGGGTTTATGCATTCGCGAAAGAAAAAGGATGGGATTATAATTTAGCGTATATTCCAGAAGACTTTAAGTCTAATCAAAAAGAGATGCTCGATAAGCAGGAAATGCAGAGGCTTTTTAAGCGCGGATATGATGATGCGGTAGAAAGGTATAATTGGCACAAGGCTCCACCCGGACTTGTGGCAGAGGGTAAATAAAGCTGGAGGATATATGAATAAAGGTATATCAGTTGCACTTTTGGTTGTAGGAGTTATTTTGTTAGTTGCCGGGCTTAATGCTTACCATTCGGCAAGTTCCGATGTTTCCCGCTTTTTTACGGGAGCACCTACAGATAAGGCACTCTGGCTTTTGATTGGTGGAGTGTTCGCCGGCATAGTTGGGTTTTTAGGTTTAGTTCGGAAGTAAAAGGTCTTCGCTTGAGATATAAAAATATGAAAGATAGAAAAGAGATTGTCCGATTTCTAATTGCAGGAACTATTATTAATGCAACAGACTTTAGTATCTATTATATTTTATTTCATTTCTTGTCTTTTAGTATATCTAAAGGAATTTCTTTTATCTGTGCGGGGATTATTGGGTATTTGCTTAATAAATTTTGGACGTTTAAACATAACAAGCCATCGTCGTATGCTGAGGTTGGCCAGTATGCATTAATTAACTTTTTAGCTTTAGGCATTAATGTTTTAACAAATCAAAGTATTCTTAACGCCTGGCCTAGAGCTGTCTGGGTAGCCTTAATCATTGCTACGATAATAACAGGTTTGTTTACCTATATTTGCTTTAAATGGTGGGTTTTTAGAATTTCGTTGAAAGAGAAGGTAGTTAATCTTATGTGGTGTAAATGGTTTCCGTTGAGATTTGTTGTAAGGGCTGTTGCGCGCCGACAGGGTTTTTTGGATCCTATTAAACTTATCTCTCAGATACAGAATTTTGCGCAACCATCAGAGGTGGCAGCTCCGATGGAACTGTTACGTTCAGGCGTTGTTTTGCATGCTCGTGGTTTGATTAATAGTGTAGCCATCCAGCATAACCTTGATTGGGTCTGGCCTTATTGGGTAGAATGTCAATATAATCCTAGAAATGAGGCGTTTATTCCGCGATCCTTTTCGTTAACCCAAATTAATCTTACTCATAGAAATTGGACAGCTTTGGGCGTTCCCGATGGCATTGAATTTCCTCTTATCGATCCGCGCGGTCTAGTCACACCTTATTACGATAGCTGGTCTATTGATTTTTGGATTGTTCCAGAAGAGGGTAAGCCATTAATTCCCTCGCGTAGCCCAAGCGTATCTCAAAAGATGACTATGGATGATAATCTTTGCGTGATTACAGAATTCCACCTTGATCAAGTGGAACCTCTCGGTTTAGAAGCTGTGGCTCCCTCCCCAAGGGGATTGAAGCTTAAATTGATAGCGCAAGTTATAGGTCCGGCTCAAGCACCAGTTTGTCAGGTTAAAGTCATGGGATCTGCTGGAGTCAAGGCGCGGTTGGTTGTTTCTCTTAGGCCTTATAATCCTGAAGGTGTCAGCTTTATAAATAATGTTACTCTTCTTGAAGATTCGTTGGGTTGGCAAGTAAATAGAAAAGATTTTGTCTATTTTGATAAGCCTCCGGAACAATACGTGTTTTCGGATTATCATCGAGGTGATGTTTATAGTCGATTGTCTTTGAATGAGAATGAAAAAGAAGTTTCATGTAAAGTCGGTATGGCCAGTGCAGCTGCTGTTTTCTTATTGGAAGCAGGAAAATCAGAAGATGTTACCATTACAGTGCCTTTAACGAAAGATAAAATTGAGAAAGAATCTTATCTAAACTATAAAGAAATTGCAAGACTCGCGTGGAAGAAGAGTATTCAAGGCTCTTGTGTATTGCAAATTCCCGATGAACATTTTAAGTTTCTTTACACAGTTGCTATCCACACCATGATTTTGCATTCTCCCAAGGAAGTTTATCCTGGGCCGTATATTTACAGGCGGTTTTGGTTCCGTGATGCCGCCTTTATATTAGATGCTTTGTTATGTGTTGGGTTAAAGGAGCGTGCTCGAAGGGCCCTGGATTGTTTTCGCGACCGTCAGACAGCCGGTGGTTATTTTCTTTCTCAGGAAGGCGAATGGGATTCTAACGGCGAGGCTTTATGGATTATGCATCGGTATTGTGAGATGACGGGGGATGTTCCACCAAAAGAGTGGATTGAATCAATTCAAAAAGCGGGTAAGTGGATTTGTAAAAAACTTCTATCTAGTAATTTGCAATCTCCCCACGCAGGATTATTACCTTCGGGATTTAGCGCCGAACATTTGGGTCCGAATGATTTTTATTATTGGGATGACTTTTGGGCGGTTGCGGGATTAAAAGCAGCGGCTTTTTTGTGTTCAGCTTACAAGGATAATGATCGGGCTCATTTATTTGAAAGCCAATCGCAAGTATTGCTGGAGAGTATTAATCAAAGTTTAAAAATGATAGAGTTTCGTTTAAAAAGACTGGCAATACCAGCCTCTGCGTATCGGCGTTTGGATTCGGGAGCAATCGGTTCTTTGGTTGCCGGTTATCCGCTCCGAGTTTTCAAACAGAATGATCCAAGAATTTTAGACACAGCTGCTTATTTAATGAAAAATTGTTTAGTTCATGGTGGATTTTTCCATGATATGACCCATTCAGGTATTAATCCTTACCTTACTTTACATTTAGCCCAAGTGCTTTTACGGGCAGGAGATCCCAGGTATTTTGATTTGATGTCAGCAGTGGCTAAGCTGGCTTCACCTACAGGACAATGGCCGGAGTCGGTGCACCCGCGCACGGGCGGCGGATGCATGGGGGATGGGCAACATGTTTGGGCTGCAGCAGAATGGGTTTTAATGATCAGAAATTGTTTTGTGCGCGAAGAAGATAACCGATTAATTCTATGTTCTGGTATCCCACGGATCTGGCTAGAGAAGAATGAAACGATTTCGTTTGGTCCTGCGCCAACAAATTTTGGCAATATTCAACTTTCCATAAAACCGCAAGGGCAAAATATTCTTATCGAATGGCGCGGAGTTTGGTTTGCTCAAGAACCGCCAATTGATATTCAATTACCCGGTTTCAAGAGCGTAAGAATTACACCTGCAACGAATTCCCTGGAATTGAAATATGAGGCGAGTAAATGACAAAAGGCATCGAAGATATATTTAAAGAAGTTATCATATTAAATTCAGGAAAGATAATTTACGCGGAAGACATTGAGGAGCTTTATACTAAGGTTGCTCCGATTAAAGAGATGTGTGTTTTTGTAGTCTCTGGAATGAATGGGGCAAAAGGATCGAAAGTTCTTTGGGCAGTTATTCAGCCTGATCTTGACGAATTCAGGAAATTCGCCATGGTGAATCTACATTTAGCCATTAAGGAGAGATTTGATCAGACCTATCCATCGCTACCTATCCATAAAAGGCTTAGAGGTTTTACTATTGCGCTTGAGGATCTACCGCGTACCCTGTTTGGCAAGTTAGATAGATATGCGGTTAAGAAAATATATGAACCTAGAGTGAGGGCAGGAATAGAAGGTGCTCTTCCGGTACTAGATGAGCTCACGGTTTCAGATCAGCTGTTGATAGAATCCGAGACTGGCATAAAAATTTTAAAATGCCTAAAGGAAATATCCGGTATTAAAAGGCCGGTAATACTTGAGGATTCTCTAGAGCTGGATCTAGGAATAGATTCGTTAGGCAGGATAGAATTGGCTTCATGTTTGCAGTTAGCTTTTAGAGTTGTAATAAAAGATGAAGCAATCTCACAAGCCTTTAGCGTAAAGGATCTTATTTTGGGAATAACAGATGCGCTGAGGGAGGCTAAAAGTATCCCCTTAGAGGAGGATCAGAGGGTACCTTTAACACCAGGCTACTGGAAAAAACATTTACAAGTTTTGCCGAAAGAAGCACATTTGGGGGCGTTGGATTTCAGTAACGGTTTTTTTGCATGGCTGTCTCGGTTTATTATCATAACCATAAATTATTTGATTTTTAAATTGTTTTTCCGTGTGAAGGCTGAAGGAGCGGAGAATGTACCCAAAGAAGGCGCCTATATTTTATTTCCCAATCACACAAGCGATCTCGATGGTCCAGCTATTGCCGCTTGTTTACCGCGTAGACCGCATTTTCAGCTTTTTTACTTTGTCTTCATACCGTTTCTTTTCAGGCCTTTCGTGAAAACTTCTTTTGCAAGGAATTTCGTAAAGTTGGGGAGGCTTATTCCCTTTGATTATTCAACGCATTTCCTGGAATCATTACGCAGCGCTTATTTAGTATTGCAAATGCATAAAGGTTTATGTTTCTTTCCGGAAGGGTTGCGTAGTACTACTGGTAAAGTGGGAGAATTTAAAAAAGGGTTTGGTATTTTAGCTAAAGAGTCGGGCGCAAAGCTTGTGCCTGTAGCCATAGAAGGAGCTTTTGAGGCATGGGCTAGTACGGCAAAGTATCCTAAATGCCACCCGATTAGAGTTAGATTCGGTAAGCCGCTTCTGGTCGAAGATTTAGAAAAGGAAGGGTTGGCCATGGGTGCGCATAATTCTTATGAAGCAATATCCGTGGCGGGGAGACAAGCGCTTATGGAGCTAAAGGATAAAAAATGAGAATTCTCATGATGACGAATACCTATTTCCCGATTGTAGGAGGACTAGAGCAATCGATTTATTCTTTTAGTGAAGAATTTAAAACTTTAGGGCATGAGGTTTTGATTGCTACTCCGAACTTTAGGGGAATGCCGGCAGAGGAACCGGGCGTTATTCGAATTCCGGCTTTTCAAAAATTTGGCGGGACTATTTTCTCTGTTAACTTTCCGGCATCGGGACTCTTAACGAAACTAATGGAAGAATTCGCTCCGGATATAGTGCACAGTCATTGTCCGTTTTTCATGGGAGATTTGGCATTGCGCCTCAGTCGGCAGCACGCCATACCGCTGGTATATACTAATCATACGATGTTTGAGCAGTACGTGCATGATTGGCCAATTCAGAATGAGGGAGTCAAACGATTTGTTGTCAAGCTTGCTGTCGGATATGCCAATTTAGCGGATCGAGTAATCGTCCCTTGTGAAAGTGTACAGGAAATCTTGCTTAAAAGAGGTGTTAAAACTCCTATGGAAGTTATTCCTACAGGTGTAGATGTGAAGCGTTTTTCACAGGGCGGTGGAAAAGCTTTTCGGGAGCAGAATCAAATTCCTCCGGATGCTCTAGTGATCGGACATGCGGGGCGATTGGCGTTGGAGAAGAATTTGGACTTTTTGATAGATTGTATGATTGGAGTCTTAAAAAAAGATCCAAGGGTCCATGCACTGATCGTGGGCCTTGGTCCAGCGAAAGAAATGATCCAGGAGACCTTTAAACAAGCCGGCCTTGAAAATAGATTACATTTAACTGGAGTCTTGCATTACCAGGCCCTGGTTGATGCTTATCTTGCTATGGACGTTTTCGCATTTGCCTCATTAAGTGAAACTCAAGGGATTGTTCTTATTGAAGCCATGGCAGCCGGTGTCCCGGTGGTGGCGTTGGATGCCCCGGGAGCACGGGATGTTGTTGAAGATTCTCTAAACGGTCGCTTGCTCAATGAAATGGATCAAGAAAGTTTTGTTAATGCGCTTTTGTGGGTTTTAGCTCGCTCTCCCGAAGAATCGCAAATTATTAAGGAGGCCGCAAGAACAACAACGCAGAAATACTTGATCAATGTTTCTGCCAAACGTATGTTAGAAGTTTATGAAAAAGTTAGATCAAGAAAATCTATTTCAATGGGTAGGAAAAATAGTTCGCAGTTTCTTTTCTTTTGGCGTATTAAAGCGGAGTTGGATATTTGCAGAAATTATATTAAATCTGTAGCTACATCAATTTTCGAAGGTAATTTTCAAAAAACAGAATTCAGAATGATTGAGGGCGCAAACGATAATCTCCCCGATGGTACGACGCCTCCTCCTGCGGGAGAAGCCGAACCTGGTTTATACGTTATGACCGAAGACGGGAAACGTATCGCTTTTTCTCATATTAAAGGAGGATTTTCTAAAGTTGTTATTATAGCACCTGGTTTTTACAATAATAAAGATACGTTTTTGTTTAAAAAGATGGCTGAGGCATTCAGTAAAGAATACGATGTTATTGTATTTGATTTTCGAGGACATGGTAAGTCTAGCGATGTGTTTACGTGGACAGCGCATGAACAAAAAGATTTGCGAGCGATCACTACCTACGCTAAGGAAAATCACTATACCAAGATTGGGGTGATTGGTTTCTCGCTGGGTGCTGCGATTGCATTGGTTGAAGCAAGCAACCATCAGAACATCGATAGCGTGATTGCTGTTAGCAGTCCGGAAGATTTAGGAAGTATCAATTTCCATTTCTGGGAAAAAGATATGTGGGCAGATCTAAAACTTAATTTTGGGTTCAAGGGGCGGGGTAAGGGTATCCGACCGGGTAGTCCAGCTTTAATGAAAATTCGGCCCCGCGATATCATTGATAAGATATCTCCCACGCCGATACTTTTCATTCATGGTGAAAAAGATTGGCTAGTCAAGATAAGGCATAGCCTGTTTTTATTTTACAAGGCAAAGGGTCCCAAAACCATGAAAATAATTAAGGATGGCGGACATTCGGAAAGGTTGTTTGATGCTTTTCCTGATCAGTTTATGAAAATATGCTTAGACCAATTTAGAGAAACTTTATAAAGAAATATTTCGAAAACGAAAATGGGAGAGAGAATGTCAGAAAAAGCTAAGACCGTGATAAAACATCCAGGCATGGGGGCTATACTTGGTGCAAAGGGTGTAACTTTTCGCGTATGGGTGCCTCATGCCGAACAGGTTTACGTGACTGGTACTTTCAATGACTGGAGTAAGACTTCAACGCCTCTGGTCAAAGAGGATAACGGCTACTGGTCGGTTGACGTGACAAAGGCAAAAGTAGGGGATGAATACAGATATTTGATTCATGGCCCCAAGGAACCTCTCACTCGTATTGATCCTTATGCCAGAAAGGTAACCAGCTCAATCGGTAATGGAGTTATCTACGATCCTAAAGTATTTGATTGGGGTAAGAGTAATTTTCGTATGGCCACGGGAAATGAGCTTGTAATTTATGAAATGCATATCGGTACCTTTAACGTGAAAGAAGAAGGGCGGCCGGGTACGTTTGACAGCGCCATTGAGAAATTACCCTATCTACAAAAACTGGGTATCAATGCCGTGGAAGTGATGCCGATCGCGGAGTTTGCGGGAGATTTTTCGTGGGGTTACAATCCAGCGCATCCTTTTGCCGTTGAGAGTATTTATGGTGGGCCGGATGCACTCAAGCGATTTGTGAAGGCGGCGCACGAACATGGTATTGCTGTTATTATAGATGTTGTTTACAACCACTTTGGCCCAGGCGATCTTGCTTTGTGGCAGTTTGATGGTTGGAGTGAAAATGAAAAGGGAGGAATTTATTTTTACAATGACCATCGCTCGAATACACCTTGGGGCGATACGCGTCCTGATTATGGCCGGGGTGAAGTGCGCCAATATCTACGCGATAACGTCATGATGTGGTTTGAGGAGTACAAAGCCGACGGCTTACGCTGGGACATGATAGCCTATATTAAAAGCATTGACGGTAGCGATGACAATCCGGCTAGCGCTATTCCTGAAGGTTGGAGTTTGATGCAGTGGATCAATGTGGAAATTCAAAAACTCTTTCCCGGTAAGATCAGCATTGGCGAAAGTATGAAAAATAATCCCTGGGTTATTAAAGATGTAGGAGCTGGTGGCGCAGGTTTCAATGCGCAATGGGATGCTGAATTTGTTCATCCTGTTCGTCAGGCCGTCATCATAGGCGATGATAAACTCCGTGATCTGGGTTCAGTCAGTAAAGCTATTGAGCATCGTTATGATTTAGATGTTTTTCGGCGGATTATTTATACCGAGTCACACGATGAGGTTGCCAATGGCCGGGCCCGCGTGCCTGAGGAGATCTGGCCCGGCAAAGTGGATAGCTGGTTTTCTAAGAAACGCTCTACGTTGGCAGGTGCTCTTGTTCTTACTTCGCCAGGTATTCCGATGATTTTTGAAGGGCAAGAGTTGCTGGAAGACCGCTGGTTCCAGGATAAAGTCCCGATTGACTGGTCCCGAGTTGATGACGAACACGGTATCTATAGAATGTATCGGGATGTAATCGCCCTACGGCGCAATCTATCGGGTGTGACGCGGGGGTTGTGCGGTCAAAATACTCATGTTTATCATTTTGACGATGTTGCCAAAATTATCGCTTTCCATCGTTGGGATAAACTTGGCCCAGCTGATAGCGTAGTTGTGGTGGTAAATATGATAAATCAAAACTGTGATGATTATCTCATCGGTTTTCCGCGAGCTGGATTGTGGAAAACACGCTTTAATAGTGATTCATATAAATACGGCCCAAATTTTGCAAATCATCCTACTCCTGATGTCGAGGCTAAGGAGGAGAAAATCGATGGGTTGCCTTGTTCCGGCAAAATCAGTATCGGGCCATACACGGTGGTAATTTTCTCGCAAGATGTATAAGAATAAGTTTCTAATTAAAACTGAACTGAAGAAAACATTACAACATCTTTACCCCAAGCGGATTGATATATTAATATTGATTATAGCTTCCGCTGTATTGCTGTTTATCGGTCTACGTCTGCCTGTCCTTACCGTTCGTAAATTATGGGAGAGCAATACATTTTCTATCATATCGGGGGTAATAAATCTCTGGGAGGGGAAGAATTATATTCTTGCTTTTATTATTTTTTTCTTCTCCGTTATCTTTCCGATTGTAAAATTAGTAACACTCTTATTGATTTGGTCTGTAAAGTTAATGGACCATCAAAGAAAATGGCTTCTGCGGGGTTTAGGTTTTTTGGGGAAATGGTCAATGTTGGATGTTTTTGTGATAGCTATTATTATTGTGTCCGTAAAATTGGGCGCCCTGGCAAGCGCCAAGACCGAAATAGGGATTTATTACTTCGGGGCATCGATTCTTTTGGCCATGCTTGTTACCAACTTAGAGAGTAATTTAGTAAATCGTCCGGACAAGTCACAATAGAAGTAGCGTAATTAATAATACGATGAGAGAAATAGAAAAAGCTTTAAAAGTTATGAAAGTGAAGGAATTTGTTCAAGTAGCTACGGCTAATAAGGTAGGAAAGCCAAATTCCGCTCCGAAATTATTATTAAAGATAGATGGTGTGATAATTTATTTTATCGATTACAGTATAGGTAAAACCGCTGAGAATCTAAGGGTTAATCCAGAGGTTTCTTTATCGTTTATTGATATCAATTCTCTTTTTGGATATAGGTTGAACGGCAAGGTAGAAATCATTGAAAAAGGCAAGATTTATGATAAATGCCTAAAAGAGTTACGGGAAAAGGAGATTGGGCTTTCTGTGGAGCGTATCGTCAAAGGAGTGCAGGATGGTATGGCGCATAAAGATTTTGAGTCGGAAATGCCTGAACGTTTTCTAATATATAAGGTTAAAATAGAAGAAGGTTGTGAAATAACCCCTCGTGGTGTAATAAAACGGGAAAATAGCTGATAGTATTAGGTAAATCTTCTTAAAGGGATGGACTTAACCGTTCAGCCATTTTTGTTTGTGCCCAAAATGTGCCCATCCAAGTGAAAAGCATCGGGTAACAAAGGGGATAATTGGGTAACATTCAGATTTTCGAAGGGTAGAAGTTAATGGAAAGAAAAAAAGTACTTGGGTTTTGGGATCTTACGTTATTTTCGTTTTGCGCGATTTTTGGCGTAGAGGCCATAGCAACTTCAGCTGCTATCGGGCCATCGGCGATATCCTGGTGGTTTATATGTATTGTCGGATATTTTCTCCCCTTTGGTTTGATTGCTGCTGAATTAGGCTCAACTTACCCTGAACAAGGAGGTATTTATATCTGGATCAAAAGAGGTTTGGGGAAAAAATGGGCAGCGCGAAGCACTTGGTATTACTGGGTTAGCCTGCCTTTGTGGGTGCCTGCAATATATATTGCGATCGCAGAAATCATCGGGCATATGTTTTTTCCGAATATGAGTCTTTGGACGCAAATATTAATTGGGATTATAATGATATGGGTGGCTGTTTTAATCAATCTGTGTCCGCTTAAGGTTTCAAAATGGGTGCCTAACTTTGGTACGATTACAAGGCTTGCGGTGATAGTCGGGATGCTTGTTACAGCTGTAATATATTTTCTAAAGAATGGAAGATTTGCAAACGAAATCAATATGTCGAATATCATGCCGAATTTAAACGCGGCCATTGTATTTATTCCGATAATTATATACAACCTGGAAGGCTGCGAGCTTATATCCGCAGCTTCCGGGGAGATGAAGAATCCTGCGCGCGATATCCCGAAAGCAGTTATTTTATCTGCTATTGCGATAGCATCACTATATTTGATTACAACATTTGCGGTTTGGGTCGTTATCCCAATCTCTGAAATAAATGTTGCCAGCGGAATACTCCAGGTATTTACAATTACATTTAGTGGCCACTGGATGCAGCGGGTTATCACTCTGGTTCTGGGTTTTCTTATATCATCTACCCTTTTTGCGGAAATAGTCGCATGGAACCTAGGAATGAATCGAACAGTTGCCGAAGCTGCTAACAACGGTGAATTACCCAAGACATTAGGAAAGATGACTAAAAATATGGCACCCATTGGCGCTTCTATTGTATCGGGGATTATTTCTACCATTGTGATCATTGTTTATGGATTTATCGCCAAGAACGCAGGAGAGCTATTTTGGCACGTCGTTTCTTTTAGTTTAGTCGTCGGTTTGTTTTCGTATTTGATGCTTTTCCCAAGTTTTATTATTTCAAGAATTAAAGACAGAGAGGTTAAGCGGCCTTATCGCGTGCCTGGCCCGGATTGGTTTGCGATACTTCTGGCGGTTATGGCAGAAGTATTTATTTTGGTAGCGTTATTGGTGTTGATAATACAGCCAGGGCATGATTTCATGAGGTCTGCTTTACCGATCATTATTGGAGTTCTGGTAACCGTTATTGCCGGAGAAATTCTGGTAACTCATTCATCCAGAGCCTCTGAATTACGCAATAAATGTGGTTGACAAAGATAAAATACTAAATAAATTGCAAAAAAAGTTTTTATTAAGATTTTCGAATGGTTAATGAACTAAGCGAATTCTTCTGCCCAAATTGTGCCCATCCTATACAGAAATAACACTAAACAAACCATAGCAAAACTAAACAGCCGGACACCATAACTCATTGACAATACAACCGTTAGTTATATAATGTTTTGTAACGACGAGAGTTAGGGAAATATGCTCGGCAGATTCACTGCTTCTGCGTTTGTTTTTTAAGCACAAATTGGTCATTTGACCTTGTAGTAGATTAAATATTACTTAAGGCAAATTAAGATATCGGAGGATTTGGAAGTTTTATGTTTAAGAAATTATACTTAAGTCTAATCCCGGCAATCTTATTTTTCGTATCTTTAGCTTTTGCCGCAGACGAAACCCTTACCATTACCACCTACTATCCTTCTCCATATGGTAGTTATAATGAATTAAAAACAAATTACCTCCAGTTTGGAAAAATATCTGTTCCGCCAACCGAAAATGATCCTTGTGTTTTGGATGATGAAGGAAAAGTTTCATATAATAGCAAAGAAAAGATGCTGTATTTATGCATTGGTAATTATTGGGTAAGATTAGTAAGGGATTTAAGTCAGGAGGAAGCAGGGAATAGAATGCTAAAAAAACAGGCAATTCCATCATTTGATTCTGCAAAAGAGGTGTTAAATGTGAAGGGGGATTTTAACGAGCATAAATACGATGAGTCTATTCTAGAATTAACTAAAGCCATTAATCTCGATCCCAATTATTTTGAAGGTTACAAGAAAAGAGCAGTTTTTTATTATTTCAAGCATGAATACGGTAATGCTTGGAATGATGTGCATAGTGCGGAGAAGTTGGGAGCTATAATTAGTCAGCGGTTTCTTGAGGATTTGAAGAAAGCATCGAATAGAAAAGATTGATTATCTATTTAATTTTACGTCCTAAGTGATGAATACTTTTGATTAAAGTTTGGTCGGTGTATTCCCCCGCCTCTTTGATTTTTTGTATTTTTGTTTTTAGTCCAGTGCAACATTCCTAAACTTATGTTAATTAAGATGACTACCGAATGAAGAAAATAATTGTTGTGTTTGCATTAGTCGTGTCTTTAGTTACCTCGGGTTGCGCTACTTTTCCGGGTAATCAGCTGCCAAAACAAGCAGTTAAGCTTCAGATTATGAAAGAAGCTTGTTTAGTCTCTGAGAATGTTTATTTTGATGAATTAACAGCTAATATTTTTCCAACTCCGCAGACGCCAAATATGGGAACACCGATAGAATATTTCGCTCCGTATTTGAGACAAGTTATTGTTGATGCGAGAGGTTCATTTATTTCTGTTTTCCAGGAAGCTGTGGATGCGCGAATGGCAATATTTAACGCGCTATCAAACCATGAAAAGAGAGTTTTGATATGCGGTAGCGCTAGGTACACTAAAGAAAAAATCGGAGGGGTGGTGAGGGAATCGGTTAGTTATGAAGATCTTACCGGAGATATGCCAATAGAGAAAGTAGTGGCTCTTTATAAATCGTGGGTGGTTGCTGCAGAATCAACCGTATTGGCGAATAAAATGAGGTCAGATATAAAATTTCGCGAAGAAATACTAGCTTCCGGGGATGTATGGTTTGATTGTAAGACTTCTGTTGTGGAGGGAAATTCTTCTACTTGCTTTCTGGAAGGCCTCTTGTGCGTCTTAAGCGGTTCAATAATACCCGCTCATCATAGAAAAGACATCAATGTAAAGATTTCAATTTATACTATAAATGGGAAGATACATGAGTATGAATATAGGGATAGCTATAATTCAATTGTCTGGTTACTGTTTTTGCCTATTGGGCTAGTTCAGAATCCAGTTAGAATAATTAATTCAGTCATAAACAATATGGCAATCACGGCACTGCTTGATTATCAGAAAGATCAAGGTAAGGAGTAGCCTAGGTGATTTTTGTTGGTGAAACTGGTGGCGAATGATGAGAAAACTAGATATAAAAATAGGCTACCGATGTAATAATTTCTGTCTTCATTGTGTCCAGGGAGATAAGCGTAAGAAATTTCCCAAAAGACCGATTAGAGATGTTTTACGTGAATTAGCCATAGCCAGGCATGAATGCGATGCGGTTGTCTTTACCGGAGGGGAACCTACTCTCCATCCAAATTTCTTAAGTTTTGTAAAATTCGCAAAAAGATTGAACTACGCAGAGATACAAATACAAACCAATGGTAGAATGTTCTCTAGCGTTGATTTCACTGAAAAATGCATAAAAGCGGGTGCAAATCATTTCGCTCCGTCGCTACATGGGCACAATAGCGATCTTCACGACTTTCTGACTCATTCACCGGGAAGTTTTGCTCAGGTCTGCCAGGGGATAAGAAATATTAGGAAATATACAAAAAACATCATTTCTAATACAGTGATCAGCCGGTTTAACTATCGTTATCTTCCTGAAATAGTGAAATTGCTTGTTGGTTTAAGAGTTGATCAAATACAACTTGCATATGTGCACATTACAGGAACTGCTTTAAAAAATAAAGATACCATCCCGGAAAAGAAGTCAATTATTATGCCATATGTAAAGAAAGCGATACGTTTGGGGAAGGCGTCGGGGAAGAGGATGTGCACTGAGGCCATTCCTTATTGTTTTATGGCTGGATATGAAAAATATATTGCAGAAGCTTTTATTCCTCCTACGAAGATGGTAGAACAATCATTTACCGTAGATAAATATGAAGAGTTTAGGGTAACTAAGGGTAAATCTAAAGGCCCCCATTGTAAAGATTGTATCTATTTTGTTAAGTGCGAAGGCCCATGGAGGGAATACCCTCTGATTTTTGGCTGGGATGAATTTAAGCCGGTGCAAAAGAAGTTGAAATAAATAAACTCGTAAATTATGGACAAACTTTTATTTTCCAATTATAAGCCAGAAAGCTTCTGTCGGGAATTTGTAGAAATAAAAGGCAATTCTATGCAGTTGGCAATGTACATGTCTTTAGTTTTAGGATTTAAGCCTTTAATGGACGACTGGATCCCGGTTAAAAAGTTAGCGGAATTCAGAAAAGCCTGCCATAAGTATAAAATTTATATGCGGGAAGACGTTGTATTTGATCATCGCAAGAAAAACGAAATTAAATCAAATGTTTTAGGAAAAGATTGTCTGACTACTACCTGTGCCCAGGGCCTTCCTTTCAAGGAAGGTGCCGGCGGGTTTCTGCATATATTTTTGTCAAAGGATAAAAACATACTTAAGAAAGGAGTATGGTACCCGCTGGTAATTAAAAATAGGGTTATTTTTCAGCCAAGGATTGATAATTTAAAATACGGATATGTTTTAGGATATCCGGATTGTTGTGTTAAGTTCTTCAGTAAATTCAATAACTGGAAAAAATACAGCTTTTTATACGAAGCATATAAGAATACAAGAAATAAGCCATCGTTTCTGTGCAACCCTTTTCTAAAAGCCACAAGTTTTTCTTATATCTTCCATATGCCTTGCAGCTATAGCTGTAAAAACACAATTAGTTTAGTAAATAATTTACGAAAAGAAATTAAAAAGAAAGAGCCGTATTTTGTAGCATTAACCGATAGTTATCTTAAGTCTGTGTTTTTAGTTTTTTACGAGGATAAAAGCTATTGTTTTGACGGAGATTTAAAAGATGATTTGTTAAGATACCGTACCGCGTACTATACTTTTCCAGGTAAAACAAAAGATATCTATGGGAAGAATCTTAAAAAAGCGGATTCGCTTAAATTGGAATCCAGAAAGCTCATTTTGTATCACAGGAATAAGGTCAATGAGATTATTGATGTGCCTATGAATAGCACTGCTCCAGAATTTCCGTTTTTGATTAAGTTTTCATAGAATGAAGAATAATCTATTAGAAATAAGAAAAGAATTTTATTTGATGACAGGAATCATGCCTATCCATGCAACTAACTATTTAGAAAATAAGGCAATCCGTAAAGATATGATTTTTGAGCGATTAGCTGAGCAAACATTTGATAACCATAAAATGTTAAATGTTTTAATTAAGAAAATAAAGATATGGCTATCGCTTGATCAATCAGAGTTTACCAATTGTTTAGCTGGATATATATATTATTTAAATGAAGATTTTGAAAACGCCAAAAGATATTTTTTAAGAGCAATTGAGCGAAACCCTAGTAATCTAGATAATTGGTTTGATTTGGCTTTTAGTTTGTATCATTCAGAAGAGCGAGAGCAAAAATTAGCTAAAGATATCCTTTTTAACTTTGATTTGTTTATTAAGCGATTTAGTAATCAAAAAGACAAACATAAGAGCATTTCTATTGTTCAGCTAACAAAGTTTGCCATGGTTTGCCATTGTAAAATGTAGCTTCAATTGAAGGGTTTAGATAGTTGTCAAAATAAGCACCATGAAAAATCAGGCGAAGCGAATATGCGCGGGCCGTTTTGACAAGTAGAGATTAAAAAATAAAGGGGCAGCTAAGTCAGGGTGGATGGAAAAGAAAAGGTCAAAAGGAATTATTATTTTTAGTATTTTAATCTGTTCGTACGCATTATGGGATTTGAATACCTATTCCGATTTTAGGCACTATGCTTTTTTGTTCCAGCCTTTGCCGGAAAGAATAATTTTAGTCCGCTATTTCTTTTCTATTTTCTTAAGAATCGTTCTGGTTATCACAGGCATAGGTATTTTGTTTTTAAATGAATACTTTCGAAGAATAATATTATTTATTAGTTTTTTCACTGTTGCAACCATTTATTGGAAGCATCCTGTGATTTGTTTTAAAAATATTGTAATGAATCTGGTAGCGCGAGGAGCATTTACATCTGACGTAACATTGACGCCTGATACGGTAATATGGATATTGATTGTGATTAATTATATTATTGATATCAGTTTTGCTCTGTGCTTAATATATTTTTTTACACGTCCTCAGGTAAAGGAGCAATTCAAGTGATTTTTAGTAGTGAAACTTGTGGTTAAATCAATTTAACAAAAAAAGAAAGGAGAGACAATGATAAGCGAAAAAACAACAATTATATTTATTAGGAGCGCAGCCATACTTGCTTTTATTGCTGGGTTAGTAACATTATTAATTATTTTTACAGGTAAGTTCGGGTTCAATATGTACAATCTGTTAGATGTTTTTCTTTTTTGGGGTTTGAGCTTCGGGATACTTAAAAAAAGCAGAACTTGTGCCATCATAGTGTTGGTGTATCATTTATTAAACAGAATAGATATGTTTAGGAGGACGCAAAGTTTATCGATCTCGTTTGGTTTGGTTTCAATTATTGCTATTGTTATATATTTCTTGGGTATATTAGGAACATTTGCATACCATAAGAAGTTGAAATTGCAAAATAAATAATCACCTAAATAAATAGTTATCCTTCAACAAGGTGGTAATTGGTCTTGAAGGCAGTAAAGGGCCAAAAGGAGGGGATATGTTAAAGATCGCCAGATATATTTTTGGGGTCATATTTTTGTTTATTTTTACCTCGGTTTCTTATGCCTGTACAAGTCTTAGAATAAAAACTACTGATGGCTATGTTTTCTACGCCAGGACTTTGGAAGGGGTATCATTTGACTCCACAATTTCTATTATACCTAAAGATACGGTTTTTAAAGGAACCCTCCCTGATGGCGCACAAAAAGGCTTGAGTTGGACCACTAAATATGGAATGGTCGGTATGAATGCATTTGGTTTACCCATGTTGATCGACGGCGTTAATGAGAAAGGGTTAGCCGTTGGAAATCTGATGTTTCCAGGTTTTGCCGAATATCAAACATTTGAAGCTAGGGATTCCTCAAAGACTATTGCGCAGTGGGAGGTAGTTAGTTGGATTTTATCTAATTTTGCCACAGTAGAAGAGGTTAAGGAAGGTATAAAGAATATTCGTGTCTGCAAGCAGGCGGATGATAAGAAAGGCTTTTTAGAGCTGCATTATACAATACATGATCCGAGTGGTGCAAGTTTAGTTATAGAATATGTTAAGGGAGAGCTAAAGGTTTATGATAACCCGATAGGCGTTTTTACTAATTCTCCTGCGTTTGATTGGCATCTAATTAATTTAAGAAACCATATCAATATTTCTGCAGTTAATGTACCTCTTTTTGAAATAGACGGACTGAAGGCGTCAGGCTTAGGACAGGGGACAGGAATGCTTGGCCTACCGGGAGACTATACGCCTCCTTCGAGATTTGTACGCATGACAGCGCTTGTGCTTTCAGCGCTTCCGGTAACTGGTCCGGACGAAGGACTAAACTTAGCTATGACTTTGATAAATAATGTGGATATTGCAAAAGGGGCCGTTAGAGATATGGGTAGCAAAGGGCCCGTTTATGATACTACAGACTGGGTGAATGTAACTGATTTAGGAAGAAAAAGATTTTATTTCCGTACCTATGATAATAAGAATTGGCGCTTTGTGGATGTAGATAAGGCGCTTAAGAATACTAAAGCAGTAATGTTTATACCTATTAAGACCGCCCCTGAATATACTGATGTTACGGGAGAGGCTAAAGAATATGGAAAGGTGCCTTTAGATTATTTTCCTGCTGGAAAGCCGTAAGATTAAAGTAAATATACCTAAATAATAAATTACAACTCAAAATTTAACTCAAAAGTCGTATTTTCGATTTTTCCTCACAAAATACTCCCATAATAAAGAAAACGCTTTCAAAAACTCGCCAAATAGCATTGAATCTCCTTACCTATATAGTATAGTTTTATTAGTCGGCCACAGCACTAAGATCTAAAGAGAAGAGTGAGTAAAATGAGCCATAAGCCTAATAAAATTATATCTATTTTATTGTGTTTTTTGCTTATTTTTGAGCAGTCTGCATTTGCGCAACCGCTTGTCAATCTGAATATATCTAAGTATTTAGGTTTGCGTCAAGGCCCTTTATTACCGGATAGATTCAGGCCTTTGCATTTGCGCTATCTTTCTTATGATATTAAAAAAAGCAATTTTCAATTGCTCCTAGATAGAGGAGATACGCAAGCCCCAGCTAAGAAAGAGATAGAAGATTCAACTAAAACCCTTCTGAAATATTTCTTTATTGGCCTTACCCTCCCTAATGACGTTTTCTGGGTAAACTTACGCCCTGATTCCCCCGATGATATTATTGACAGTAGGTTGGCTAAAACTGATATTGGCAGAATTTTTCTTGAAGCGGATTTGCAACTCAAGAAAGACACTGCTAATTTTACTAATCCAAATACTCCTGTGGGTAAAGAGTACTGGGATAAGCTTTATAAAAAAGCAGGCGAGCTTTTTGGTTCCGAAAATGTGACTATTCCTACTTTAACTAGGCCCTGGATTGTAGCTGATGAGATTATTATCAGGGAGGCCGAAGCTAATGCCTATATTTACAAAGCTACCCTGAAGGTTATGCTTGAGCAGGATTATTTAAAGAATAGTGCCACGTATAACTTTGATGACCCACGGTTAAAGAAATTAAATGAATATTCAAGTCAGCTTATTAGGGAGCTGGTTATTCCGAATCTGAATAAAGAGATTAATAATTCTAAAAGATACGCTGCTCTTAGGCAGGTTTATTATTCGTTAATATTAGCTCAGTGGTTTAAGGATCGTCAGCGTAACCAGAGTGGCCCATATTCTAAGCTAATTGATTCAGGTCGCCTAAGCGGTCTTGTTTTAACGGAAAAATATTCCAAAGATTCTTACTTTAAGGCCTATCAAGAATCATTTAAAAACGGTGAATATAATGTTAAAGAGCCGCGCCAGGGTCTTTATGGCCAGGTAGTCAGGAGCTATTTTTCCGGAGGAATGAATCTCGAGAATCTTAATAGGACTCAAGGCCAGACCTTGGCTAATTCTCCTATAGTTATAGCAGCCTTGGTCAATTCGGGGAGAAATATCTCAGCCAATGTAGAAATGGCAGGAGATTTTCAAGTAAGAGAAGTCTCTACTCAGTCTGTCCAAGCTACTCCGGTTGTTCAAGCCGCCCTACCTCTCCAAAATACTGTTACGGCCAGGGAAAATGTCAGTCCTTCAGTAAATACGCCTAAGCCAGGAAGGATTGGGACAAATTCCGAACCCGGAGATAACGGGGCCATAGGTAAAGGCAGCGCCCTTCAATTACGCCAGGCGATAAGAACCTCAAGTGTTCCTAATAAGGATATTGTTCTAAGAAAGATAAATGAGCTGAAAGAAAAGATCGCCTCGGCTACTTTGGGCGTTGAAGAAAAAAAGAATGCCGATTTAGTAATTGCAAAACTAACGGAGTTATACCAGAAAAATGCCATTGAGGTATTTGACGCTATTGTCAAAGGGCAGGAAGATTATCTGCTTGCCTTCGCCGGGAGTAACAAGCTTGCGCTTATGTCAGATATGTTCTCTCCTCAATTTAGCGATTACCTGGATGAGCTTTTATTCCATGAAGGATATGTAGCAGTTTTTGGTGAAGGATCATATGATGCGCACCGCGCAATAGTTTATGGGATCCAGAGAAAGATCTTTGGGCAGGAAAATCCTCTGCGCGATATTCTAAGAAGATACATAAATCAGCATAGCCCTAAAGTTAAAGAAGAAAGCAAGAATGCGCTTACTACCTTGCGAGATGCTTATCCTGCGGAGTATCCCCAAATATATAGCCTTATTATTAAAGCAATAGGTGAAGAGAATATTAATAAAATCAGCGAAGTCAATTTGAACGGTAGTAGTATTCAAATAAAACTTAATAACGGAGAAGTAAAAGTAGTTCCGCAAGATGTTTCAAAGCTAATCTTAAATGAATACGAGCGATCTAATTGTCTGCTATCGCAGCGCGATAATTCCGCAGTTATTCTTTTAGAAAATAAAACAACAGCTCTATCGTCAACCAGCCTAGTTGGTTATTTAAGTAATTTCTACAAGATTACCTGGGGTAATCCTCAAGCAAACGGCAGCGTAATCATTGGCCAAGATCAGTTGGTCGGGTTGTTGACCGATATGAAGACAGTTAAAATGTTCGGAAAGTTTACTAATCGCATTAATGCGATCCTAGCCAAATTAGAGAAACCTAATAGATATAAGTTAGGTTCTGAAGTCAGGAAAGAAATAGATTTACTTAGCGAAGAGATTAAGGATATCGCGCCTGTTTTAAGTGCAAGGCTTCAATTTACCAGCACAATGAATGAAGATGAGTCTAAAGGGTTGCAGCCGCTATTTCTTGTGCGAAGCATTTCTCGCGCAGATATACTTTCAGCTTTAGGCATAAGATCAAGACCAGAACTTCTTGGCTTCTTAAATCACTCAGGATTAATGTCGGATTTGATGCGCGCATACGGGGAATCAGAGGTAGGTAATATATTTGTGGTTACCAGTGGAAACTTGTTAGATTTTTTGAATAGATTAAAAGAGAGTGATTTTATTAATTTACTAGCCATAGATTACTATCATCAAAAAGATAATTATATCGAAGCAGAAACTTCAGGAAATCCGCTGCGAGAGCCTTCGGTAATCTTGCCATTTGGGCAAAAAGAACCAGTCGTATTTCTGGAGTATCTTAGTCCTTTAAACAGAACTTTATTTAGTAGAGAAGTTAACCATATTAAGGGGTTTAATCAAAGAGGTATTCTAGCGCAAAAAGGATTTGTTACTCAAGTTGTAGGTTTTTTCCCGGGCCTTGGAAGTGCCAGTGATTATAGGGATCTTGGTAGCAAGTTGTATGATACGGGTATTCCTGAGGTCCAAAGGATATATAATGAAGCAGCCCGGGCATTAGGCTATATAAAAAATGGCAAACCTGATTCGAGCAGGTTATTTTTTAAGGCAGAAAATATGCCTCAAGATAAAACTGCGAAGATGGGTTTTATCTCTGCAGCATTTCTGGTGCATAATCTTGCGCTACATGCATATCTTAAACATCTTGCTCGAGAGAACTCTAATCCCATAAATTTCACGGCTTACACAGGCGAGAGCTTAGGTATACTTACCGCAGCAGTAGCCAGTGGATCTCTTTCTGTAGCCGATGGTGTGAAAATTGCGCAATACTTCATTCCGCGCATTATCGAAACAGCTAATGAGGTTGTTGATCAAGAACATCATGTTATAGGAATAAGCGCAGATAATATAAATCAAATTTTGCGTGAACTAACGCAAGAATTTGGCGCTGATTTTGAAGTGCATAAGTATTTCTCCGGTTATCCTGAAAGCCAGGTAAATGTTTTTGTTTCTGCAAAAAGAGCCGCTGATTTCTACAGGGTTATGAGCCGTAAGTATCCGCAAGCAACAGTTAAAGAGCTTAAGCCGCCGACTACTTTTCTTGCGCATTCAAGTAAAGTTAAGAGTGCGCGTGAAGATTTGGTTAAATTTATCAGGCAAAACCGTATTTTGTTTCAACAGCCGCTAACGCCGGTTGTCTCCAATAATAACTCCGGTATCCTTACTAGCTCAGATGATATCCGGCAGGCAGTTTTAGGAATTATTGATGAACCTATGCATTCGCAGGAAACATCCCGCCTTGTGGACACTCTTGGGGCTGATTTAGTTGTAGAGGTAGGACTTGGTGGAAAATCAGAATCTTTACTTAGTCAGAACCGGGTGAGAACCCCGGCTACTTCTTTTACCGGTAATGACAATGTTTTATTGCTTTCGGCATTAACTAGAGTCTCGCAATTAGAGAATGCGGTTGAAGAATTGAAACGGACAGGGAAGTCTCAGGAGTTAGATAGCCGTTATTATGATATTTTAAGGAGATTTTTTGTGATTGCCCAATCAAATCAGTTAGCTAGAAAAATGGGCTTTCGTGTTATAGAGAGGGGAATACAGGAGGGGATGTTGCAAGAGCACGCTATCTATTCGCCTGCCTTTTATGAGTTCTTAGAGATTTTCCAGAATACATATCTGTATCGTTTCTATGTCGAAACTTCCTTAACCCCGGAACTTGCATTGGACGATTTAGTGGTTTCAATGAGATTAAAGAGACGTATTTTAGCTTCTAAGGATCAACAGAAGATCGATTTAGACGCTGTTATAATGGACAAAAACGGCGTTAAATCTAATGTCTATTACCTTGATTATAAATATCCTGAATCTGTGACTTTTAACTTTAGCCGCCTGCATATTCCAGACGAAGAGCTTGCTCGTAAGGCGAGTGAACTTATTGAAACACAGCCTATGGCAGCAGAAATCTACGAAAAAATACGTCGAGATCTTAGGTTGCCAAGTTTAGATTATTTTACTAGCGCTTCTTATGATGATAATAGTGATAAAGCAGGCATACGCATGATTGTTTATCAATTCGTAATGTTTAAGCTCATGCAGCTATATCGACCGGCTGTCTTAGGACAGAACTTTTATTATGTTTCAGGAATGGACGATGTTGGTTTATGTACTTCTTTAGCGGTAAGCGGGGCACTTTCTATAGAAAATGCTATTGCACTTTTCCAAAAACAGGGAATTATGAACTTTGCTATAAATGATGCAGTTATCAAGATAATCGATCCTAAAACAGGCGCTGTTTTGAAGAGCAAATCACAAATTTCGGAATTAATCAATAATTTGAGTGGAATTACAGCCAATCTTACAACAATGAAAAATAACTTTAATAGCTGGATTGTTTCATTTGATGCCGCTGAGAAGTCTAAAGATAAGTTGCCGGTAATTTTTAATCAAGAACCCATTATTATTAGTAGTATGGAGGATATCTGGAGGAAAGATCTTAATGTTTTACTTGATGTTCTGGAAGAGCTGTCAATTCTTTTGTTTACCGATCAAAACGGTAAAGTATACCGTTTTGCAGAAGGTAGGGGGATTTCCACGGCCAATATTTATGCCTATGTGAATGCCGATGAAAGAGTAATTGGCTTTGGCAAGGGAGGAAGCGAGTCTTTAACTATTTTCTTGATGAAGCCGGGGAGCACAGAGATTACAGTGAGAAAGGTATTGAGCGAGCGTTTGATTACGGCTATCTGGGATCGTTCTGGAAGCGGGGTAATGCTTCCGCCATTTAAAAAGGCTCTGGCTCAGGCCCGTTTTTTGCAGGGGCTCCCAGAAGAAACCCAGCAATATTTTCCGAGAGTATCTAATATTGAAGAAAGGGATCTTCCTATTCCTCCGGGTACACCTGAGGCAGAGAAATTCGGAAGTGCTTATCACGAGTTAATTTATGATATGAATTTTATTCCCGGAGATGAGGTGAGCGAATTTATCAGAAAATACAATCCTGCGCCAAAGGTGGTTGCGCGTTTATACGAAGAGATATTCCGCGTTCTAGAAGAAAAGGTGCATTCACAGAGAAGAAGAGAGCCAAAACGTCCGAGTCTTGAATCTTCGTATTTTAAGAAGATTGAGGATCGTCTTGTCCTATCAAGAAAAACTGCCCCGCAAGTATTTAACAATAACCTGCTAGATTCGGAGTACATCACTATTAACGGAGTGCGTTATTTGAATATTAAGGGTTTACTCAGAAGATTCAGGGAGCATCCTGAATATTTGAAGATACTTGAGCCGGTTTTTCATTCGCTTGTCTCTGGAGATACCAATACCGAGAATATTAAGATAACCAATATAGAGCCAATACTCAGGGCAGTTAGAGAAGGAAATGCTAATTTTACCGCTGAAGAAATAGGTATTAAATTTTTTGATCCCCGGGCAATTGGATATTATGAAGATGGTAGAGATACCGGCTCAGATGATCCAATGTATGATAATAAGCCCTGGCATAATTCTATCGGAGAATATGATGTTATTCACGGTGAGCATTTTGATTTAGTTGTCACTAAAAATTCTTCCGGTGGTGTGCAGCTTGAGATGAAGATTCATAGCGATAATCCTTACGCTGCTTCTTATGCGGGTATTGAGCAGTATTTTAAAGAGGTAATGACAAAGGCCCTGGATCTTGATAATCCGAATTCGGAGTTCTTAAAAAATGATCCCTATTGGGTGATTCGTTTTGCTTTTATTATGGGTACGCATTTTGCAGCCATGCCCCCGTTTCATTTTAAAACTGAAGAGGATGGTCGGTTGATTGATGATTATACCAACCAAAGGCGACCCGTAGCGATATACGCCGAAGGGATTAAATGGTTGAATCTTGCGCTGGATATGTTAGAGGGGAGGAAGACAGAATATCTTGGTTTTAAAGTTCCTCAGGTTCCACAGGCTCCGCCAGCTAAATCGGTTGCTTTGGTTAAGCTAAGCGTGCCGATAAACGGCCCTCAACAATTAAGCAATGAATCGCGGACTTTTCTTAGCCCCTGGATGCGCATTGTGAGGGCAACTGCCGTAGGCCAGTATCCTGTTAATTTTGATAATCAAACCGCTTCTAATTTAAGGCAGGCACTTAAGGCGTTAGAAGGCAAGATCCCGGCGAGCAATAAGTATCAGAAATTCACCGGTCTTTTGACTAATTTGATTCTGGATATTAACAATCCGGTAAACAAAGTAGATGCGCAAGAATTAAAGAGGCGTACCGATGAATTAGTAGCTGCCCTTAAGGAGATTGAGGATCCTTCTGCTTATGTTTTAGCAAGCTCGATGTTATTCGATTCATTTGCAAAGCTCGGAGTTAACAGCGAGTTGTTGGTGAATGCTGATAGAGACTTAGTTAATGATGCGCTTTCAAAGCTAGCCCAAATTGAAATAGATAAGGGGGCTAAGGGGGCTTATGAAAGATTGCTTGCCTGCGTAACAGTATTTTTGTCAATCGGACAATTGGGATTTAAAGATAGATTGACCCAGGAGAATAATTATGTGTCAGAATCTTTGGATTTATTGAGTAACATAGAGAGTGCTTTCTATAGAGGACGCTCAGCAGCTAGTTTATTCTCTGCGCTAAAGGTTTTAGGGTATGAGGGTTATATTTGGGGTGGGGATAAGGATTATTTTAAGGAAACATTAGATTACCTTGATGCTAATCTTTGGAAGGCAGCAGAGGCGCAAGTCGGGCATGAGGATATTTTTGATAGCGTTTATCCGGTGGTTACGATTTTGAATGCTATGGCTCTTTGTGGAAAACCAGAATACCTGACATATAAGAGAGATTGGGTTGAAGAGGGGAAGATATTTATAGATAAGATCTCGCCTTCTGATCGTATGAATCAATTGCAGTATTTTCTTATAGCCTTACGTAATCTCGGAAAACTCAATGAGTATTTTCCTGATCTTAGAAGTTATCTAAAAAATATTATAGATGCCTATATTGAGCATGGTAAGACTCACAAAGAAGATTCGCAGCTTTATGTGAGCATGGATGATACTTATGTAGTTGAAACATGCTGGATGTTTGGTTATCAGGATTTAATACCGGATAGCATTATTAACCGGTTGGTAAGCAATATGGCAACATATAAGATTGGAGAATCTTATTTTAATATGGATTATGGTCTTAGCTATGCCTTGACAGCGTTAGCAGAAGTTGGCCAGTCTAATCTTTTATTTGAACCAAATGTTGATTTTGGTAACGAGGAGCCATTTAATTGGGTTATTAATCATTTTACTCCAGCAGAAGTTAATTCTATTACCCTTCCTTATATTTTTCATTCAATAGTCGGATGCGCATTAAGGATGCGTGGACTAGGTAATCCGGAGACTGCCATATTTAAGCCAGATCCTGTAGCAAGCAGGAGCACTCAGGTAGTCTCTAAGGCTATTACCGGGGTAGAGAGGTTGGGTTCTTTTAGTCGACAATCGCGCGCATTCTTCAGCCCGTGGATTAGGTTAGTAAGAGGATTTGCTCTAGGAGAAAATCCGGGAGAATTTGATTCTCAGATGGCCAGTAATCTGCGTCAAGCCTTAGCTGAGATAAATAATAAAGTATCTTCCGATAATAATTTTAACCGTTTTGCCAGCAGCCTTGCAGGGCTTATTCTTGATTTTAATGAACATAAAGGCCTTTCTGCTGAAGTGATGCGTCCAAGAATACAATCAATGGTTGAATCAATACAACAGATACAAGAGCCCGATCTTTACGTGCTTGCGTCTTCGGTTTTAATTGATTCATTGGCAAAGTTAGGGATTGATTCTTCTTTTCTGGTCAATGACAATTTTGATTTAGTAGATGCAGCGCTTAAGAAGGCCCAGGAGATACCTCAGGAAAAAGGAGAGAAAGGCGCTTATGAGAGGCTAGCTGCTTATTCCACGCTCTTGTTAGCAGTGGGCAACTTGGGTTTAAAGGATCGCATTGTTAATGGAAAAGAAAACCATATTATTGCGGCTTTAAATTTAATAGAAACTATACCTAATGCTTTTTATCGCGGTAGAGGGGCATCTGCAATTTTCTTGACTGCTAGCATGCTTGGTTATAAGGACCTGGTGATAAGTAGCGGCAAGGATTACTTGAAAGAGATATTGGATTATTTTGACGAGCATCTTGACACTCGAACCGATACTACGCAAATGAAGAAACGGCCCATATTTAACACTGATCCGCTTTGTACAGTATTAAATGCCATTGCCTTTTTAAATAAACCGGAATATTTAAATTATAGAAGAAATTGGATTGAAGAGGCAAGGTGGTTTATGTCACAGTTGCCGCCTCATGCCGCTGCTTCTCAGGTGCAGTATTATATCTTCTCTTTGTATAATTTAGGTAAGCTCGGCGAATTTATCCCCAATGTCGATGAATATGTAAAAGAAGCTATAGATAATTACGTAAAATTTGGCGGGAATACAGATGCCTTAGATGATAATATGAATGACGCTTATATGTTTGAAATCGCCTGGCAGATTGGCAGAACCGATTTAATTCCTCAAGCGATGGCTGATCGCATGCTTACGCAATTTTGCAAGTATCCAGCGGGCGAGAAATACCGCAATTTCCCATTCGGAGGAGCATATATTTTATCTGCATTAGGCGAGGCAGGCAAGGCAGGTTTACTATTTAGTCCGCATAATAGCTATGGTGGCCAGTCTCCGTTAATCTGGGCAATACGGAATTTTTCCGAAGGAGGCAGGGACGAAAGATCTACGCTTACCTATTTGCATTTTTCAATAATAGATTCTGCTTTACGTATGAGAGGTAACAGCGGAGCAACTGAACAAGGAGATTTCCTTGGGGAGTTAGCGCCTAATTCAGCAAACGCTGGGCCTGCAAATCCTGTTCCTGGATCAACCAGAGGAGGTATTGATTTTCGTTCGCTTCCAGTGTTTACTGGAGCAGTGGGTAATTTAAGCTTGAAAAATAGTCCTGCTTCGATAGCTAGCCTAAAGAAAATGGAATTGTTCCGCGAGAGGCAAGAAATGCAAAAGTTAATTGATTCGGGAATTGTTCCTTCTGCCGAGCGCATAAAAGAGTTTGTTCAGGCCTCTTGTCTTCAGGGCAGGTTAAACAGTAATATTGATAAGGTAGTGCTTTGTATATCCGATATATTTAGGGCCGAGGAGGCTAACTGCTCACCTTCTGACCCGGTGCTTAAAGACATTTTAGCTATTCTTGAGTCAGACTTAACGGATAGTGAATTGAAGGATATCTTCGTAGGTGTTAAGGCATAAGCTTAAAGGGGCATCCCGTCTTTTGGTGTTGTGGCCAAAGAGACCTTCCTTTCGATGCCCCTTTTTTAATTCTCTAATTGATCTTTCGATGAACAATAACTGACATTAATCCCTTGTAAAGGCTTGTGTTATGCCATAAAATATTGTAAAATAGCAGCTATCCATAATAAAGGAATACGATATAGCCCTGTCAAAGCAGTAGTTAATTTTTCACTATGAAAATTAGGCAATTTACAATTTGTCTTGTTATATTATTGTTGACGCAAGGTAGCGCACTTTATGCTGCGCAGAGTAACTATCGCGGCAAGAAGATACTTTATGTTAATTCATACCATAAAGGATACGATTGGAGCGATGGAGAGCAGAGGGGGGCTCAGAGGGCTCTTTCTAAAACCGGGGTAGATTTAAAGATTGTTTACATGGATACAAAGAATAATCCTTCCGTAGATTCTTGCAAGGAAGCGGCATTAAGAGTTAAAAAAATCATTGATGAATTTAAGCCTGATGTACTTATCACCTCTGATGATAACGCCTTTGTTTACGTAGTGGTGCCTTATTTTCGCGATACTAGCTTACCTGTGGTTTTTTGCGGATTTAATTGGGATATGTCTTCTTATGGGGCACCGTACAAAAATACGACAGGTATGATTGAAATCGGCCTTAATGGAGAACTCTATAGCCATTTAAGAAAGTTTTCCAAGGGTAACAGGGTTGGGTTCTTGTGTTTTGATGCTGCGCATGAGCGTGCCGGTTATAAAAGAGGCATTAAATATATTAAGAGCAATAGCTTTTACCCGGCATTTGTAAAGGATTTTAGTTCTTGGAAAAGAGAGTTTCTCAATCTTCAAGATAAATCAGATATGATTATTATCGGGTCGCGCGAAGGTATCCAGGGTTGGGATGAAGCAGAAGCAACTAATTTTATATACAATAATGTGCGCGTGCCAACAGGCTCGGATATGGATCTTGTGGCGCCTTTTTGTCTTATAGGTTTGCTGAAATTGCCTGAAGAGCAAGGTGAATATGCTGCTTTGGCCGCCTTGCGTATTCTTAATGGCGAGAAACCTTATCAAATCCCAGTTGTAAATAATAGAAAAGGGATATTGCTATTGAATTTTGATATAGCCGGAAAACTCGGGATAATTTTCCCGCCATCAATGATTAAAAGTGCGCAAAAAATAATCAACAAGGAGTAAGTTATGATACGTTTTCCTATCGGGCAGAAGATTTTCTACGGTTTCTCCATAATCATATTACTCTCGTTAGCAGCTCTTTATGTATCATTCCCGTATTTAAATAAAATTAATGCTTTATCTTCTCAGATATTGCCTCTTGAGCGGGAAGTTAATTTCTCTCATAAATATAGTGAGGCAGTAAGATTTCTAGAAAGTAAAATTGAGCTTTATCTTGTGATAGGAAGCCAGGAAGCTAAAGAGAATGCGCTCTCTTCTCTAGGCCAACTAGAACAGATTACCAAAGAGATTGCTCAAGATCAGAGTTTAATGAGATTGCAAGGGTTAGTTATCTTAGCCAGGAAATTAAGCAGTACGACAAGTATTCTATTCGATGCTATAGCTAAAAAAGAACCAGCCCAAAAGATTAACAGTTGCATTCTAGATACGGTTGTTAATACTCAGGCTTTTGAGGTAAACCAAAAGTATTTACAGAGTCAGAATTTAGAGAATACGTTAAGAATTGCTGTTGAAGAGAAGATGATTGTTTCAACGCTCTTAAACACCTTTGTTTATTTAGGCTTAGCTATTATATTAATCGGGTTTATTATAGGTTTTCTTCTTACAAGTGTAATTGTCCGTAATTTACTAAAGCTCCAAAGAGTTACCAAAGATATTGCCGCGGGAAACTTTGATTCACGCGTAGATGTTCAATCTAAGGATGAAATCGGAGAACTGGCTGATTCATTCAATCTTATGTTAATGGAGCTTAAGAAGAGTACTGTTTCCAATGATTATTTAGAGAGCCTTATTAATAGTATGGCGGATATGCTGGTTGTCGTTGACGTACATTTGACAATACTACGCGTAAATAGGGCGGTATGTGGATTATTGGGATATGAGGAAGATGAACTCTTGGGCTCGCCGCTTACTAAACTCTTTTCGCCAACTCAGACACTTTTTAATAACCAAGATTTCAGGGAGCATATTAAAAAAGGCGGATTAATTGATTACGAGATGCATTACCGGACTAAGGATGATATAGATATCCCCGTTCTTTTCAGCGCCTCAATTATGAAAGATAAGGATAAAAATGTTAGTTTTATTATTTGTACTGCTCAGGACATCACAATATTAAAAAAGGCAGAGCAGGAATTGCGGGCTTTATCCTTAAAAGACGCGCTCACCGGGCTTTATAACCGTAGAGGGCTCTTGGCGCTTGGTGAGCAGCAGATTAGGTTTGCCCGTCGTAATAAGGAAGATGTAATGCTACTCTTTCTAGATATGGATAACATGAAGTGGATTAACGATACCTTTGGGCATGCCGAGGGGGATAAGGCGCTTATAGATGTGGCGAAGGTAATGAAGAAAACATTTCGCGATCCGGATATCATAGCTCGTATTGGTGGAGATGAGTTTGTGGTAATTGCGGTTCAGGCTGCCAAGCATGAAGAGAATACGCTTATTAACCGCCTGAAGAGTAATCTCGATGCCAGGAATAAAGAGGAGGGGCATTGTTGTCCTCTGTCTCTTAGTATAGGAGTAGCGATCTGCGAAGCTTTATACATTGGCTCTGTTGATGAATTTATTAAACAGGCAGATGAAATGATGTATCAGGATAAGAAAAAGAAGTCTTAGTAATTAGCGCAAAGTTTTGTTAAGGAGAGGGTATGAATATTTTTGTGGGTAATTTATTGTTTGAAGCAACTGATGTTGATGTTAAGAAATTATTTGAAGGTTTTGGGGATGTTGCTTCTGTCACAATCGTAATGGAGAAAAAAGGTATAAAATCTAGGGGTTTTGGATTCGTGGAGATGCTTGATGAAAATCAGGCCCAAGCCGCTATTACAGCTTTAGACGGAAAAGATTTTATGGGGCGCGCTATCAACGTAAGCCCCGCTCTTCCTAAAACAGAAAAGAGTCTTCAAAAAAAGAAGAAGGTTCATATTAAGGTTGAAGCACAACTACCGGCTTCTCCTCGTGAATTTGTTTCTAGGCCCGGACAATATATGGGAGGTAGGCGTACGCGTAGTTATGCGATGAAGCGCTCGGCAGAAGGGGTTAGTTTGCCCTTTAGGCCCCGCAGGTCGAGCAATGATAATCCTATGCGTTGGAGAAAGAAAAGGGATCAACCTAAGCCGTGGCAGAAAAACGATACCGGAGTTAAACCTTGGGAAAAATCCGAGGAAGGATCTAAGCCTTGGAATAAATCCGGTGGAGTTTCAAAGCCTTGGGAGAAAAAAAACGAAGGTTCCATGCCTTGGAAAAAGACCGGTGTGGCTTCTAAGCCTTGGGAGAAGCCGAGGGATGGATCCAGGCCTTGGAAGAAATCTGAAGGAGGATTTAAGCCTTGGAAGAAAAGTGAAGAAGGATCTAGGTCTTGGAAAAAACCCGATGGAGCTTCAACGCCCTGGAAGAAAACCGAAGGAGTCTCTAAAACTTGGAAGAAAGCCGAAGGGGAATCTAGGCCTTGGAAGAAAAGTCCCGGGCGAATAACAGAATCAGGATTTAAAAAGCCTAAGAAATGGAGTAAAAAGGGTGCTTAAAAAGCTTACTTTACTTATAGCTATTTCTATGGGTTTAGGTTTTTGGGCTCAAAGTTCAGGCTTTAACTCCCAGCAGTCTCTAGCTATTGCCATATTCTTCTCTTCGGTAATGGGGACTCTTTTCTTCTGGGATTTTCGCTTGAGTTTCGCTCTTTTAGGCACCTCGGTGCTTTTGGTTACCAAAACCATTGATCTGGAGCACTTAATAAAATATTCTTCTTTAGAAGTTATACTTTTCTTAGTTGGGATGATGGTGCTTGTTGGGTTACTGAAAGAAAACGGGCTATTTATTCTGATATCTAGAACTCTTTTGGCGGCTAAACATATTACTGCCCGTAAATTAATTATAATCATATCTGTAATATCAGCGCTTTTGTCCGCTTCAATTGATGAAGTTACATCTATTATATTTATGACCGCTGCAATTCTAGAAGTTTGTAATCATCTTGATATCGACCCTGTTCCGTTAATGATTATGTCAATCTTTGCTACAAATATTGGAAGTTTTGCTACTGTATTGGGGAATCCCATCGGTATATTAATAGCCACGAAATCAGGGCTTAGCTTTGAGGATTTTATTATAAAGGCTGCCCCTGTTGCAATATTGTGTCTTTTAGCAAGTATAGGCATTTGTATTGTTTGGTATAGAAAAGCGCTTAATGAAATGGACCGCAAGATTAAACATTTCAAGAGTAGTGAAATTGCCGCGATGCGCATAAAAGAACCTATTAGCAAGGGGTTAAAGGTGAGTCTCACGATATTCGCAGTGACCTTATTTTTTATAGCAATACACTCCCGGATTGAGCATTTTTTGGGATTATTGCCTAATACTGTGCTTCTTACTGTGCCTCTTTTTGCTAGCGGACTGGTTTTAATCTGGAAGAGGCATAATGCCAGGGATCGGATTGAAAAAGATGTGGAGTGGTGGACGCTATTATTCTTTTTGCTCCTATTTGCCCAAGCAGGAACACTTAAGTATACCGGAGCCACAGATGTACTCTCCAGAAATATCATCAATTTAACTGGTCCAAACAGTTTCTTGTTAACTTCAGTAATACTGTGGATTTCTTCGATAGGTTCAGCTATCTTGGATAATGTAGTTATAGTTGCAGCATTGATTCCGGCGGTACTTAGTTTTAAAGAATTAGGCATTGCAACCCAACCTCTCTGGTGGGCGCTTCTTTTTGGAGGATGCCTCGGAGGAAACATTACACTGGTTGGTTCAACAGCTAATATTGTTGCCCTGGGTATTTTAGAGAAAGAAAAGAAGATCCGTATCACTTTTATGCGCTGGTTTGGGGTAGGTTTAACCGTAGGGATTACAACAACTATTATCGCTTGGGCCGTGTTATTATTCATACCTTGGTATCGATAGTAACGTTTAGATTTCTAGCTGTTTTTTTAAGCCGCTTAATTCGTTGACAATAAAGTTGTTAAGTTATAAGATAACTAAAAACTCCAAGAGAGGAGCATAAATGGAAAAAGAAAAGATTGCTATAGAGAATGAAATTCTTGAAAGATTGGCAGGAAAAGTCTTTTTGCTTCAGGATTTATCCCGTAAGCGCGAGATTATCTTTCAGACTTTTCTAGAGGTGTATAACTCAGCAGGCGGTCAAAACCTAGTAAGCAGGTTGCAGAATCTGGATTTGGAACAACTCTTTAATGAATTTTTATCCTATGGTGTAATTGACGAATTTCTGGCTGATCCTGACGTCGAAGATATTATGATAAATTATCTTATGCCTATCTATGTTCATAAAACAAAACATGGCTTGGTTAAGACGGATAAGAAGTTTGGTTCCAGGGAAGAGATAGATCTTTTTATTAAGAAGCTGGTTATTTTCTCAGGCAGAAAGACTATAAACAAAATAAATAACGTTGAGCTTGTTGAGATAAAAGGAAGGGGAAATATTGTCTACTCTCCATTTGGCCCGCAAATTACTATAACTCGCGCAAAAGAGAGGCCCTTGAGTATAATCGAGCTACTTGAAAACGGGACATTTAATCCTGAAATCGCTGCACAATTCTGGATTTATGTCGAGGGCCTGGGGATAAAGCCCGCAAATATTATTATTTCCGGAGGCCCGGGTACAGGAAAATCTACTTTATTAAATGCGCTTTTTAGTTTTATTCCGTCAAATGACAGAATTGTGGTTATTGAAGACACCTTAGAGTTAAATACTAGCCTTGAAGAAAATTGCTCCCGTTTGGAAAGCGATGAGGATACAAGTCTTGCGGATCTAGTAAAGAATTCTTTGCGTATGCGTCCTGATAGAATAATTGTAGGAGAGGTTAGGGGCCAGGAAGCGCAGGATTTGATGACCGCAATGAATATTGGTAAATATTGCATGGGGACACTGCATGCTTCAACTGCGCGCGAGACAATTATTCGTTTAGAAAATGAACCAATGAATGCACCTGAGGTATTGGTAAACCTGGTTGATGTTTTTGTAATAATGCGCCGGTATAATCTCAACGGCAAGATATCCCGCGTCGTGGGTGAGTTGGTTGAGACTACCGGTATGGCGGATAAAACCATACTTCTTTCAAGCTTGTGGTCTTATGATCTTGCGACGACTAGCTTTCATGAGTCAGCAGTGAGCAGTGAATACCGCGATAGGCTTGCGCATGTAAGCGGGAAGACTCCGGTTGAGGTTATGGAAGAGATCAGGGTGCGCGCCAATATCTTAAGGGCATTGGTTAAGAAGGGAATAAAAGAGATGGAGGCAGTAACTGCCTTCTGTCGCAAATACGCAAGCGATCCTCAGGCTGCTTTAGAAGAATTAGGGGTTAAACGCCAGGATTTATTGAAACAGTAGTTATTGCGCCTGTAGCTCAATTGGATAGAGCACTAGCCTACGGAGCTAGTTGTTGTTGGTTCAAATCCAACCAGGCGCATAAATTTGTAATACAATAATTAGAAGAAGTTCTTTATGAGTAAAATAGAAGAATTTTTCATGTCCGAGGCACTTAAAGAAGCCCGGAAAGCGATAGATGAAGACGAGGTCCCTGTAGGAGCAGTTATTGTCCATGAGGGTAGGATTATTGCTCGTGGGCATAATCAGATAGAACGTCTTAAGGATCCCACCGCACACGCAGAGATGCTCGCGCTTACCTCTGCTACTAATTATCTGGGTACAAAGTGGTTGAATGAGGCTAGCCTCTATGTTACAATTGAACCATGCAGTATGTGCGCAGGGGCCCTGGTTTTGGCACGCATAAAGAATATTTATTTTGGCGCAAAAGATTCTAAAACCGGAGCCTGCGGTTCAGTGTTAAATATTGCAAATCATGGTAAACTAAACCACCGCATTAAAATAAAAAGCGGGATATTAGAAGAGGAATCTGCTTCCTTGCTTAAAGAATTCTTCAAGAAGAAGCGCATCAAAAATAAATAAATCATTTGGAGAGGTGGCTGAGTGGTCGATAGCAGTTGCCTGCTAAGCAATTGTCCTGGGTAACTGGGACCCTGGGTCCGAATCCCAGCCTCTCCGTTTTACTTCGCCCTTTAATAGACGTCTAAAAACTTTGGCGGGCTTCGTAAAACTATATGCACATTGTATATATACTTAAAAGCCTAAAAGATCCAAAGCGACATTACATTGGCTTTACTCAAGATTTAGAAAGAAGATTAAGGGAGCATAATAATAAACAATCGGTATATTCAAGTGTTTATGCTCCATGGGAATTAGGAACATATATAGTTTTTAGAAGTAAAGTTTTAGCGAAAGACTTTGAAAAGTATTTAAAACACGGTTCAGGGAATGCATTCCTGAAGAAAAGGTTTATAGAGGCGAAGTAAAACGTTCTGTGTAGCGCGTTAAAGCTATAAAGAATTCTATTAAAGCGCGTAGCAGAACGAAGCTTTTGTTTTTTCACTATGTCATACACTGTTTTTGCTTTAAAATGGCGGCCGGGTAATTTTGACGAGATTGTTGCGCAAGATAGCGTAGTCTCTACCTTAAAGAACGCTCTGCAAAAAAATCGTCTTGCGCATGCCTATCTTTTTGCTGGTCCCCGCGGAGTCGGCAAGACTTCAACTGCTAGGATTCTAGCTAAAGCCCTTAATTGTAAAGAGGGTCCTACCATACATCCTTGCGGAAAATGCAGCGCCTGTCTTGATATAACCCAAAGCCGTTCTTTAGATGTTATTGAAATCGATGGCGCGTCAAATACCGGGGTAGAAGATGTGCGTACCTTACGCGAAAATGTCAAGTTTGCCCCGGCTTCCGGTAAATTTAAGATTTATATTATTGATGAAGTGCACATGCTTTCAACTCAGGCATTTAATGCCCTGCTCAAGACATTAGAAGAGCCGCCTGAATTTGTTAAGTTTATTTTTGCTACCACTCATCCTGATAAAATCCCGTCGACCGTACTCTCGCGTTGCCAGCGTATGGATTTTCGCAGGATTTCCGTAATGGAGATTATCTCTCAGCTTGAGAAGATCGTTAAGCTTGAGAAGATAGGCGTGGATAAAGAAGTCCTCTTTGCTATCGCCAAGACTAGCGACGGAGCCCTGCGCGACGCGGAATCAATCTTAGATCAGCTGGTTTCATTCTCTAAGAATCGCGTTTCCTTGAAAGATGTTATCTCTGTTTTTGGTTTAGTTGAGCAGGATGTATTATTTGAAATTACCGATAAAATCATTGAGAAGAATCCTAAAGAAGTTTTAGATTTATTTAACAGGCTCGTTGATGAGGGTAAGGATATAGGCGTTTTCTTAAATAATTTAATTGAGCATTTCAGGAACTTAATGATTGCCAAAGTCACTAAGGCAGATGCAAAGTTAATTGACCTGCCTCAAGATATCTGCGATAGGCTGTTAAAACAGAGCCAGGGCTTAAGCCTTGAGGAAATATTTGGAGCTTTTACGATTCTTGCTAATACCCAAGAGATGGCTAGGAGGCTTGATTCATTGCGTATACCTTTAGAGGTAAATTTAATCCGTCTTTCAAATGACAAAAAAAGCTTTCCAGCTGTAGATATAAAGGTGCCCTCGGTAAAAATAAACTCCGTAAAAGAAGAAGTCCCATTAAAAGAAATGCCAAAGGAGGATAAGGATTACGATTATTCCGGACCGGTAGCTAACATTTCTTTAGATAATATCAAAGATGTATGGCAGAATATTCTTGATGGCCTAAGCCAGGTTAAGATGTCTGTGGCATCATATCTTAGCGAGGGAGAGCCTTTTGCTATCCAAGGCAATTTACTTACTATTTCTTTTCCTAAAAGTCACTCGTTACATAAGGAGTCTCTTGAGAAAAGAGAGAATAAAGAGATTGTCGAGAAGAGTTTATTTGAGAAGCTGAATGCGCCACTCAAAGTGCATTTTGTTTTTTCGGCGCAGCTTAAGCCTAAAGCTGATGATTCAAATAATCAGATCGTTAAAACCGCTATGAATACATTCCACGGCAGATTGATTAAAGAGGGCTGATGGCAAATTATACCGAATCCATAGAAAAATTAATCGAAAATCTTATTAAGTTCCCCGGTGTGGGCAGGAGAAGCGCTGAGCGGATTATTAGTTATATACTCGGTGCGCCCAAAGATGAAATTAAGAATTTATCCGAGGCAATAAGTAAAGTAAAAGCGAGCGTGCGTTTTTGCAGTCTTTGCCATAATTTAAGCGAAGAAGAGCTCTGTAAAATCTGCCAGGACTCTCGCAGGCAAAAAGATGTTATTTGTATTGTTGAAAAACCCAGTGATGTCACAGCGATAGAAAAGGCAGGAAGCTTTACCGGAGTGTACCATGTTCTATTAGGTTCAATATCTCCTTTAGAAGGTAGAGGCCCTAGTGATCTTAAGATAGATTCTCTGATTAGTAGGATTAAGCAAAATAACATAAAGGAAATAATTATTGCTACTGATGCCGATATTGAAGGCGAAACTACTTCGTTATATCTTACTAAGCTAATTAAGCCCTTAGGGGTTAAGCTTAGTCGTATTGGCCTGGGCCTGCCAGTTGGGTCGAATCTTGAATACGCAGATTCTACTACCCTATCCAAATCTTTAGAGTCCCGTCGAACTATTTAGTCTATGATCACTATATCTAACCTATCCAAATCTTACGGTAAGAAAACACTTTTTGAGAATATCTCTCTAAATATAAACAGGGGAGAAAAGATCGGCCTCATCGGGCCTAATGGCACAGGTAAGAGTACGCTTTTTTCTCTTATTTTAGGAGAAATTGAGTCTTCGGCAGGAGAGGTCAGGTTAATTAAGAATACGCATATCGGTTATCTTGCCCAGGAAGGAAATTTTAAATCCGAACGCACAGTACTTGCAGAGTTAGTCGAAGGGGATGGCCGCATTATTCAGCTTAAGCGGGAGAAAGAAGAACTAGAAGATAAAGAGCTTGCCGGATCAAAACATTATGGTGAGGTATTACATAGCTTAGAGACGTTGGGGTTTTTCGAATTAGAACATAAGGCCAAGAAGATCCTTATGGGCTTAGGTTTTAAGGAGAAGGATTTTAATCGTCCCATAAATCAGATGAGCGGTGGTTGGCAGATGCGCACTTTATTAGCTAAGCTACTTACATATTCTTATGATTTACTTTTATTGGATGAACCTACAAATTACTTGGATTTAAACGCAGCGCTCTGGCTTAAGGATTACCTGGCAACGTTTAGGGGAACTTTTATTATGATTTCTCATGACCGGGCATTCTTAACAGATGTAACAAATTATACCTTAATTCTTGAAAATGGTTCAATTGCTAAGGTAGAGGGTAACTATGAACATTACGAGCAGATAAAGAAGGAGAAGCGTATCCATCTTGAGAAACAATTTAAGGAGCAGGAGAAGAAGCGCGAACAGCTTGAGACTTTTGTCGCGCGTTTTCATGCTCAGCCGAATAAAGCTGCAGCTGTACGTTCAAAGCGCACAGCTTTAGAGCGATTGGAGAAAGAGGCAGTTGTTTTACCTATGGATGTTCGCGAAAGTATTAGTAGTTTTAGTTTTCCAGCAACCAGAAGGAGCGGACACAAGATAATTACTCTTAATCAAGTAATTAAGAATTACGGTGATATACAAGTTTACCAGGATTTAGATTTTGAAATTACCCAAGGTGAAAAAGCGGTTCTTGCCGGTGAAAATGGCGCGGGTAAGTCAACCCTTTTAAAAATATTAGCAGGAGTGGTTAATATTGATTCAGGGGAGCGAATCGTAGGCCACAATGTGGACATCGGATATTTTTCCCAAACGCGCACAGATGTATTAAGTATGGAGAATACGGTCTTAAGAGAGGCATATTCTGCTGCGCCCGGATTCATGTCGGAAGAGACTATCCGTACTATTCTGGGAGCATTTTTATTTACCGGAGATGATGCTGATAAAAAAGTTAAGGTTTTATCCGGCGGAGAAAAGAGTAGGCTTATTTTGGCCAAGCTTTTGATTGACCCGCCGAATTTCTTACTTTTGGATGAGCCGACTACACATTTAGATGTTGATGCGGTTGATGCTCTTGTCAGGGCGCTAAATGATTATCAAGGGACGCTGGTATTCATAAGCCATGATATTTATTTTGTGCGTTCTATAGCTAATGTTGTTTACGAGGTTAAGTTAGGGAGGATCAGGAAATTTCCCGGTAGTTTTGATTATTATTTTGAGAAGAAAGATCAGGGAGAAGTAGCTGCGCAGGAGCATAAACATAAAAATAAGCTTGATCCGCATAAGCATGGAATAGACGAAGAGAAGCTAAAGGCAAAAGAAGAGGAGAAGAGACTTAAGGAGGAGGAGAAGAAACGCAAGGCTCATAATATTTTGCTACGCGATAAGATAAACAGGCTAAATAAAAAAATAGAGGTTTTACAATTAGAGAGCTATGCCAAGTCGCGCGCATTATCCGACCCTAAGATTTATCGCAGAGATGACGATATGGCCGCTGAATACGGCCGCCGCCTTAAAACAATCGAAAAAGAAATTCTTGAAATAGAAGAGGAAATTAGGTTGTTGGAGGCAAAAATCATTTGATTTAACGGGTGACTGCGGAGCCGAGGCCCCTGTCCGCGCGCAACGTAAGTGAGCACGGACGGGGTGGCGCAGCAGGCAGGACCCGTTAAATCCCTATTAGGGGCTTTTTGCTTGACTGCACATCTATTTCATGTAAAATAATCACCATTCCCCCTTAGCTCAGTTGGTAGAGCGAGAGACTGTTAATCTCCAGGTCCGAGGTTCGAGTCCTCGAGGGGGAGTTATATTTTAAAAATGCACTCCTGTTAATTTTATTTGACAGGAGTATTTTTTTGTATTATTATTAGCATATGCCAATAACTAAAAGGAAACTATATGTCTAGGCCTTGCAGATGCAGAAGAATAAGATGTAGCCCAGATAAGAATTACTTTAAACCTCGCGGCATTCCTTTGGATAGTTTAGAAGAGGTAAATCTTACTCTAGATGAGTTAGAGGCAGTGAGGCTTGCGGATTTTGAAAATTTGTATCAGGAAGATGCAGCAAGGAAAATGGATATTTCCCGGCAGACCTTCGGTAATATTATAAAATCAGCTCATAAGAAGATAGCGGATGTCCTTCTAAACGCTAAGGCGTTAAAGATTGAAGGCGGAACAGTTAAAAGGATGGACTAAGTGGATAATTTGATAAAGCAGGATCAGGATAGACTCAAGCTATTTAAGAAATATGGCTACGATATTACAAGGGCTAGGAATTTAATTCTCACTAAAGCCAAGTTGACTAAAGGGAAAATCCTTGAAGTTGGTACAGGCAAAGGACACATGGCTATTGTTTTAGCCAAGAAAGGTTTTAAGTTAACTTCTATTGATTTAGATAGAAAAGCTCAGCATATCGCTAAAATCAGTCTTAAAGTTATGAAACTTGATAGATCGGTAAATCTTAAGATGATGAATGCTGAAAGATTACAATATAAAGATAACTCTTTTGATTCTGTGATTTCGGTTAACTTTATTCATCACGCCAAGAATCCTAATAAGTGTTTAAATGAGATGATACGCGTAACTAGGGACAAGCTTATTATAGCTGATATAAATAAGCGAGGAGGGCGTATCATGGAAAAGGTGCACAGACTAGATGGTCACAGCCATTCAGCTTCTAAAATGTCATTAGATGGAATAGGGCTATTATTAAAGAGATCTGGTATGAAGGTAAAAGTTTATAGAGGTACATGTCAGACTATTTTTACAGCTAAGAAAGGAGTAGTAAAATGAGATTATGTATTCCAACAGAAACAAATGAAGGCAAGAACGCAAAGGTTTTTGGTCATTTTGGTAGCGCGCCGTATTTTACCATTGTTGATACGGAAAAAGATTTCGTAGAGATTATTGATAATGCCAATCAACATCATGCGCATGGTATGTGCCAGCCAATGAACGCGTTAATGGGAAAGAAGATTGATGCTGTGGTGACCGGTGGAATGGGCGCTCGAGCGGTTCAAGGGCTTAACCAGAGCGGGATCAAGGCTTATCGGGCTATCCCTGGAACAGTTGCAGATATTGCTAGCCAGTTCATCAAGGGCGGACTTGAAGAGATAACTGTTCAGAATGCCTGCGCGCAACACGGTTGCCACTAAATAAATTTCTTTATGAATAAGATTGTGATTATTGACGAATCTCTATGTATTGGTTGTGCCAAATGCGTAGAATTATGCCCAAAGAAGATACTATATATTGATAAAATTAATCAAAAATGTAAAGTGACTGATGAAGCAAAGTGCGATAAGCTAAGAGGGTGCGAACGGATATGTCCAGTTAAGGCTATAAAGATTATCTAATCAGGATGGAGGGTAGGATGAAAATAGGGGTGATTATTTCAAGCAATGATGCAGAGACCTCTTGGAATGCGCTTCGATACGCAATCTTTTGTCTTGGACAGAAAGATGAAGTTAAGGTATTTTTGACTGGAAAGGGTGTTGAATATCAGAAAATAAGCACCGATAAATTCAACACCATAGGGCAGGCAGAAAAGTTACTTAAATCTGGCGGAAAAATACTTGCCTGTGGGACTTGCATTAAATCTCGGAATCAGGAAGGTACTGAAATGTGTCCTATCTCTACTATGAAGGACATGTACGAGATTATAAAGGAAAGCGATAAAATAGTAACATTTTGATTAATGTCCGCCCATAAGGGGGTGGACAGGCCTTATCTATCTCTAATAAAAGCGGACAAAACGAACAAATCTTCGTTCCAACTCTTATCTCAGAATCTCGTAAATTTCTTGCAATCAGCTAAGATCATACCTATAATAAGGGTTGCATGGTAAGAGATACTGTTATTAGTAACACCCCTTAGGGGAGTAAATTACTTTAACTTTCTGTAATAATTTATATTGAAAAGTTTCTTGTTGCTTAAGAAAATGTAAGTGTTATACTTATTTTAAAAGGAGGTTTTATGATAACTAAAAGAACGATGTTATTGGGGGTGCTATTATTAGCCATGATTGTCATTACATGTTCTGCTATGGCTCAGGAAAAGAGTTATAACGAAATGCAGATTGAACTAACTACAAAAGCGATTAGTAATAATCCTAATGATGTCTCTGCTTATTATCAACGAGCAGGAATCTATCATGAACAAGGAGAACTCGATTTGGCTTTAATAGATTACAATAAAGTAATTGAACTGAAACCTGATTTTTCCACTCTTGTCTATTGTGGCCGTGGTGATGTCTATACTTTGAAAGGCGATTTTGACAAGGCCATTGCTGATTATAGCAAAGCCATAGAAATGCAGCCAGATTTTGATTATTCCTATTACTTGAGGGCTATAGCCTATGCAAACAAAAAAGAATATAACAAAAGCTGGGCAGATGTGCATAAGGCAGAAGGATTAGGATACCCGGTAAAACCCGAATTCCTCGCTGAACTTAAAAAAGCATCAGGTAGAGATAAATAGGTTAATTTTCGTTATAACTTTATCTCTGTTTGGATGAATATGCTTAATAACTGCTACATTTTAGCTGCAATAATATGTATCTAGGTTAGAGATATAGTTATTAGTAACACCCCTTAGGGGAGTAAAATTTGGCGCTTAGGAATAGGCGCCTTTTTATTGCCAAATTTTACTGTATGCGAGAGGACGAGAACCTTGGTTCGAGCGACCGAGCCTGGTTATTTTATGTGTGCGAGGGAGTGCCGGACGCAGTCCGGCGCCTCGAGGGGGAGTTAATTATTTTCTTAGGGCTGAACCTAAAAGGTTTCAGCCTTTTTTGTTTGCTTAAAATATCTAAATTTGTGGTAAAATATAAACAGAAAAGGAAAGATTAAATGAAAGAAACCATACTAATTATAGAAGACGAAAAAGATATAGTTAAGATGTTGGACTATAATCTTAAAAAAGAAGGCTTCAAGACTTTAATTGCTCATGATGGAGAAGATGCTATTGATGCGGCAATTACCAAACTCCCTGATCTTATTCTTCTAGATTTAATGTTACCTGGTTTAGACGGTCTGGAAGTTTGTAAATCGCTTAAGGCTGAAAGAAAAACAGCTTCTATTCCTGTAATTATGCTCACAGCCAAAGCTCAGGAATCAGATAAAGTTGTAGGCCTTGAGCTGGGAGCTGATGATTACGTAACCAAACCTTTTAGTCCGAGAGAGCTTATCGCTAGGATAAAAGCAGTGCTTCGTCGTGGTAAAGAGAAAGACAAGCTCCCTGATGTCTTAAAGATAGGCGACTTAACTTTAGATTTATCCAAAATAGCAGTGACAGTTAAAGATAAGCCGGTTGAACTTACTGCAAAAGAATTCGAGCTTTTAAAGACTTTAATAAAAGCAAAAGGCAGGATGCTTTCCCGTGATTACCTTTTAGATAATATCTGGGGTTTTGATCATGCTATAGAGATCCAAACCCGCACCATAGATGTGCATATTAGGACTCTACGCAAGAAATTAAAGAC
>JAPLLW010000014.1 GCA_026387355.1 Candidatus Omnitrophota bacterium
TGCTTCAATAGATGCTAGCGATATATCAGCGCAAGCCGTAAGCGTTGCCCGGGAAAATGCTGCTTTAAACGGGGTGAAGATAAATTTTATAGAGAGCGATTTATTCGAGAATAATTTATTACTAAACAGTTCTTACGATATAATTGTGAGTAATCCTCCTTATGTTGCTACTAGCCAGATTAAAGATTTACAACCGGAGGTAGGATTTGAGCCGGTTATTGCTCTAGATGGCGGGAGAGACGGGCTAGATTTCTACAGACGTATAATTAGGGATGCAGCTTATTATTTAAAAAATAAAGGATACCTGATTCTAGAGATTGGTTTTGGGCAAATAAGCGCATTAGAAGGAATGTTTGAGAGTTCTAAGTTATTTAAAATAATAAGAGTGGTTAAAGATTATAATTCTATTGAAAGGGTAGTAGTAGCAAGAAAGGTAGATATAAATGGATAAATTAATTATTGAGGGTGGAGTAAGTTTAAAAGGAGAGGTTACGGTTTCCGGGGCAAAGAATGCTGTCTTACCGATATTGGCAGCAACACTGCTTACCGATGATGCATGTATTATTAAAGGCGTACCGCAGTTGCGCGACACAGCTACGATGATTAAGATATTACGGTCGCTGGGGAAGAACGCCGAGCTAGAAAATGGCGCAGTAACCGTTAGTATGCAAAGAAATACAAATTACGTCGCGGATTATAAACTGGTTTCTACTATGCGCGCTTCTTTTTGCGTTTTAGGCCCGTTACTGGGAAAGCTTAAGAGGGCGAAAGTTTCTCTTCCCGGAGGCTGTGTTATCGGCGTGCGTCCGGTGGACCTGCATCTTAAAGGAATAAAAGCCTTGGGGACAGATATTACTATTGAATCCGGATATGTTTTGGCCAAGGCGAATAAGCTAAAGGGTAGCAATATATATTTAGGCGGAGTTTACGGTTCTTCTGTTTTGGCTACTGATAATGTAATGATGGCTGCTGTTTTGGCAGAAGGATTGACTGTGATTGAGTCGGCAGCGTGTGAGCCGGAGGTGGTAGATTTAGCGGAGTTTTTAATTAAGATGGGAGCTAAAATTAAAGGGCATGGTACTCCGATAATAGAAATAGAGGGTGTTAAGCATTTACATGGAGCAACGCATACAGTTATCCCGGATAGAATAGAAGCAGGGACATTAATGTTGGCTGCCTTGATTACGCGCGGAGATATTTTACTTAAAAATGTTTCTTATAGGCACCTCGGTGCTTTAGTTGATAAGTTAGAAGAATCCGGCGCTTCAATGACCAAGACCGATAATTCCATACATATGCGCTATAAGAAACAGATGCACGCGGTAAATATTACAACACTTCCTTATCCGGGCTTTCCCACAGATATGCAGGCGCAGATGATGGCGTTAATGAGTGTGACGCCTGGGATAAGCGTGATTACTGAAAAGATTTATCCTGATAGATTTATGCATGTAGCTGAACTAAACCGTATGGGCGCGCATATTCAAAGAGAGGGTCCGCATGCTATTGTCGAGGGGATTAAGGGTCTTTCCGGAGCTCCGGTTATGGCTTCAGACCTACGCGCTTCAGCCTGTCTGGTTCTAGCTGGACTTGCTGCTAAAGGCAAGACTTCCATCTCGAGGATTTATCACTTAGAGCGTGGTTACGAAAACATCGAAGAGAAATTAGAGGTATTGGGTGCTAAGGTTTGGAGGGAGAGGGAAAAAGAATGATCCTGATGATAGATAATTATGATTCTTTTACCTATAACCTGGTGCAGTATTTGGGGACATTGCATCAGGAGGTAAAGGTCTTTCGTAATGATAAGATTAGTATAGATAAAATAAGAGAGCTAAATCCTTCGAGAATAGTTATCTCTCCCGGGCCTGGCAGGCCGGAGGATGCGGGTCTGTCTTGCGAAGTAATTAGAAAATTTGAAGGTAAGATTCCTATGCTCGGAGTATGCCTTGGCCATCAGGCAATAGGCTTGGTTTATGGAGGAAAGATCGCGGGGGCAGCTAAGCTTATGCATGGCAAGACCTCCTCTATTTATCATAACAAGAAGGAGATCTTTCGCGGACTGCCCAATCCTTTTGAAGCAACGCGTTATCATTCTTTGATTGTAGAGCGCAAGGGACTTCCTGATTGTTTAGAAGTAATCGCTCAAACTAAAGAAAAAGAAATTATGGGCCTGCGTCATAAAAAATATCCTATTTGGGGAGTGCAATTTCACCCTGAATCAATCTTAACTCCTCAAGGTATGAATCTTTTGGAGAATTTCATCAAGTTATGATTAAGGATGTAATCAAAAAGTTAGCTGCGAAGAATAATCTTTCTGCAAAAGAGATGCAGGAGGCAATGCAGGGCCTCTTGAGCGGAGTTACGCAGATGCCAGATATCATTGAGTTCCTTACTCTTTTAAATGATAAAGGAGAGACGGTAGAAGAGTTAACCGCGGCAGTAGAGATGATGCTTAAATATGTTGAGCCTATTATCGTGGATAGGCCGAATATTTTAGACACTTGTGGTACCGGAGGAGATAAGAAGGGGACATTTAATATCTCAACTATTTCCGCTTTTGTAGCCAGCGGAGCAGGTATAACAGTAGCAAAACACGGCAATCGTTCAGTTTCTAGTAAATGCGGAAGCGCGGATATATTGGAGGCTTTAGGCGTAAATATAAATATGGATAAAGCAAGGATAAAGCTTTGTCTCGAAGAGATAGGGATTGCTTTTTTGTTCGCGCCGAATCTTCACCCTGCTATTAAGCATGTTATGCCGGCGCGTAAGCAGATTGCTTCTAAAACTATGTTTAATATACTGGGTCCGTTGATTAATCCGGCGCGGGCAACTAATCAACTAATCGGTGTTTATAGCAGAGATTGGACAAAGATCCTAGCAGCCGTCCTGCATAATCTTGGTACGCTTCATGTAATGGTTGTGCATGGATACGACGGGCTAGATGAGGTGACAACTACCGATAAAACTTATGTTTCGGAGGTAAAAAATAATCAATTTAAGGATTACGAAATTGATCCGGCTGACTATGGTTTTAAACGCGCTAATCCTAAAGATTTATTGGGAGGTTCTTTATCCGATAATCTTAATATAGTTAAAGATGTTTTACATGGCAAGGCAGGGCCCTGCCGGGATATAGTCTTATTGAATGCAGGTTGCGCCATCTACGCTGCGGATAAAGTTGGTTTAATCGTTGATGGGATAAAGCTTGCAACTGATTCAATTGATTCAGGTGAGGCGCTTAAGAAGCTGGAGCTTTTAAAGGAGTATTCGCATAATGGCAAAAGTTGATACTTTAAAAGAAATTATTATAAAGAAAAAAGAACGCATTGCTTTGGCAAAAACACAACTTCCTCAAGAGGAGTTAATGGTTAAAGCTAAGGCTGCACTGGTAGCCAGGCCGTTTATTAAGGAGATAAATAAGATCCGTCAGATCTCGCTTATTGCCGAAATAAAAAAGGCTTCCCCATCTTTGGGTGTTATCCGTCAGGATTTTAATCATTTGGAGATTGCTGGGATTTATCAGGAGCTCGGTGTGCAGGCGATCTCGGTTATAACGGAAGAAGATTATTTTCAAGGTAGCCTATCTTTTATTAATGATGTAAAAAACATCGCGCAAGTTCCAATCTTAAGGAAAGATTTTATTATCGATGCCTATCAGGTTTATGAATCGCGTTTTTTTGGCGCGGATGCCATACTGCTTATAGCGGATTTACTTACACAAGATGAGATTACTGAATTTATAGGGATTGCCTCGGGCCTTGGGATGGATGCCCTGGTTGAGGTGCATGATGAAAAAGAACTAAAGAAGGTATTGAAGCTAAAGTGCGTATCCTTAATCGGAATAAATAACCGGAATCTGCATACCCTGGATGTTGATTTCAAGATAACCGAGAAACTTTATCCGCTTATCCCTAAAGATAAAGTTGTAGTTATAGAAAGCGGGATAAAAAGTGCGCAGGATGTTTTGTTCTTAAAGATTTTAGGGGTCAATGCCGTATTGATCGGTACAACTTTTATGCAGGCAGAGAATATCGGTAGTAAGGTCCAAGAGTTAATGGGATGGTGAAGATAAAGATATGCGGGATAACTAATTTAGAGGATGCTTTGGCAGCATTATTTTGCGGTGCCCATGCCATTGGTTTTGTCTTCTATAAAGAAAGCTCTCGTTATATCGATCCTGTCAAGGCAGGCAATATTTCGCGGATTTTACCAAGAAAGCTTCTGAAAGTCGGTGTCTTTGTTAATGAGAATGAGAAAAAAGTAAAAAAGATTGCCAGGCTCTGCGTTTTAGATATGTTACAGTTTCACGGAGACGAGTCAGCCGAATATTGCAATAAATTTAAGGGTTACAAGGTGATTAAGGCTTTTAGGGTAAAAAACACTATTGATTTAGCAAAAATTTTGGAATATAAAACAAAGGGGTACCTTTTTGATACTTTTTTAAAAACCGCGCCCGGAGGCACAGGTAGAAAGTTTAACTGGAATTTCTTAAAGAATATAGATAAAATAAAACAACCTGTTTTTTTATCCGGAGGCCTAACTTGCGCTAATGTGGTCAAGGCAATAAATAAGCTTAGGCCGGATTGGGTAGATGTCTCAACTGCTGTTGAATCTAAGCCGGGCAAGAAGGACCATAAAAAGATTTTGAAATTCGTAAACAAATGCAGTTTTTTAAATAAAAAAAGGAAAACATGAATAAATTAAGTAATCGTATAAATAAGTATTTAAAGAATAAAAACCTGCCGGATAAATTTGGGCATTTTGCAGAGTTCGGGGGAAGGTTTGTGCCAGAGACTCTTATCTTTGCTTTGGATGAGTTGGAAAAAGAATATAATAAAGTAAAAAAAGATAAGAAGTTTATCGCAGAGCTTAATTATTATCTAACTGAATATGCCGGACGCCCCACGCCTTTATATCTTGCAAAAAAATTAAGCGCTAATTTAGGGATAGGTAAGATTTATCTAAAAAGAGAAGATCTCCTGCATACGGGTGCGCATAAGATAAATAACACTCTGGGCCAAGCGTTGCTTGCCGTAAGAATGAAGAAGCCGCGCGTAATTGCCGAGACAGGCGCAGGCCAACACGGGGTTGCTACTGCTACGGTTGCTGCGTTATTTGGTTTAAAGTGCGATATTTATATGGGCAGTGAGGATATGCTTCGTCAGGAGCCGAATGTATTCCGCATGAGGTTGCTTGGCGCGCGGGTAATCCCGGTTAAAAGCGGCAGCAAAACACTAAAAGACGCGATGACACAGGCTCTGCGCGACTGGGTAACTAACGTAGTTGATACGCATTATATTATCGGGACTGTTGCCGGGCCGCATCCATATCCTATGTTAGTAAGAGATTTTCAATCGGTTATTGGTAAAGAGGTTAAAAAGCAGATTCTAAAAAATGATCGCGCGTTGCCTGATTATCTGGTTGCTTGTGTGGGCGGTGGAAGTAATGCTATGGGATTATTTTATCCATTTTTTGCGGATAAAAGAGTTAAGTTTATCGGGGTTGAGGCCGGGGGAAGGTCATTTTCTCAAGGCGAGCATGCTGCTACGCTTGTAAAAGGCGATATCGGCGTATTACACGGCTCTAAGTCGGGTTTACTAGAGGATAGATTCGGACAGATTAACGCAACGCATTCTATCTCTGCCGGCCTTGATTATCCGGGGGTGGGTCCTGAGCATGCTTATTACAAAAAGATAAAGCGTGCTCAATATGTTTCAGTTAATGATTTAGAGGCTTTGGCCGGTTTTCGCCTGCTTTCTGAGTTAGAGGGGATAATTCCTGCTTTGGAGTCAGCTCATGCTATCGCCTACCTAAAGCGCTTGGGTAAGAAGATTAACAGGAATTCCAGGGTTGTAGTTTGTTTATCCGGTAGAGGAGACAAAGATTTAGGTATAGTTACGAAGAGATTGAAAATATGAATCGCATAGACAAGAAGTTCAAAGAGTTAAAAAAAAATAAGAAAAAAGCATTTATTGCTTTTATTACTGCGGGCTATCCGAGCTTAAGTATTACAGAGAAACTTATCTACGAATTTGACAAAATAGGGGTAGATATTCTAGAGTTAGGAGTGCCGTTTTCTGATCCAATGGCAGATGGTCCGATAATTCAAGAGGCTTCTTATGAAGCGCTTAAAAGGAAAACGCACTTAATTGATATATTAAAGTTAGTAAAAAAGGTGCGCTCAAAGATCAAGACGCCAATCTGCCTCATGACTTATTACAACCCCATATTCTGTTTTCCGCAGGCAAAGTTTGTAGAGATTGCTAAAGATTCAGGGGTGGACGGGGTGATTATTCCGGACCTTCCTCCTGAAGAAGGAACGCTGCTTAATCAACAGACACAAAAAGCAGGGATACATCTTGTATATTTTCTCTCTCCTACCAGCAGCTTAAACAGGATCAAATTAATCTCTAGGATTGCAAAGGGTTTTATTTATTATGTATCTTTAACTGGGACTACTGGCGCACGCTCATCTTTAGCCAAAGATATCAAGAAGAATATTAAATTGATTAAGAAATATACTAGAAATCCGGTTTGTGTGGGTTTTGGAATCTCTACTAGATTCCAGGTAAGACAAATATGCAAAGTAGCTGATGGCGTTATAATAGGAAGTGTAATTGTTAAACGCATCAAAGAAAATCTAAGTAATCCTAATTTAGTAAGAAAAGTAAGCAGTTTTGTCTCTGCGCTTAAAGCATGAATCAAATTTACAATAAAATAGTATTAGATAATGGCTTAAAGATTGTCTCCCATAAGATGCCGGGACGCGAATCCGTAGCTTTGGGTATCTGGATAAACGTCGGAGGCAGATATGAAGATTCTAAGAATAAGGGTATATCGCATTTCCTAGAACATCTTCTGTTTAAGGGGACAAGAAAATTTACTTGCCGTCAACTCAAGGAGTCTATCGAAGGTGTAGGGGGGTCTTTAAATGGATTTACTTCGGAGGAGCTAACCTGTTATTTAGTAAAATTACCCGCTAGTTACCTAAAAATTGGCTTAAACATTCTTTCAGATATGGTGATTAATCCGACTCTGCCTGCTCGTGAGATTGAAAAGGAGAAGACCGTTATTCTGGAAGAGCTAAAGATGTACAGGGATCTTCCCCAGAGCTACGTTTATGAACTTCTTGATGAATTGCTCTGGCCGAAACAGCCGTTGGGCGAGTCTATAATAGGGACAGTTGAATCTGTAAGTAGGGTAAATAGATCTGCGCTTACTGATTTTAAAAACAAATATTATACTGTTTCAAATATGGTAATTAGCGCAGCTGGAAATTTTGAGCATAAAGATTTAGAGCAGTCAATCTCTAAGTTATTCTCTTCTTTTAAAATGCAAGGTTTAAACGGATTTTCTAAAGTTATTGAGTCGCAGGACAAGCCTCGCCTAAAATTCTTTGAAAAAGCTACTGAACAGACGCATGTGGCCTTGGGTTTTAAGAGTTTCAGGCGTAATCATCCTTTGAAACATGCGCTTGGCCTGTTGCATGTTATCCTGGGCGCAAATATGTCCAGCCGCTTATTTAACGAGGTCAGGGAGAAGCGCGGGCTTGCTTATGAAATAGGCACTCAGGTTAAGCGTTATCAGGATACTGGGGCATTTATTGTGCACGCGGGGATTGATAATAAAAAAGTGTGTGATGCAATACAGCTTATTTTAAAAGAGATAAAAAGGATCAGTAAGAATTTAGTTACAGCTGATGAATTTAGGCGCGCAAAAGAATTTTACGTGGGTCAGTTAAAGCTTGGTCTTGAGGATACTCTTGAACATATGCTCTGGATAGGAGAGACTAATGCCACGCTAAATAGAACCTTTTCTTTGAATGAGATTATTGCTGAGGTAGAGCGCGTGGATCGAAGTAAGATCTGCGAAGTTGCGGCCGAAATATTCAGGGAAGACAACCTTAATTTAAGTTTAATCGGGCCTCTAGCAGGGGCAAAAACAAAATTATATAAGAATCTTCATTTAGGATAAATTATAATGGAATTGACAATAGTCTTAGTCATATTTATTACTCTAGCGGTTGTATCATTCTTTCTTTCCGCTTCGGAGACTTCAATTATTGCCTTAAACAAGATCCGTCTGCGCCATATGGTTTCTAAAGGAGTAAAGAATTCGCAAAACGTTCAGAATCTAGTCGCTAAGCTGGATAAGTTTATAGCTGCCACCCTCATCGGGAATAATTTTGTAAATATTGCCATGTCAGCAATAGTTACGGCTGCGTTTATCACGATATTCGGTATTAATTGGGGAATGCTTATCGCTACTTTTTTTACTTCCTTCTTTGTGCTGATTTTCTGCGAAATAACTCCTAAGATATTGGCGATGAAGCATACTGAAAAGCTTGCTTTTTTTGTTGCTCCGCTTATGGAGGGACTAATCAAGTTTTTAAATCCCGTAGTCGATTTTTTTATCGGGATCAGCAATTTTATTCTTAAACTATTTAAGGTTGATCCTTTCAAAAGATCTCCTCTGGTTACCGAAGAAGAGCTCAGGCTTATGATCGAAGTGGGTAAGGAAGAGGGTGTATTGAGCGATGAAGAGAGAAAAATGCTCCATCGTATCTTTGAATTCGGAGATACTTTGGTAAGTGATGTAATGGTCCCTAAAGAAAAGATGATCGCAGTTAATATAAATATTTCTTCTGAAGAATTGTTGAATATGTTTGTAGAAGAAGGGCATGCCCGGCTTCCCGTATATAACGGCGTAATTGAGAATATCGTCGGCGTAATTTATGCCAGGGATCTTCTCTATATACTAAGGGATAAGGGATTATTTCTTTTGCAGGATTTAATTCATAAGCCTTATTATGCCCCATCGAGTATGCGAGTAAATGAGCTTTTAATAAAGTTTCAGACAGAGAAGGTGCAGATTGCCATTATAGTGGATGAGCAAAAAAAGGCTATTGGTTTACTTACTCTTGAAGATTTAGTTGAAGAAATTGTCGGCGAGATAGAAGAAGACCAGGTATCTAGTTTTACAAATAAAAATTGATTTTTTAATTTAAAGCGGTATAATAAACCAATAAACAAAACAAACAAGGAGGAAACAAATGGCAGAAAAAGGTTATTGCGTAAAATGTAAAGACAAAAAAGAAATGAAGAATGAAGAAAAGGTGACTATGAAAAATGGTCGTTCGGCAGTCAAGGGGAAATGTTCTTCCTGCGGAACTGGTATGTATAAAATCTTAGGTAATTCTTAATCAAGCAGTAAAAAGAGGTAGGTACAAAATAGAGACAAAGAATTTAGCTCAAGCGATTGCAGCTGCTGCTAAGGAAAAAAAAGCGCAGAAAGTGGTGATCTTGGATTTGCGTAAGGTTGCCTCTTTCTGCGATTATTTTGTGATTTCAAGCGCTACAAGTCTGCGTCATACAAACGCGATTGCTAAAGGGATAGAGGAGGAGCTGGCTAACCTTAAGATAAAGTCGCTTGCAAGGCCATCTCCAAACGATGATTCGGGCTGGGTAGTTCTGGATTTCGTTTCGGTAGTGGCGCATGTATTTTATAAACCGATACGTGAATTTTATTCGCTTGAAAGCCTCTGGTCTGACGCTAAGAAGATAAGAGTAACAAGTAAAGGTTTAAAATAGATCCTGTCAGTAAATCTAACCCTCCGAATTCATTATTAAAATGAGCGAAAATATTCAATCACAAATAATTAGCCTGATCAAAGATTCTTTAGTCGAATTAGAAATAACTGATTCTGCCTGTGAGGAATTACAATTAGATATTCCCGCAGAAACCCGGTTTGGCGATCTTTCTGCAAATATCGCCATGCGTCTAAGCAAGGCTCTTAAGAAGGCCCCCCGTGATATAGCCGAAGGTTTAATCAAGTCTATGCTTAAGAGGATAGATAAAACTATTCTTAAGGATTATATAAAAGATATAAAGGTAGAGGGCGCAGGATTTATAAATTTTTATTTTAGCGATAAATACTTATGTGAACAACTCGACCTTATTTTGAAAAAAGGAAAAGAGGCCCTACGCATAAATTTGTCAGGTGGTAGAGCTGTTTTAATTGAGTTTGTCAGTGCAAATCCGACGGGCTCTTTGTCCGTAGCCCACGCCCGACAGGCGGCCGTAGGCGATTGCCTGGCGAACGTGTTGGATTTCTTAGGTTTTAAGGTTAAAAGGGAGTATTACCTTAACGACGAAGGAAACCAGATTAATATTCTCGGTAAATCCGTTGAATTAAGAATAAATGAACTCATAGGTGAAAAAATAGAGTTTCCGGAGAACTATTATCAGGGTGAATATATCTGCGATATAGCTAAGTTAGCTAAGGAAAAAAAGATTAAGACTGAAGATCTTGGAGATTTTGCAGCTAATTTTATACTGAATATAATTAAGAAAGAGTTAGTTGATTTCGGGGTAAGATTTGACACTTGGTATTCACAGAAAGAACTGGGGAAAAGCGGGAAAATTAATAAGGCTTTCGAATATTTAAAAAGCAAGGATTTGCTTTACGAACAAGAAGGTGCCCTCTGGTTTAAGTCCAGTTCTTTCGGAGATGATAAAGACAGGGTGGTTGTAAAAAGCGACGGGTCCCAGACCTACCTTGCTCCCGACATTGCTTATCACGATGATAAATACAGGCGCGGATTTGATTGGCTGATTAATTTATGGGGGCCTGATCATCATGGTTATATTAATAGGCTTAAAGCCTCTGTTGCTGCTTTTGGGAGAGATCCTAAAACGCTTGAAATAGTTATAGTGCAATTAGCAAGTATATTCAGAAATGGCGTTCCTGTGCAGATGTCAACGCGCCGCGGAGAATTTATAACTTTAAGGGAAGTATTGGATGAAGTTGGAGTAGATGCAGCCAGATTCTTCTTTCTAATGCGTAGGACCTCTAGTCACTTAGATTTCGATCTTGAAGTAGCAAAAAAACAGAATGCGGAAAATCCTGTTTATTACGTACAGTATGCGCATGCGCGTATTGCGAGTATTTTACGCAATGGCGAGTTTAAATTAGATAAGGATGCGGATTTATCTCTTTTAAAGGAAAAAGAAGAGTTGAATCTGATTAAGAAAATATTGCAGTTTTCTTATATAATGAATGTTTGTTTGGCTACTCAAGATCCTTATATGATCACTGTTTATCTGCAAGAGCTTTCCGAGTGTTTCCACAAGTTTTATGATTTGCATCGCGTTTTAACCGATGATTTGGCGCTTACTCAAAGCCGACTTGTCCTTATTGAAGGCGTAAGAATTACCATTGCCACAGGATTAGACCTATTAGGTATCTCCAAACCAGAAAAGATGTAAGAAGAGGGTATAAGTTGCATTCCCACAAGATACTGCGTATCGCTTCCAAGCAAGCCAGCCTCCAGGACAATCTAAGCAAAGAGCTCAAGATTTCAAAGATTACTTCTCAGGTTCTTATCAACCGGGGAATTTCTAGCGTTGCTCAGGCAGAGGAGTTCCTTAGCGCAAACTTTTCTTATCTACTTGATCCATTTTCGTTTAAGGGTATGCATAAGGCAGTAGAGCGTATCCATCAGGCGATCAAGAACAAGGATAAAGTGTTAATCTTCGGCGATTATGATGTTGACGGGGTTACCAGTGTCGCATTGCTTAAATCAACACTTAGGCATTTGGGTTTAGAGACTCTGCATTATATGCCGCATAGAATTAAGGAAGGCTACGGTTTAACAGAGAATATTCTAAGTACAGCAAAAGATCAAAATGTTAAGCTTGTGATTACTGTTGACTGCGGTACAAGTAACCACCGCCAGATCGCTGAATTAAAAGCGCATAATATCGATACTATTGTTATTGACCATCATGAATTGCATGACGAGAATTTGCCTGTTGCGCTTAGTATAATTAACCCTAAGCTAAAGGCCTGTGAATATAAATACCGCGATTTAGCAGGTGTTGGGGTTGTTTATAAACTTTGTCAGGCATTGAGCGCAAAGCATTTAAAGGAAGACCTGGATCTGGTTACGCTTGGGACAATTGCCGATGTTGTGCCTTTGACCGGAGAAAACCGCATAATCGTAAAAGAGGGGCTCAATTTGCTCTCAAAGACTAAGAGGCCCGGGCTTAGGGCTTTGATTGAAGGAGCGGGGATTAAAAATAAGAAATTCGGCACAACCGTAGTAAGTTTCATACTCGGGCCGCGCCTGAATGCTTCAGGTAGGATGTCGTCGGCTGAAACTTCATTAAACTTGCTAATGAGCTCAAGCGTAAGCGAGGCAGAAGAGTTTGCTTCTGAAATTGAAAAGCATAACCGCGTTCGTCAAAAAACAGAAGCAAAGATTATGCAGGAAGCCGAAGATATTATCAATAAAGAGATAAATTTTAAAGACCATAAAGTTATTGTTGTGGCCAAAGAAGATTGGCATCAGGGGGTTTTAGGGATAGTTGCCTCAAAGCTTGCGGATAGATTCTATCGCCCGGCGATTGTTATCTCATTAAGCGAGGAATTATGCAAGGGCTCAGGTCGCTCCATAAAGAATTTTCATCTTTTTCATGCACTCGGTGAGTGCAAGGAGTTGTTACATGCTTTTGGTGGACATGCACATGCCGTTGGCTTAACGATTACGCGTGACAGTATCAATGATTTCAGGGAGAGTATCAATCGTCTAGCGCATGATAAGCTATCTCTGGAGGACCTATTGCCTAGTTTGGATGTTGATATGGAGCTAAGCCTATCGGATTTAAACGAAAGATTAATTAGTGAGCTAGAGAATCTTGAGCCGTTTGGCGCAGGGAATCCTGAGCCGTTATTTTATACAAGAGCTCTAGCCCTAAAAGGAGAGCCGCAGAGCCTGGCTCGCGAGACTTTAAAGTTCTGGGTTAGTGACGGAAAATCTTCGTTTCAGGTTATTGGTTTTGGAATGAATAATTTGCGTAGCAGCCTAATGCAGGCAAAAAGCGTGGATTTAGTTTATACTGTGCGTATGGATAATTGGATGGATGAATCTTCGGTGATCTTGGAGGCCAGAGATATATTCTTTGGTTAGGTTTTAAGCTTTCTTAAGTTCGCCTTTTTTTATACACTTGGTGCAGACATAGACTTTCTTCGGGTGTCCGTTAATTAGAATGCGCATTTTATGTAAATTAGGCAGAAATGTGCGCATAGTCCAACGGCTTATCTTTGAACCTGTACCGCCTTTAGCCTTATATTGACCTTTGCGCGTAACGGTTTTACCTTTAAGTCCGCCTTTTGAGCATAAAGCACATGTTTTCATCATGGTAAGTTACTCCTTATTTAAGTAGTGGGTGACAATTAATTAAAGCATTTACGGAATAAATAAGTATACTTGAATTTGCGGTATTGTCAAGATAGAATATAAGCACAGACAAGGCAATACCTATAGTCTCGGAGACTTAAGAAACATGGAAGCGAAGATCGGGCATTTGAAGGTGCATATCTTTAAGATCAAGAACCGCGAAGGTTATGCCGCTCTTTGTTGCGATCACCTTACTGAGGGTAAAACGTCTGATGAGGCCTATGAGCGTATGGTTAAGGCAATGCGCAGGACCAGCCGAAAAGAAAAATCCCAATAATTATTATTGTATTAATTAGATTTTAGTTATAGAATAGCTCTCCCTATGAAAAGATTTACTCTGTATCTTATACGTTGGCAGTTAAGTACTCCGATATTGTGGTTGGTAGTTAGGAATATGGGTGCTAGTTTTTATGCTACAGTGATAGCTAATTTAATCGGTGGAGCTATTTTTTTCTGGGTGGATAAATTTATTTTTACATCCAAGGCTATTGAAATCTGGCATATTAAAGAAGGTAGGTGCGATAAGTGCCAAGCTACTTCTCATCTCTGGCGGCTGGTGAAAACTGTTAATTACGACAAAAGTAAGGAACCCCCAATTTTCTTATGTATGGAATGCTCTAAAAAGAAGACAGATTCCTTAAGGGCAAAGGGTATACTTGTGCGTGGAAAAAGTAGATGAGAGAAGTTCTTGATGTTAAGTTTATGCGCATGAGTATTAAAGAGGCCTACAAGAACATAAAGAAGATGGAAGGTGGCCCGTTTGGCGCATGTATCGTTAAAGGAAACAAGGTTCTCGCTCTTGGTCACAATAAGGTTCTGGTTAGTGATGCAACCGCTCATGCCGAAATAGTTGCTATCCGGGAAGCCTCCAGGAAGTTAAAAACCTTTGATTTATCCGGTACTACGATTTATTCCACCACTGAGCCGTGTCCTATGTGTTTTAGCGCTATACATTGGGCAAGGATAAGCAGGGTTGTTTATGGAACAAACATTGCGGATGCTCTTAAGATCGGTTTTAATGAGCTAGGCATTGCTAATAATAAGATGAAGAAGTTGGGAAAGAGTAAGGTTAAGATTACTCCCGGATTTTTACGCAAGGAATGCCTGGAATTATTAAGAGAGTGGGCGTCTCTGGAAGATAAACGTTTTTATTAAAAATAGGAACAATAGAAAGGAGCAATTAAATGGTAGAGAGAGGCGAGTTTAAAGGTAAGCCGGTTTTAACTATTAAGCGCGACGAGAATGACCAGTATCCTTTTTCTTTCGGGTTAAGCAAAGCGCGTTTGATTTTAGAAAATCTGGAAGAGATTAAGAAGTTTGTAGGAGAGGCAGAGACAAAGCAGTAAATCGATAATAAAAATAAGCAGTTGAATATGTTGACTTGTTTAAAAAAATAACGTATAATACTAAAAATGTAGAGGAGGTGAATTGTTTTGGGTTTGGTTAAAGAAAAAAAGATAAAGATTATTGATGAATTTAAGGTTCATGCCAGAGATACTGGTTCGACCGAAGTGCAGATTGCGATTTTAACCGAGAGGATCAATCAGCTAGGAGATCATTTTAAGCTCCATAAGAAAGATCACCATTCTCGCCGCGGATTACTTACGCTTGTCGGCACGCGCCGCAAGCTTCTAAGCTATCTCAAGAAGAAAGACGTCAAGAAGTATGAAGAGATTCTTGGCAAGCTTAACTTGAGAAAATAACCGAGGTTTCATCCTTAAAATTTAATTATGCAAAATAATTCTTTAAAATTAAAGTTTGGCAGCAATGATTTAATCCTTGAAACAGGCTCAATCGCTAAACAGGCCAATGGTTCTATCACCATTACTTATGGCGGAACTGTGGTTTTAGTGACTGCCTGCATGTCTCGTGAAATTAAAGAGGGAAGAGATTTCTTTCCTTTAACCGTAGAATACCAAGAGAAGACTTATGCTGCCGGACGCATCCCTGGAGGCTTCTTTAAAAGAGAAGGTCGGCCTTCCGAGAGTGAAATTCTTACTGCCCGTCTCATAGATCGACCGATAAGGCCGCTTTTTCCTAAAGGTTTCCTAAATGAAGTGCAGGTTATGGCGATTGTTTTATCTAGCGATGGCGAGAATGATCCGGATATCCTGGCGGTAAACGGTGCCTCTGCCGCATTATGCATATCAGATATTCCTTTTAACGGCCCTTTAGTATGTTGCCGAGTAGCCAAAGTAAATAATGAGTTAGTCATTAATCCTACTTATGTACAGTGGGATAGTTCGGATTTAGAGGTTGTTATTGCAGCTAACTCTAAGGGTGTGGTAATGCTTGAGTCTAAAGCCAAAGAGGTTAGCGAAGATGAATATCTCGAGGCAGTTAAATTTGGCTACAATCACTTAAAAGAACTTATACATATGCAAGAGGAGTTTACCAAGAAATACGGTAGATCTAAGGCGGATATTGAGTTAAAGAAGTTAGATCCTCAGTTAGAGGCAAAGGTAAAAGATTTATCCGAAGAGAGATTAAAAGAGGTTTATAAATTAGGGAGTAAGGAAGAGCGCGAAGAGGCAGTGCACCTTTTAGCTAAAGAATTGCAAGAAAAACTCACCGCAGAAGGGTTTTCTGCCGATGATATTAAGTTGGCTGTTCATGAAGTAGAAAGAGTCCAGGTGAGGAGTAAGATTATTACCGATAATCTGCGCATTGACGGCAGAGGTTTTAATGATATACGCAAGATTACTTGTGAAGTCTCTGTTTTACCCCGTACGCACGGTTCAAGTTTATTTACCCGAGGCCAGACGCAGAGTTTAGCTGTTACAACCTTAGGAACTGGCGAAGATGAGCAGATGGTTGAGGCTCTTGAAGGTGAGAAATCAAAATCTTTTATGTTGCATTACAGTTTTCCGCCTTTTAGCGTTGGCGAGACAGGGCCTGTGCGTGGTCCGGGTAGGCGCGAAATTGGTCATGGGGCGTTAGCTGAGAAGGCCTTGCTTGCGGTTATGCCCTCTAAAGATAAATTCCCTTATACAATAAGAGTAGTTTCAGAAATTCTGGAATCAAACGGCTCATCCAGCATGGCAACGGTCTGCGCAGCAGCATTGTCGCTAATGGATGCAGGTGTGCCGATAAAAGATACAGTTTCAGGTATTGCCCTTGGTTTAATCAAAGAAGGTAATAAGGCTTTAATCTTAACGGATATTGCCGGACTTGAGGATCATTTTGGGGATATGGATTTTAAGGTTGCCGGTACAAGAAAAGGCGTTACGGCTGTACAGATGGATTTGAAGATTGATGGTATTGACATTGAGTTACTTTCCAGGTGCTTAACCCAGGCTCATGAGGCGAGGTTGGTTATTTTAGATAAGATGAATGCAGCGCTTTCCGGACCGCGCCAGGAGATGTCGATTTATGCGCCGCGCATAGATGTTCTCAAAATAAATACCGAAAAAATTGGCGAACTTATTGGGCCGGGTGGTAAGAATATAAAAGCGATAATTGCTGCAACCGGGGCTAGCGTTGATATCAAGGATGATGGGACTGTTTTGGTCGGCTCTACCGATGCAGTTAAGTCAGAAGCTGCAATCAAAATGATCAAGGCGATAACCGAAGATGTTGAAGTTGGCCGTATTTATATAGCTAAGGTAAAACGTATTATGCCTTTTGGCGCTTTTTGCGAAATTGCACCGCGTAAAGAAGGCCTGGTGCATGTTTCTGAGCTTTCGGATAAGTTTACTAAGAACGTTGAGGAAGTGGTAAAGATTGGCGATGAAATTAAGGTAAAGGTTATCGGCATAGACGAGCTTGGTAGAATTAACTTGAGTAAGAAGCAGGCAGAAAGTCCGCTTGAGAAGTAAGTAAAAGTGAAAGAAAGAAGAATCAATGAAATAAAGGGCGTGATATTTGTTGCGCTAGGGCTGATGATATTAGCCAGCCTGGTAAAATTTGAACGTTTAGACCTTCCGTTTTACACTTCGTACCCCAATATACCCACAAAAAACCTTTTAGGAATTTTCGGCGCTTATTTAGGCGAACTGATAGTCTTTTTATTCGGCCGGCCCAGCGGTTTTGTTTTACCAATTCTGGTTATTATGCTAGGGATTAAGTTCTTCCGTCAGGAGAAGCCTTACATAAGCCTACCTAGGATATTGGGCATGTTTGTCTTGCTTATTTCGATAAGTTCGCTTATCGGGATGTTTAACCTGAATAGTGAAGCTTTCAGGTTTTATTATTCCGGGCTATTTGGGGCTATACTATCAAAGTTTGTCACTGCTTATTTTAGCCGCTTAGGAGGATTCATAATCTTTGCAACTTTTATTATTTTATCTTTAGCCTTAGTTACCGAAATATTAATTTCTTCATTATTTGCTGCAGTTGTAAATAAGATTAAGGATTTTTTTGCCGGAATCTTTAAGCGCGAGAAGAAAGAAAAAGTTATTCTGCCAAAGATAAAACAAGTTTTACCTAAAGAAGTAAATTCAGTCTTCACCCGGCCTAAAATATTGGAGGAAGAGTCAACGCTTGTTTCAAGGCCTAAGATTCAGATAAAAACTAAGCCTCCTGTTGTCGAAGAAAAAGCTAAGCAAAAAGAATTAAAAATTGGAGATTATCATCTTCCGTCATTGGATTTACTTGATTCTCCTCCGCCATTAGAGGCGCGCCAGATTAAGGGTGATCTTGAGGCGAGTGCGCGTATATTGCAGGATACGTTGGAAGATTTCGGTATTTCGGTGAAGATTACAGCTATTGAACGCGGGCCGGTAGTCACCAGGTATGAACTTGAGCCTGCTCCGGGCTTAAGGGTAAGTAAGATTGAAGCTTTAGGTGATGATATTGCGTTGACTATGAAAGCGCAATCAGTAAGAATCATTGCCCCTATACCCGGTAAGGACAGGGTTGGTATCGAGGTTCCTAATACCCAGAGTACTCTTGTTTTTATTAAGGAAGTAATCGGCTCATCAATTTTTCAAGATTCAAAATCAAAGTTGACTATTGTATTAGGAAAAGATATTGCAGGTAAGACTATTGTCGCTGATCTTGATGATATGCCGCATTTATTGATTGCGGGTACCACAGGCTCTGGTAAGACTGTATGTATAAATTCTTTAATTTTATCACTTCTATTTAAAAGTTCTCCCGTAGATTTAAAATTTGTAATGATTGACCCTAAAATGGTTGAGTTAATGCCTTTTAACGGCTTGCCGCATCTTTTATGTCCGGTAGTTACTGAAGCAAAGAAGGCAGCCGCAGCGCTTAATTGGGTAGTTAATGAAATGGAGGAGCGCTATCGATTATTATCTAAGGCAGGCACCCGCAATATCGAAGCTTATAACGAAAAACAGGAAAAGATTCCTTATATCGTGGTGGTGGTAGATGAGTTTGCGGATTTAATGGTGGTTATGCCGGACCAGATTGAGACTGCTGTGCAGCGCTTAGCACAGCTTGCTCGAGCCGTAGGAATACATTTAATTTTGGCGACACAAAGGCCGTCAGTAAATGTAATTACCGGGGTCATTAAAGCAAATCTTCCCGCGCGCCTTTCATTTAAGGTTGCCTCTAAAGTGGATTCGCGCACAGTTCTTGATATGAACGGTGCGGATAAACTCCTCGGTAAAGGCGATATGCTATTCTTAAATCCCGGAGCGGAGAAACCCACGCGTATCCAGGGTGCGCTGGTTAGTGACGCAGAGATAGAGAGAGTTGTAAACTTTGTCAAAACGCAGGCTGAGCCGGTTTATAATGATGCGATAGCAAAAGAACAGCAAAGGCAGACTTTCGGCAAAGGCGAGAAGGATGAGCTTTACGAAGAAGCTGTGCGCACGATTATGGAGAGTAATCAGGCATCGGTTACAATATTACAGAGGAGGATGCGTTTGGGTTACACTCGCGCTGCGCGAATTATTGATACAATGGAACAGGATGGGTTAGTCGGTCCTTACGAAGGAAGTAAGCCGCGCAGGATCCTGGTGGACAGGGAGGCATGGCTTAAGACTAGCTTGAATCAGAATGAGGTTAAAGAATCATGAGTATAGAATTAGCAGGTGAAAGGCTTAAGAAGATACGCCAGGAGAAGGGGATAACCCTGGAAGAGGTGCATAAGAAGACCAAGATCCAGCTAAATATATTAAAGGCCATTGAAGGAGAGAGCCTGACTAATCTTAACCCTACATATTTAAAAGGATTCTTAAAGATTTATTGCAAATTCTTGGGGGTAGACCCAAAGGAGTATATCCCGGATTATAAAGAGGGCTCGAATAAATCCTTTAGTTCAGTTTATGCTCAAGATCAAGACAAGCCTTTGAAATCTGTGTCATTTATGAAGAATGCCACTTTTAAATTGAGTTCTTTCAGGCCGAATAAGAAATTAAAGACTATAGCTATAGCCGTTTTAATTATTATTATATTAAGTGTAGTTTTGTTTAAAATAGGAAAGTTTATTTCTTCCAGGCAAAAAGAGGTTTTTCCTCAACAAATAGTGACTCAGCAGAAACCCCAGGCGCAGCAACCTAAGCTAAAGTCTTCGGAATCTGCTCCTAAGATGGTGGTTAATGAAGCAAAATTCCCGAAAGTATCTAGCGGCGGTATAAGTCTGGTAATAAGCGCAAAAGAAAACTGTATGGTCCTGGTTAAAGTTGACGGCAGAGTGGTTTTACATAGGGTTTTGGAGAGAGGCCGCTCGGATAGCTGGAAGGCCGATAAAAAGATTGAGCTTGATTTGGGGAATGCCGCCGGAGTCGATCTTATCGTTAACGGCACGCGTTTTTCTAAGTTAGGAAGAAAGGGCCAGCAGCTTAAAGGTATTTTAATTACCGAGAAAGAAGGCTTAAAGATTCCCCGATGAAGGCCAGGATCGGGGTTTTAAGTTTAGGTTGCCCCAGGAATTTGGTAGATTCAGAAGTTCTTTTAAATAGGCTTAATCTTAAAGGTTACGATATAGTCGATATAGATAAGGCAGATGTGGTTTTGGTAAATACCTGTGCTTTTATCGATGACGCAAAAAAAGAATCGATTGATGCAATACTGGATTTAGCCGCGCTTAAAAAAGAAGGCAAGCTAAAGAAGATTATCGTCTATGGTTGCCTTGCCCAACGTTATAAAGATAAATTAAGCAAAGAGCTGCCCGAGATAGACGCTTTTGTCGGTCGGATCGCGCTTGATAAAACTCCCGAAAGATTTGCTATAACTTCTAAACATTACGCTTACCTTAAGATTTGCGAAGGTTGCCTTAACTTGTGCAGCTATTGTATAATTCCTAAGATTAAAGGAAAGTTTTCTAGCTTATCAGCTGATGCGATCTTAAATAAAACAGCAGAGTTTAATAAGAATAGGATCTCAGAGTTAAATATCATCGGCCAGGATATCTCAGGTTACGGTTTTGATCTAGGGGATAAAGAAGGGCTAAAGGGCCTTTTGTCAAAAATAGTCAAGAAGGCAGATAATATCCATTGGATAAGGCTACTTTATTTAAATCCCTCCCGCATAAGCGATGACTTATTAAAACTTATCCGGGATGAGTCAAAAATTTGTAAATATATCGATTTACCTATACAGCATATTAATGAGCGCATCTTGAAGCTGATGAATAGAAATACATCAAAAAAAGAGATTATCAATACTATCAATAGAGTAAGAAAGATCATCCCGCAGGTGGCACTGCGCACCGCCGTGATCGCAGGTTTTCCATCTGAGACGGATAGCGAATTCAAAGAACTGCTTAATTTTATAAAACAAACAGAGTTTGAGAGGTTAGGGGCATTCAGCTATTCACGCGAAGAGGGTACTGTTGCCTATAGCCTTAAGAATCAGTTATCCGAAAAAACAAAAAGAGAGCGTCTGGATTTAATTATGTCTACTCAGCAGGAAGTATCAACCCAAGTCAACAGCAGATTATTAGGAAAAGTACTTGAAGTCTTGATAGATGAAGAGGATAATGGAAAGTACTTGGGTAGGTCAGAGTATGATGCCCCAGAAGTAGATGGTTCGATTTTTATTAATAAGCCTAAGAAAAAGATTAAAGTAGGCGATTTTGTGAAAGCTAAAATCGTCGATACTTTAGAATACGATTTAGTCGGGGAGGTAGAGTCATGAATTTAGCAAACAGATTAACCATGCTTCGAGTTGTGCTTACTTTTGTATTTATGTTAGTTTTATTATGGCAGGGACTATGGGCTAAAGTTGCCGCCCTCCTGGTTTTTATTGTTGCCGCCCTTACAGATCTTTTTGACGGTATTATTGCGCATAGAATGAATATGGTTACTGATTTCGGCAGACTTATGGATCCTATTGCTGATAAGCTCTTAGTTTTATCCGCTTTTGCCGTATTTTTACAGATGCAGTTGATCGAGGCGTGGATGTTTGTGATTATTGTCGCGCGCGAGATCCTGATTACCTCATTACGCCTCTTTGCCTTGAATAAGGGTAAAGTTCTTTCTGCTGCTCGTGCAGGCAAACACAAAACTGTCTCGCAGATGGTAGTTATATTCTATATACTTGGTTTTGTAGTAGTTAAGGAGGCGGTAAAGGCATATTCTAGCTGGAATCCGGTCTGGGAGAAATATTTCTCCGAAAGCATCAACATTATGATGTTACTTACCGTGGGGCTTACTCTTTATTCGGGTTTATCTTATCTCTGGGAAAACCGTAAGATTATCGCTAAGCTCTAAATGTTTAAATCCCTGATTAAAATCTTAAGCACATTTTTTTACGTCGGATATCTTCCGCTTATTCCTGGCACCTTCGGAAGCATGGCTGGGATTGGTTTGTTTTATTTAATTAGGGCTAACCCGATAGTGCTGGTTTCGTTTACGGTAATTTTAATAGTTATAGGTTTTTTTGTATCCGGTAAAACAGAGCAGATTACGCAGAAGAAAGACCCATCTTGCGTAGTTATCGACGAAGTATGCGGGATGCTGCTTAGCCTTTTGTTTATCCCCTATGACATAAAACTTGTGATAGCTGCCTTTTTCTTATTCCGTATTTTAGATACGCTTAAGCCATTTCCGATAGGCCGGCTCGAAAGATTGAAAGGGGGCTTAGGAATAATGTGCGATGATCTTGTGGCAGGAATATATACAAATATTATTCTTCAGATAGTCTTAAGATTTACTTCTTTCAAAACTTCGTAGATTGATCCGTTTGGGGTAAGGGTACTCTTAAACAGCGAAATCTTTCCCACATTAAATTCAAGGCTGTCCTTTTCCAAGCAACTTCCCAATTCACCTAAACCCTGAATCAATTTATCTCTATTCTGCTGTGATTTTGTCCTGCCGATAGTAATATGCGCTGAGAAAGTTCTTTCTTCTTTGGGTACTCCAAGTTGCGCAAGGCTGTCTTCGAGTCCTCTAGCAATATCTTTAATTTTATCTGCTCCGGAATCAACTCCTAACCAGATTATTTTCGGGAAATTTAACTTTGGAAATGCCCCGCAGGAAGATATTTTGGCTGTAAACTGTGTGGTGCTTAGGGCGGCTGCTTCAATTACTGAGATTATCTTAGGTAAAAGAGCTTTATCAATCTCGCCTAAGAATTTTAAGGTTAGATGAATATTCTCCGGCTCGACCCAATTAACTTCCGCACCTGAAGCTTTAAGCTTATCTTGCAGTTGCCTAAGCGTCTCTTTTATATTATCAGGTAAATCAATAGCAATAAATGTTCTCATATTTTATATTTGGCGGGTGATTCGGCTTGATTCGAGCACGCAGCGTCAGCAGCGCGCGCAGAACAAGCCGAGTCAGGACCCGCAAATTGGTTATAGGGCAGTTTTCAATAAGCTAATAGCCCTTAAAGCAGCCTGTTTTCTAATAGAATCACGGTTACCTTTAAATATAAACTTTTTACAGTTAGATTTATTTTTAGTGGCTAGCCCTATATAGACTGTGCCAACAGGTTTTCGCTGAGTAGCTCCGGTTGGCCCGGCAATTCCGGTAATACCTATCCCAAAATCTGTATTTGCTAATCTGGATACATTTTTAGCCATAAGCAAGGCAACTTCTTTCGATACAGCGCCGTATTTGCGCAAGGTTTGGGACGGAATTTTCAGTATTTTTTCTTTAGAAGCATTGCTGTAGCTGACTACACCTAAAATAAAGTATATAGAAGAGCCGGATAGCAGGGTTAATAGTGAGGAGAGGTAGCCGCCTGTACAGGATTCAGCCGTAGAGACGGTTTTCCCGCTTTTTAGCAGGCTTTTATGTATCGTATTTGCAATCTTTTGTGTATCCATGCCAATATTATAGCTCTTTTAAAGCTATTGACAAGGCAAGTTTTTGTGTTATACTAAAAAAATAATCTTCAGGGCAGGGTGAAATTCCCGACCGGCGGTTAAGCCCGCGAGCCTCGCTTTAAAATCGAGGCAGATCTGGTAATATTCCAGAGCCGATTGTATAGTCTAGATGGAAGGAGATTTCCGCCAGAAGTCATGGTGGACCCGCCAAGCAAAATGGCGGGAACAGAGCCTAAGCCCGAAGATGATCTTCGGGCATTTCATTTGTGAGCGGATATGTTTAATAATCTAGGTTCAGTACTTATTTTATCCAGATTTTTTATAGGAATAAGCATTTTCTTATTCGCCAAGAATAAGACATTCCGGAAATACTTTCCGATATTTTTTATTCTCGGTTTTGTCGCAGACTTTCTAGATTGCAAGCTTGGGTTTGTTCCGTTCTCTATAGGAATCTTGGATGGCTATGCAGATATAATCCTGTATCTATCCAGCATATATTTCTTGTGGAGTAATTATCCCGAAGCCTTAAGAAAGTGGAGATATTACATTATAGGGTTGGTCGGGTTATTCTTATTATCCTGGTTATTTTGTTTATTAAAGTTCGGTAAGCTTACTTGCTATCATCCCTATAGCGCTAAACTTTGGGGTGCTTCAATATTTTTAGTGATCATTGAGATAGCCATTTTCCACAGAAGTGTTTTATTCCCTCTTGTTATAATTTTTGGGCTGTTAAATAATTTGGAGGAGATCAGTATTACATATGTTATGCCATATTATAAGGTCGGGGTTAGAAGCCTAAATTCTGCGATTAAGCTTAAAAGGGAATATAAAATGCAACAAAATCGATCTACAAATATAAAATTAGATTTTAAAAGTGGCACAGCGAGGAATAGAGGAGATGCTTAATTCAATCCCAGAGATTCTAGAAGATTTAAAAGCCGGCAAAATGGTTATCGTAGTCGATGACGAGGATCGTGAGAATGAAGGCGACCTGGTGATGTCAGCCTCTTTTGCCCGTGCAGAGCATATCAATTTTATGGCGCGATTCGGCCGCGGACTTATCTGTGTGCCGATGGAGGAGGAGCGCCTAAAGGCCTTAAATTTAGAGCCTATGTTAAGAGATAAAGTGGTTTCTAATCAGGGAGATCCTTTTGCAACTGCCTGGATGATCTCTGTTGATGCTGCCAAGGGAGTTACTACCGGGATATCTGCGCAGGATCGTTCAAGGGCGATAGAGGTTCTGATTAACCCGCAATCAAGGCCCGAAGATTTAATCCGGCCGGGGCATACATTTCCTTTAAGGGGTAGGCGCGGGGGGGTACTTGTGCGCGCAGGCCATACCGAGGCCGCAATAGATCTGATGCATTTAAGCAATCTTTATCCTGCCGGGGTAATCTGCGAAATAATGAATGATGACGGCTCAATGTCCAGGCTCCCGCAGCTATTGGAATTTTCTAAGCAGCATAAGCTAAAGATCTGTTCAATAACTAATCTCATTGAATATCGCAGGCGATTTGAGAAATTAGTTGAACGGGTTACTGAGACAGTCCTGCCTACGCAATTCGGCGTCTATAAACTCATTGTTTACCGCGACCTGACTAATAGTAAGACGCATATTGCGCTGACACTCGGTGATTGGGAGAGTGACCCGGTACTTGTGCGCGTACATTCAGAATGTTTAACCGGAGATGTTTTCGGATCTTTGCGTTGTGATTGCGGACGTCAGCTGAATAAGGCTATGCAGATTATCGGAGAAGCAGGTAAGGGAGTTATCCTCTATATGAATCAGGAGGGCCGGGGCATAGGCCTTGTGGATAAGATTCGCGCTTATAATTTGCAGGATAAAGGAATGGATACGGTTGAGGCAAATGAGGCCTTGGGGCATAAGGCGGATTTAAGGGATTATGGGATCGGCGCTCAGATGCTCGTTGATCTAGGTATCAAGAATTTAAGGCTACTTACCAATAACCCGCGTAAGATTATCGGCCTCGAGGGTTACGGCCTGCATGTTATGGAGAGGGTCAGCCTTGAAGTTGAGCCGAATCCGTCAAATTACAAATATCTTAAGACCAAGAAGGATAAGCTTGGCCACAATTTAAATATAGATTAACTTACAAAGGGAGGAAAGATGACAAAAGTAATTGAAGGCGATTTGATTGCAAAGGGAAAGAAGTTTGCGATTCTGGCGTCACGCTTTAATGATTTTATGACTAAAGAATTGGTTTCAGGTTGCGTGGATACATTAGTCAGGCATGGCTGTTCGGATCAGGATTTAGTGATTACCTGGGTACCCGGGGCATTTGAGATTCCCCTGGTTGCCGCAAAGTTAGCTAAGACCAAAGATTATGATGCAGTAATTTGCTTAGGGACAGTGATCCGCGGCTCAACTCCGCATTTTGATTTTATTGCTTCGGAAGTAAGTAAAGGTATTGCCAAGGTCTCTCAAGATACGGGCTTACCGGTTATCTTCGGTGTAATAACCGCTGATACCATTGAGCAGGCAGTAGAGAGATCAGGGACTAAAGATGGCAATAAGGGCCGCGACGCTGCTTTATCAGCAATTGAGATGGTAAATCTTTTAGGGAAGATTAAATAATGCGTAAACGTACGCTTGCCCGCGAATATGCGCTCCAGGTGCTTTATCAGGTGGATATTACCAATGACCCTCCTGATGAGGCCCTGGATAACTTTTGGTCCAACCATAAAGATGAAGAGGTTGAAGCAGAGTTAAAAGAATTCTCCTATAAATTGGTAAATGGAGTTATTGCAAATTTAGAGGATATTGACAAGAAGATTGCGCAGTATGCGACAAACTGGCAGCTTAAGCGCATGGCATTTGTGGATAGAAATATAATGCGCATGGGTTGTTTTGAGCTGATACACTGTGATGATATCCCGCCTAAAGTTTCAATCAATGAAGCCGTAGAACTGGCTAAGAAATTCTCTGGCCTTGAATCCGGGAAGTTTGTCAACGCTATATTGGATAAAGTCAAGCTTGAGAAAGAAAAATGAGATTTGCCGACCTGCACCTTCACACCCACTTTTCTGACGGTACGTTTACTCCCGAAGAGTTAGTGGAAAGCGCCATCCGCGCGAAACTTTCATGTATTTGCGTAACCGATCATGATACCGTAGCCGGTATTAACCCTACGATAGTCGCATCCGCAGAGAGTGATATCGAGGTTTTATCAGGTATTGAGCTAAGCGCAGAATATGAAGGTAAAGAAATCCACATTTTAGGGTATCTCATCGACCAGGATGATCCGAAGCTGCTAACTGAGCTGGAAGTATTAAGGGCGCGCAGAATTAACCGGGTATATAAGATGGTTGAAAAGTTAAATGCCTTAGGATTAGGTTTAGCTTCGCAAAGCGTATTTGATTTAGCCGGGAACGCTACGGTAGGCAGGCTGCACATTGCGCGTTCTTTAGTCAAAGAAGGATTCGTTAGTTCGATTTACGAGGTCTTTCAGAAATATCTCGGTGATAACGGTCCGGCTTATGTTCTAGGTTTTCGTTTCAGTCCTAAAGATGCGATTAAATTTATTAAGAGTTTCGGTGGTGTCCCGGTTTTAGCGCATCCTTATATACTCGAGAGCGATGAACTTATCTCTGAATTTGCGAAGTGCGGGCTTATGGGTTTAGAGGTTTATTATCCCGAGCACTCGCAGGGAATGACAAATTTCTATTTAGATATAGCTAAGAAAAATAATTTATTGGTTACCGGCGGTTCAGATTGCCACGGAAAGGCCAAGCCGCAAGTGCGCATAGGAAGCATAAAGATTCCTTATGATTTAGTGGATAAATTAAAAGAGGCAAAAGAAAACTTATGAGAAGAAACCACGAATACTACATGAATTTGGCGATTAAGCTGGCTTTAAAAGCCAAAGGCAGGACTTCTCCTAATCCCCTAGTTGGCGCCCTGGTCGTCAAAAAAAATAAGATTATAGGTAAGGGTTTCCACAGTAAGGCCGGGCTTGCCCATGCTGAGGTTGTTGCTTTGGATGAAGCCGGAGATAAGGCAGAAGGCGCTACCCTTTATGTCACCTTAGAGCCTTGTTGTCATTTCGGCCGTACTCCGCCTTGCGTGGCCAGAGTGATTAAGAGTGGGGTCAAAGAGGTTATTGTAGGGATGATCGATCCCAACCCTTTAAATAACGGCAAAGGCATTGAGATATTAAAGCAGAATAAGATTTTAGTTAAAGTAGGGGTCCTTGAAGATAAATTAAAGCGCATTAACGAACACTTTATAAAATATATAACTAAGCGTATGCCTTTTGTAATGGTAAAGGTAGCGCAATCTCTGGATGGCCGTATCGCTACTAAGACCGGAGATTCAAAATGGATAACTTCTGATAAATCCCGTAGCTTTGCGCACCGGCTGCGCGCTGATTTTGACGCAATAGCCGTGGGGGTAAATACTGTTTTAAGGGATAATCCGAAACTCGATGCCTGGTTCTCTAAAAAACACCCGATTAAGGTCATCGTTGATAGTCAGTTAAGTACGCCCGAGAAGTCGAATATATTTTCTACTTCTGCGCCGGTGGTTATCGCAACTTTAGCAGCCAGTCTTGGCCAGGAGACGGAGAATAGAGAGATCCTTGCTAAAAAAGCCAAGATAATTGAGGTTAAAGAAAAGGCAGGACAGATTAACTTAAAAGACATGCTTAAGAAATTAGCGGCTATGGGGATTACCAGTATACTGGTCGAAGGCGGAGGGACTTTGATCGGTTCGCTGTTTGACGAAGGTCTGGTAGATAAAATAATGTTTTTTATCAGTCCTAAGATTATCGGTGGCAAAGATGCGATCAGCTCGGTTATGGGAGGGGGAGTTGTGCGCGTTGAGCGAGCCCTTAAATTGAAGGATCTGACTTTGAAGCGAATGGGTGAGGATATGTTAATTGAGGGATATATCAAATAAATGTTTACCGGTATTGTCGAAGAATTAGGTAAGGTTAAAAAGGTATCCCACCGGGGTAAAATAACCCTTATCGAGATTGCCGCAGAAAAAACCATAAGCGACACAAAGATCGGAGATAGTATTTCTGTCAATGGCTGTTGCCTGACAGTAGTAGCGGTAGGTAAAGATTCATTTTCTTTTGAGGTTATACCGGAAACTTTGAGACTGACTAATCTTGGTAGCGTAAAATTGAGCGATAAGGTCAATCTTGAGCGTAGCTTAAGGATGGGGGATAGAATATCCGGGCATTTTGTCCTTGGGCATATTGATTGTCAGGGGATTATCCGTAAGAAGAATTATCTGGATGGTAACTTAAATTTTGAGATAGCAGTTCCTGCTAGTTTTATGAAGTATTGTTTACCTAAAGGCTCAGTTGCGCTTGATGGTATAAGCCTGACGCTTGTAGGAAAGAAATCGAATACCTTTAATGTTTATGTGATTCCGCATACCCTAAAGAACACTACTTTAAGTTCTATGGGTCCGTCCGATAAAGTAAATATAGAGTTTGATCTACTCGCCAAAAAAGCACAGTAGAGTTATGTCAACTTTATTGCATACCTAAATATTTTCTGTTATACTGATTCCAATAATACGGGGCGTGGCTCAGCTTGGTTAGAGCGTCCGCCTGCGCTCTTTAATAGAGGACTTAAATGATTTGACGAGCTTCGGCGAACAGCTCTCCGAAGCCCATCAGAGGATTTTAGCTTTCGATTAAAGGGCGAAGGATAATTGAAAACTATTTGTTATTTCGGGGCGTGGCTCAGCTTGGCTAGAGCGCAGCGTTCGGGACGCTGAGGTCGACAGTTCAAATCTGTCCGCCCCGACTTTTTTATTGGGGACAGTTTTCTCCTACGCCCTTTGATAGAGTAAATAAAATATTTGGCGGGCTTCGGAGAATCCACCGTAGCGCATCAAAGCTAACAGCAAAGTCTATTATGGCGCGAAGGTGGACAAATCTGTCCGCCCCGACCAATTTTGCCTTTTATAATTCGTTCTCTTTATTAAGGATGTATCTCCACTTGTTTTGTAGTATGATATACATTAACCACAAAGGGGTGGTAATGAGGTTTAAGTAGTCAAATCTAAGGCAACTCTATATAAACAGAAGAGTTGCCTTTATATTTAATGAAGGATAAATGGAGTGTCTGAATAAAGAGAAAAACGATTTGGCGTGTAATTGCAGCTATCCCGGATGTCCGAGGCATGGAGTATGCTGTGAATGCCTTGTTTATCATCGGTCAAACAATGAATTACCGGCATGCTATTTTGATAAGAAATCCGAGCGGGCCTATAACAGGTCAATTGGAAATTTCATAAGGATAAAAAGCGGGGAGGAGAAATGAAAAAATTAGCAATCCTAATAGTTACACCACTAGTACTCTTGATACTTACAGGATGCACCACAAGAGCGCAGGTTGTAGAAGATGTGTGGCTTGATGGCAAGGGAAACTTGGTTGTTCAATATGCCACTATATCTCATAGCGATTTTCTAATCCATCCTGCAGGTAAGATTAAAGAAGGCAAATCAACAACTAAAACCTTTTATGTAGGCCAATGCCAAGAAAATACAGATAAGTCAAATAAAGAGAAAAAATGAAAAAGATAATTGTTTTATTAGTTTTAATGGCATTGATTAGCGGTTGTGCTACGACCTCTAGCTCCAAGCAGGAAGGTGGTGTTTATGGAGCAATCCCGCCAGGTAGCAAGTTCGCAAAGATATTAATCGGGATGCCCATGAATCAAGTATTTGACCTAATCGGATCACCTAGCGACATGAAAGCCTACCCAACGGGTAAAGCATTCGCGCCGTTCTACTTCGGCAGTGATGCAGCGCGAAGCGAGGCTCTGTACAAGGGTGAGGGCCGAATTACGTTCACAGGAGTGGGTTTTCTCAAGGTATACCGTATTGTTTATGATCCAAAAGAGTCCGGACACTACAGATAAGATCCGGTCGAACTGCCACATTTCCATTTTGATTTTATTTCAAAATCCGGTATAAGCTTACACCCGCTAAGATCAATGAAACCTTAATTCCTATACAGACACTTTTACAATCAACTAAAAAATAAAGCGAGCTATAAATAATTAAGGTTGCGTTTAGAGTAACGGTATAATAGGGGACCTTAGTTGCTAGTATATCGGATAACTTCCCCAGCAGTATTTTCTATTTACCTGATAAGTCTCTCCTATTGTTCCTCAACCCCTGCCGGATGTTTTTATTCTTTTGCTTTCTGAAGGATTCTTTTATATAATATAATCGTTAGTGTAAATCAGTTGCAGACGGGCTGCTCCGGAAGATTCAACACAACCTAATAATAAAAATGAAGCAACAGGTGCATGTTTATTATTCGGGACGCGTACAGGGGATAGGTTTTCGTTTTACTGCACAGCGCCTTGCTAAAGAATTAGGTATAACCGGCTGGGTCAGGAATCTTGCTGATGAGAGAGTAGAGTTGGTTGCCGAGGCTAATCTGGAGACCCTGAAGGCTTTTCTTTCCAGGATCAACGATATTTTTGACCGTCACTTTACGGATACGCAGGTAAATTGGTCTCCCGCCACAGGTAAATTTAAAGACTTCGGGATTGAATTCTAAATGCAGGATATAAAGGAAAAGATTAAGTCTCTAAGAGAGCAGATACAGCGGCACGATTATCTTTATTATGTTTTAAGCCAGCCGGTCCTCTCCGATAAAGAATACGATGACTTGATGCGCAGGCTTATCGAGTTTGAGAGAGAACACCCGCAATTTAAGGCTGATGATTCACCGACTGTGCGGGTTAGCGGAGGGATACTCTCAGGTTTTAAGACGGTAAGGCATAAAGAAAAGATGTTATCTCTGGATAACACTTATTCTTTTGAAGAATTAGAAGATTGGCATGAGCGTGTAATTAAGGGACTAAATGATAAGGAGAGAATAGAATTTGTTGTTGAGCTGAAAATTGACGGCGTAAGCGCAAGCCTTACTTATAAATCAGGGAAATTAATCATCGGGGCAACTCGCGGGACAGGTGAATCCGGAGAGGATGTTACGCAGAACATTAAAACCATCCGGGCGATTCCCCTAACTTTATTAGGAAAAAATATCCCTGAATTTATTGAGATACGCGGTGAGATTTATATGGATAGGGTTGAATTCAATAAATTAAATAAAGAGAGAGAAGTTGATCAAGAGCTGGTATTCGCAAACCCCAGGAATGCTGCCAGCGGATCGCTTAAGTTGCTTGATTCAAGTATTATGCATAAACGCAGGCTTAATTTCTTCGCGCATTCTTTAGGTGGACATAAAGGTTTTGAGATTGAAAAGCAATGGGATTTTTTAACTAAGCTTAAGAATTGGGGCGTGCGTGCGAATGCGCATTCTGCGCTTTGCAATAATTTTAATGAGGTGCTTGAATATTGTAAGAAATGGGATAAGAAGAGAAAAGATCTGACTTACGATATAGACGGTATAGTTATTAAAATAAATGATTTAAGTCAGCAGGAGAGATTAGGGTTTACCGCAAAGAGCCCACGCTGGGCAGTAGCTTATAAATATCCTGCTTCTCAGGCAACCACAGAGGTGCTGAATATTAACATTAATGTAGGAAGGACCGGAGTGATTACGCCGACTGCAGGGCTTTCTCCAGTAGAATGCGCAGGGGTAGTCATTAAAAATGCCACTTTGCATAACTTTGATGAAATAAAACGCTTAAAGATAAAAATCGGTGACCGCGTTTTAATCGAGCGCGCAGGTGAAGTTATCCCAAAGGTGATCAAGGTTGTGGAAAGTAGAGGCAAAAGCATATTTAAAATACCGCATAACTGTCCGGTTTGTTCCGGTAAGGTGGTTAAGGAGAAAGAAGAGGATGTTGCATATCGCTGCATTAATCCTCTTTGTCCGGCACAGCTTGAAAGGGGAATTCTTCATTTTGCTTCGCGTAAGGCGCTAGATATTCAGGGCATGGGAGAGTCGGTTATAGAGCAGCTTGTAAAGCTTAAGCTTGTAAAGAATGTAGCGGATATTTATAAGCTAACCGTTGAGGATTTGCAAAGATTAGATTTGTTTAAAGAGAAAAAGATCAATAACTTACTTTCAGCTATCGGGAAGAGTAGAAGTAAACCTTTATCCAGGCTTATTTACGCCTTAGGTATTCGCCATGTAGGAGAAAAGGCAGCTTTAGTTTTGGCGCAGAGGTTTAGGGCTTTGGATAATTTATTGGCGGCAAAAAAAGGGGAACTTGAAGAAACTTACGAAATCGGCAGCGTCATAAGTGAGTCAATAAAAGATTACTTTTCTCAAAAGTCGACTAAAGAAGTTATTACTCAGTTAAGAATGGCTGGGTTGAATCTTAAAGAGGAAGTTGTTGTGATTAAGCAGACTTCCTTAAGCGGTAAAAGTGTAGTTCTTACGGGTGAGCTTAGCGGATATAGCCGCTTAGAGGCTGAAGAATTAGTGCGAAATCTGGGGGGTAATCCAACCTCTTCAGTAAGCAAGAATACTGATCTTGTGGTAACCGGAAAGAGCCCCGGTTCAAAATACGATAAAGCAAAGAAACTGGGAGTTAAGATTATCAGTGAGCAGGAATTCTCGAGATTAGTATCTTCTGCTTAAGGTTGTTAAAAAGGAGATGATTAAAAATGATGCGTAAAGGAGTAACATTTATTCTCGCTGTATTTATAGTCCTTAATCTAGTTGGGTGCGAGGCATTTGTGCGTAAGTTTACTCGAAAATCCAAGAAAGATAAGGCTCCTGAGGAGATGGTCTTAGCCCCTGAAGAATGGAAGGGCCCGCAGATGACCCATGAAGAACTCTACAGGCAGTATCTTCTTTACTGGCAGTCCTGGCAGGATGAGCTTATCAACACTTTAGGAGAGAGCAATTCTTATAAAAAGAGAAACGATTGCATTCTGCAGGCGATCAAGAATCTGACAAGTATGAAGGCACTCTTGAACGAGACGCAACAAAAACAGCTTGGTGTTTATTTGAAGCAGATGATTGAACTTCAGGACGAGATTAAGGCGGATGTTTATGGATCGGTGAATAATTATTATCGTAGAGATGCCGAGAAGATAAGAAGGAATATTCTACAGAGATTTTCTTATAACCATATAAAAAACGACCTCCTATGATATTAGAGACTATTTTAGTAGGGCCGATGGGTGTTAATTGCTATATCCTGGCAGCTGCCCGGGATTCAAAGGCGATAATTATTGATCCGGGTGATAGCGAGCGTAAGATTCGTCAGGTTTTAGATAAGTATAAATTGACCCCTGTTTTTATTATTAATACGCACGGTCATTACGATCATATCGGAGCGAATGATAAATTCGGCTTGCCGGTTTATGTACATAAGGCAGACCTTGCGATGTTAAAAGACCCAATGCTTAATTTGTCGGGTTTATTCGCTAGTCCCTATGAAGTAAAAAGCGAAATCAAAATTTTAGAGGATAATCAAATTATTGAATTAGATGGTATACGACTTCAGGTATTACATGTCCCGGGGCATACTCCGGGAGGAATTGCCCTCTTATTGCTTGAGCCAAAAGACAAAAAAATAGTTTTCACCGGAGATACATTGTTTTGTCAAGGGGTAGGTAGATCGGATTTAATTGGAGGAGATGAGGATTTGTTAAGGTTGTCAATAAGGGATAGGTTGTTTACTCTGTCGGATGGAACTATAATTTGTCCCGGCCATGGCGAGCTTTCTACAATAGGAGAAGAGAAGGCTAACGGTGTAATATGACCCCGCACCTTCTTTATATTTAATTATATAGAGGTGTAGGGTCTAGAAGAGATGAATAAAGGAGAAGGTGCGGGGTGAAAGAATTAATTGATACTTTCCTAAGTTATCTTTCGGTTGAACGTGGGCTCTCCAATAATACGATTACCTCCTATCGCGAAGACCTGCGAACGTATCTTAATTTTATCGAAAAGAGCAATATTGATGCTTTATCTAAGATATCCAAGAATAATATCACAAGTTTCATGCTCGCGCAAAAAGATAGGGGTATCGGAGCAAGTTCAATCGCCCGAAGGCTGGCGGCAATCAGGATGTTCCATAGGTTTCTTGCGCGGGAGAGAATTATTAAGAATGATCCCAGCATTCTTATTGATACTCCTAAGTTATGGAAGAGAGTTCCTGAGACGCTTACTTTAAATGAGATAGAGCTGTTGATCGCTCAACCGGATGTGCGTAAGACTCAAGGGATAAGAGATAGAGCTATTTTAGAGACGCTTTATGCTACAGGGATGCGTGTATCCGAAGCGGTTAATTTAAAGACGGATTTTGTAAATCTGGATATTGGGTTCTTGCGCTGCATCGGTAAAGGAAATAAAGAACGGGTAATACCTTTAGGCAAGAAGGCAATCGCCAGCATAAACAGGTATATAGAGTTAAGTCGACCGAAACTTCTAAAAAATAAAGAATCAGAGTTTTTATTTTTAAGTCGTTTTGGGAAAAAGATATCCCGGCAATCACTTTGGAAGATGATTAAGAAATGCGCCAAGGAGGCCCGGATTAAGAAATCGATAAAACCGCATATAATGCGTCATTCATTTGCCACCCATCTTCTTGAACATGGGGCCGATCTGCGTTCCGTGCAGGAGATGCTAGGACATGCGAATATCTCTACTACCCAGATTTATACGCATATAAATAAAGATAGATTAAAAAGTATACATAAACAGTTTCATCCTAGGCCTTAAAAAAAGGATTGAGAAAAATGACAAAACTATTTAAAAAAATACCCGAGGAATTGAATATTTATATTCTTAATATGCGACAGATCACCCGCCGCAGTAACCTCTCGGTATATTTTGTGGGTGGATTTGTGAGGGACCTTATTCTGGGAGTTAAGAATCTAGACTTGGATATAGTAGTTGAAGGGGACGGGATAAAATTTGCCAACGACTTTGCCGGTCTTTTTATGGGCAAAGTTACTGAGCATAAAAATTTCGGCACTGCCACGTTCGTATTAAATGAATTCCTTAAGATAGATTTTTCTAGCGCAAGGAGAGAAATTTACCCAAAGCCGGCACAGCTTCCAATAGTCTCCCCGGGTTCATTAAGAGATGATTTATTGCGCAGGGATTTTACTATTAACGCCATGGCAATTTCTTTAAGCACAAGCAGGCTTATTGATTATTTCGACGGGGTTAATGATTTAAGGCTTAAGAAGATACGTGTTTTACACCCTTTAAGTTTTATTGATGATCCTACCAGGATTTTAAGGGCAATTCGATTTGAGCAGAGATATGGTCTTAAGATCGAGCATAAGACTTTAATGTTTTTAAAAGAAGCACTTGATTTAAAGATGCTTGAGAAACTGCATCCACATAGGTTGCGCGATGACTTAATCATAATTTTGAAAGAAAATAACCCCGATCGCGTTTTAAAGAGGATTCAAAAACTAGCGGGTTTCAAGTTTATACACCCGGCCCTGAAAGTCCCTGCTAAGACTTTCTCATTATTTAAGTCTATTAAGAAAGAAATCAACTGGTTTAAGGCCGGCTGTTTTGAAAGAAGGAGTATGGATTACTGGATTATTTATCTTATGGCCTTATTAGATTCGTTAGATTTAAATTGCGTTAAGAAGGTTTGTGAAAAATTAGGGTTGCGTAAGGGAGAGACAAAAAGAATTCTTGCTTATAAACAGATAAGTAAAAAGTCGATCAGCGATTTAAGCAGCAGTAGCCTTAAGCCGTCTAGGATATTTGCTATTTTAGAGCCATTAAGTTATGAAGTTATACTTATGCTCAAAGTTAAATATTCAAATCGAAACCTTAAGAGACATATCCTGGAATTTCTTGAGATCTATAATGGAATGCGTGTCTTTGTTTCAGGAGATGATTTGCACGGCATGGGTTTAAAGCCCGGGCCAAGTTATCAAAAGATATTTGCTCAAGTTTTAAATGCTAAGCTAAACTCAAAAGTAAGGACCAAGGAAGAAGAATTAGCGCTGATTAAGAGCTTGGTAAAGAAGAGGAGTTAAATTATGTCAAGGCTGGATAGGGTAGCGGAAGCAGTTAGACAAGAGGCAAGCGTAATAATTCACGATAAACTTAAAGACCCGCGCTTGGGGTTTGTTACGATTTCAAGGGTTGAGATGACTCCGGATTTAAGATACGCTAAGATCTTCTTTAGCGTACTAGGAAATGACGAGGCGCATAAGAAGACAAAAGAGGCATTAAATTCCGGCATGGGTTTTATCCGTAAGTTGCTTGCGCAAAGGTTGAATCTGAAGTTTGCCCCGGAGATCGGTTTTTATGAAGACAGGTCCACAGAATACAGCGTGCGCATTGAAGAGGTTTTAAATGAACTGAAGGAAAGTGAAAAGCCGGTTGCAGCAGCTAAAGAAATAACTGACAATGAAGAAAAGGAAGGTAAAGATGAACAAGTCAAGCCTAAGAAAAGTCGCCGTAGCAATAAAAAAACATAAACGTTTCATTATTACAGCACATACCTCTCCTGAGGGTGATGCTATTGGTGCAGAACTCGCCTTCTTTCATCTATTAAAGAAGCTTGGTAAGAGCGCAGTTATTATTAATGAAGATCCTACTCCGGTTGAGTACAATTTTCTTCCGGGAAAAGACAAGATAAAAGTTTATAAGCCCGGTTTAAATAGCATTGATTTTGATTGTTTGGCGGTGCTTGATTGTTCTGATTTAAGCCGTACGGGCCAGGTTCATAAATTAAATAAATATAATAAGCCGGTAATTAATATAGACCATCATATAAGTAATAGTAATTTTGGCGATGTGAACCTGGTTTGTGCTGAGGCATCCTCTGCTTCGGAGCTGGTTTATAGTTTGTATAAACATATGCGCGTACCTATAGATAAGGATTCAGCGCTTCTTTTGTATGTCGGAATCATGACTGATACCGGAAGCTTTCGTTACTCCAATACAACATCTTTTACCCATAATATAGTCGGGGAACTAATGCGCTTTGGTATTGATATCCGCCAGGCCTATAAGAATATTTACGAAAACATACCTCTTATTGATGCGCAGTTATTAATCAAAATACTTTCAGGGGTGCATATTACTGCCGGAGGTAGAATAGCATGGTGCAGTGTCCCGGCTAAATTATTAAGAAATAAAAAACTATCTTTCGATCTCTCGGATCATATCTTGAGTTTTATCCGCAGCATTAAAGATGCCCAGGTTGCAGCGCTTTTCAGGGAGAACCTCGGAACCAAGAAAGAGATACGTTTCAATTTAAGATCTAACGGCCAGGTTGATGTAAATAAGATCGCTAAAGTATTCGGCGGAGGAGGGCATAAGACTGCCTCCGGTTGCACGTTGGCAGGCGAACTTTCTTTGGTGCGCCGCAAAGTTATTGCCAGGATTCAAGAGAATCTTAAATAACATACAAATCTTCTTCCTCCGGTAGTCCTAGAAAATAAATTATGAAGATTTTTAATGGCATAAATAAAATCAGTAAATTCCGTAATCCCGTGGTTGCAATGGGAGTTTTTGACGGTGTGCATAAGGGGCACAGGGAAATCCTTAAGGCTGCAGTAAGGAAAGCGCAAAAGATTGGAGGCTTGAGTGTTGCTTTTACTTTTTGGCCCCATCCCCAGCAGGAGGAGAGTCTCTATTCGCTTGAACATAGGCTGCAGCTTATTGCCGAGCTGGGCGTTGATGTTTGCATAATAGTAAGATTCAGCAAGCATTTTTCGAAGATTTCTGCCAGCTCATTTATAAAGAATATTTTAGTTAAGAAGATTAACGTCAAATATATTTACGTAGGCAGTGATTTTAAGTTTGGTAAAGGTGCCCTGGGAGATCTTGATTTATTAAGAGAAGAGGGTAAGTTTCATAATTTTGGAGTAAAGGGTTTTAGGATTATTAAAGTAAAAGGTCGACCGATCAGAAGCACCTTAATCCGTTCGCTTATAAAAACAGGTAAGATTAAGGATGCAGAGAAATTGTTGGGTCGCCGGGTGAGCGTGTTAGGCTCTGTTATAAAAGGAACTGCATTAGGCAGGATATTGGGCTTTCCGACGGCAAATATTGATCCTCATCATGAAGTAATCCCGGCTTCGGGGATTTATGCGGTAAGGATAATCCTTGATAAGCATAAATTAAAAGGTGCCTGTTATATCGGAAAGAGACCCACCATAGAAGCAGGAAATAATAAAATTAATATTGAGGTGCACATATTCAATTTTAATACAGATATATATGGGAAATATTTGGAAATTCAATTTGTAAAAAAGATCCGTTCCGATAAGAAATTTAATTCTTTAGACAAATTAGCCCTCCAGATTAAAAAAGATCTGATTTCTGCGAAGAAAATCCCTTTTTAATCTTCTTAAATACCACAATATATTGCGATCTAAAGCTAAATCCACACTACTCATTGTTTTAGAGTAAGTTAGGGATTTTTTTTTCTTGACAAAGGGGAGGATTTTATCTATACTTGACCTACAAGTGGGTTAAAGTGGAGTAGTGTGGAAGGGAGCTAAAAGCCATGTTTTACGGCGAATACCAACATTCAATAGACCGTAAAGGTCGTCTAATATTACCTGCCAAATTTCGTGAAGCTGCCAAGTCGCATTTTATCGAAAAGTTTTTTGTTACCCGCGGTCTGGATAGCTGCCTTTTTATGTTCAGTGAAGAGGAATGGAAGGCGCAGGAGTCTAAGTTTAAGGCTGTGTCCTTTACTAAGCTTGAGTCGCGTAAGTTTAACCGTCTGTATTTTTCCGGAGCAGTTGATGTAAATTTTGATACCCAAGGCAGGATACTCTTGCCCCAATATTTGAAAGATTATGCCCAGATAAAAAAGGATGTTGTTGTAGTCGGAGTTTCTAACCGGATTGAAATTTGGGCTCGCGATAAGTGGGTTGAGTTTTATGGAAATTCACGGCAGTCTTTTGAGGAGATTGCTGAGAAATTGATGGATGCCTGATATTAAATTTCATACTCCCGTAATGTTACGGGAGGTTTTGGAGTATTTAGATTTAGAGCCTGGCGAAGTAATTGTAGATGCAACATTAGGTACTGCCGGGCATGCTTTAAGCATAATAGAGCGGATTCTCCCCGGAGGACGGCTCGTTGCGCTAGACCGTGATAAAGCATCAATTGAGGTTGCGCGCAGTCGGCTGAGTGAGTTTGGGTCCGCTATTGAATTAGTCCACGGAAGCTTCGTGGATATAGATAAGCTCTTAGAAAATTTGAAAATCAGAAAAGTTGACGGTGTGCTTTTTGATTTAGGTATCTCATCGTTTCAGTTACAGGATCCAGAGCGAGGTTTTAGCTTCCAAAGCGAGGGGCCATTGGATATGCGCATGGATAGAGACAGTTATATATCTGCATATGATCTGGTGAATAATCTCAGCGAGGAGGAGTTTTCTACGCTGCTCTGGAATTTTGGCGAGGAGAGGTGGCATAATCGTATCGCCCGGCTGCTTGTGCAGGAGAGGTCTAAAGAGCCTATTGCGACTACTCTTCAGCTTGTTAATATTGCAGCAAGGGCCGTGCCTGTGAGATATCGACATAGGCATTATCGCATACATCCGGCAACGCGTACTTTTCAGGCAGTGCGTATAGCCGTGAATAGAGAGCTGGAGATTTTAGAAGGCGCTGTTAACAAAGCTATTGCACTTTTAGAAAAAAAAGCTAGAATATGTGTTATTTCATTCCATTCATTGGAAGATCGTATTGTAAAGTTTGCGTTCCGAAAGGCTGAATCTGAAGGATTTATAAATATATTAACGCCAAAACCTTTAACGCCATCCCAGTCTGAGGTTGAGGCTAATTCCGCTAGCCGTTCCTCAAAGCTTAGGGTGGCAGAAAGAATTTAAAGTCAATGAGATTGAATAAGTTTTTAACCATGGTACTTAGCGTTACGTTGTTTTCACTGTTTTATGTTTATCAACAGACAGAGATTGTCAGACTTGCTTATTCTGAACAAAAGCAGCATTCAGTATTCCAGGATTTGTTGGATAAAAACAGTAATTTAAGATATAATATTGAAAAGAGTTGTTCTCTGGTAAATATCGGCGCAAGCGTTTCTAATCACTCGGATTTTCAGATGCCCGATAAATTCCAGTTAGTTAGATTGGTTCCAGGTAAAGAAGGTATTACCTTTGTTCAACAGTCAGCGAATAAAGAAACCTTATTGTCGCGTATTTTCGGTAAGGGACAGGCTGAAGCTAAGACAATTAACCCATAAATTCATCAATAAGAAAATAATGTGTATATAAGCAATTATCGCCGTAAATCTGAGGCGGTTTTTTTATTTTTTGTACTTTTCTTGATCTTCTGTATTGGCAGGCTGCTATTTATACAATTCTTTCGTTCAGCCTACCTAGCGGATATTGCAAAAAAGCAGCATAATTTATTAGTAGAGATTGAACCCTTACGTGGGATTATCTACGATTCAAATTTAAAACCCCAGACGCTTAATATACCCGCTGATTCTCTGTATGCCTCTCCTAATATTATCAAAGATAATGTTAAGGAACAGATCATTCGTCAATTATCCGGAATATTGAAAGTAAGCCAGGAATATCTTAGGGAAAGATTAACCCGGAAGAAGTCATTCATATGGCTAGCGCGTAAAATAAGCGCGCAGCAGTCAGAGGAAATAAAAAAATTAAATATTAGAGGGTTAGGTTTCATAAAAGAGAGCAGGCGTAGCTATCCGAATACTTATCTGGCTAGTCAGATAATCGGTTTTGCGGGTCTGGATAATCTTGGCCTGGAAGGCATAGAGCTATCTTTGGATAAATATTTGAGGGGTATCCCCGGTTGGGCTATTTTCTTAAGAGACGCCCGTCAAAAGAAATTAGACATTTGGGAGAAGATGGTTCCTTCTAAAGAGGGAGATGATGTTATATTAACTATAGATCAGGTCATCCAGTATATTGCCGAGCGCGAATTGGATAATGCATTTAGAATTCATCATGCTAAGGGCGCAAGTATTGTTGTAATGGATCCTTATACAGGAAGGATCCTGGCTTTAGCAAGTAGGCCTACCTATGATTTAAATGAGCATAGTAATGTGAGCAAAGACCAGACGCGCGATAGAGCTATTTGCGACATGTTCGAACCGGGGTCGGTATTTAAAATCGTTACCGCTTCAGCTGCCTTGGAAGAGAAAAAAATAAACGAAGATGATAAATTCTTCTGCGAAAATGGCTCATATAAAGTCGGGAATCATATATTACATGATCACACTTCGCATGGTTGGCTTACTTTTAGAGAGGTAATTGAAGAGTCGAGCAATATTGGGACAACTAAAGTTGCCCAGATACTTGGGCCAAATATCATATACAAGTATGCTAAATTATTCGGGTTTGGTTCTAAGTTGGGAGTAGATCTGCCCGGGGAAATTTCAGGTTCGCTAAAAGAGCCGCGTTTCTGGTCGAAGACTTCCATTGGTGCTGTGCCTATAGGCCAGGAGGTAGGAGTCACAGCGTTACAACTAGCCAGCGCAATCTCGGTTATTGCTAACGGCGGACAATTAATGAGGCCCTATGTGATTGAAGAGATTCGCGATAAGCACGCAGAGGTTATAAAGAAGAATTCTCCGGTAGTAATACACAGGGTTATCTCTCCTGATGCCGCTGCCCGAATGGCTAAAATGTTAACTGGAGTAATCGAAGAGGGGACAGGCAAGATGGCCCAGATCGAGGGTTTTACTTCCGCGGGTAAGACCGGGACAGCGCAAAAGTTGGAGCCAAACGGAGCATACTCTCATAATAAATTCGTAGCTTCTTTTATCGGGTTTGTTCCTGCAGAGGATCCACTCATTGCTATTGCGGTTAGCGTGGACGAACCGCATCCGAATTATTTTGGAGGGGTGGTTGCGGCACCCGTATTCAAAAATGTGGCTTCTGATGTTATAAGGTATTTAAAGGCCAAAAAGGCTATGGGGAAAGAATTAAAATTAAATGCAAATAGAAAAACTAATTAAATTAATCCGCAGTTCCAGATTTAGCGGCTTAAGCGCTGATTCAAAAGCGATAAGAAATAATTCTATTTTTGTTGCAGTAAAAGGCTCTAAATTAGACGGAAGTAAGTTTATTAAGGAGGCGCTAGGGCGCGGGGCAAGAATTATAGTTTGCGATAAGACTGTGCCAATAAATCGTTATAAAAATGCTGATTTTATAAAAGTTAAAGATACGCGTAAGGCATTAGCGCAATTAGCCGCGGAGTTTTATAATCATCCAACGCGTAAGCAAAAAATAGTTGCAGTCACGGGGACAAACGGTAAAACTACCATTACTTATTTGCTCGAAGCCATACTTAAGGAGAGGGGGGTTCATTCTGGAGTGATAGGTACGATTAATTACCGTTTCAAAAACAAAGTTTTTAAAGCAAAGAATACTACCCCTGGTCCGATTGAGCTTCAGTCGGTGTTAGCGAAAATGCTAAGAGAGAATATTAAATATGTTGCAATGGAGGTTTCTTCTCATGCTTTAGACCAGGATAGGGTTCTGGGTATAAATTTTCATTCCGCAATCTTTACCAATCTCACCCAAGACCACCTTGATTATCATGGAACAATGCAAAAATACTTTCTGGCCAAGGCAAAACTCTTTAAAACAATGTCTGGCGAGTCGTTTGCTGTGATTAATAATGACGATAAATATTCCAGAAAACTTAAAATGATCACGCCCGTACGGCTTATTACATATGGTATTGAGAATAAGTCCGAAGTAATGGCAAAAAACATTCATTTTGATGTTTCGCATACAGAATTTACCCTTGTTTTCAATAAAAAGGAAATGCAATTAAGAATATCTTTAATTGGCAGGCATAATGTTTATAATACCCTAGCGGTTATCGCCTGGGCGCTAGAAGAAGGTTTTAGTCAACAGCTTATTAAGAAAGCGCTTGCGAAGTTTTCTTTTGTCCCGGGTAGGCTTGAGCGTATAAACTCTAAGAAAGGATTCTCAATCTTTGTGGATTATGCACATACCGATGATGCACTTAAGAATATTCTTACTTCATTGAGGCAGCTCTCTCCTAAAAGAATTATCACTTTATTCGGTTGTGGAGGAGACCGGGATAAACTTAAGCGCCCTAAGATGGGTAATGTTGTCACTGAGCTATCAGACCAGGTGGTACTTACCAGTGATAATTCCCGCTTTGAAAAGCCCATGGCTATAATTAAAGATATTTTAAGCGGCATTAGAAAATCTAATTATTGCGTGGTTATGGATAGGGCTAAGGCGATAAGAAAAGCCTTGCTCTTGGCAAGGCCGGGCGATATCGTAGTATTAGCGGGTAAGGGGCATGAGGATTATCAGATAGTTAAAGATAAAAAACTGCATTTTAATGATATGGAGGAAGCTTGTAGATGTTTAAGGTCTCTGAATTATTAGAAGCTACGCAGGGTAAATTAATCTCCGGAAGCAGGGATCAGCTTGTTAATGATATTTGCATAGATTCGCGCAATATCAAAAAAGGGAGCGCTTTTATTGCGATTAAGGGAGATAGATTTGACGGCCATGATTTTATTCGCCAGGCATTTAAAAAAGGCGCAACTTGTATAATAGCTAAGAATTCAAAGGGGCTTAAAAAAGGGACGATTATAATTGTAAAAGACACGATAAAGGCATTGGGCGATATTGCCCGAATGCATAGAAATAGATTTGATATTCCGATAATTACCGTTACCGGTTCTAACGGTAAGACGACTACCAAGGAGATGATTGCTTCTGTTTTATCCGGAAAGTTTAAAGTACTTAAGAACGAAGGGACTAAGAATAATCATATCGGCTTACCGCTGACTCTTTTAAAGCTGGATAGTTCTTATGATATAGCGGTGCTAGAGGTGGGGACTAACCATTTCGGAGAAGTTAAATATTTAAGCAGTATAGTCCGGGCAAATATAGGCGTAATTACGAATATCGGACTGTCGCATCTGGAATACTTTAAGAACTTATCGGGAGTTTTTAGAGAAAAACTCGAGCTGATTAAGAATCTTAAAAGGCCGGGATTGGCAATTTTGAATGCAGATGATCCCTTCTTAAAGAAAGTGGTTTATAAAAAATCAAAATTACCGATTGTTATCGGAGTAGGGATTAATAAAGAAAGTGATTTTACCGCATCTAACATAAAGGTATCTGAGGGGAAGCCGGAGTTTAAGGCTAATCGAAAGTTTAGGTTTGCATTAAATACCTTAGGGTATTATAATATCTATAACAGCCTTTTAGCTATTGCCGTGGGCAGGGTTTTTGGTTTGAGGTATCGGGATATCGCGTTACAATTAGCTGCCTTTAATCTTCCCAAGAGCAGGCTTAATTTCAGGGAAATAAATAAAATTAAGTTTATTGATGATACCTATAACGCCAATCCTGTTTCTTTAAAGCAGGCGCTAGAGGTGCTTAAGGGACTAACTGTTAAAGGAAGAAAGATCTTAGTTTTGGGCGATATGCTTGAATTAGGGAAAAGCTCCCAAAGGTTTCACGATCAATCTTTAAACGATGCGCTTAAGTCTTGCGATACGCTGATAACCGTAGGAAAGTTTACGGCTACTTCTGTTGCCAAGAAGCTATTCTTAAAAAAGAATATTTTTACTTGTAAAGATTCATTCCAGGCTAGAGACGTTTTATATAAAGAAATTCGTGTTGCCCCGAGCGATATTGTGTTAGTTAAGGGTTCGCGTAGTATGAAAATGGAAGAGGTTTTTAACACCTAATGTTTTATAATCTACTTTATCCGCTTCACGATTTAATCTCCGTTTTTAATATTTTTCGTTATATCACTTTCCGCGCAGCTATGGCTGCATTAACCAGTTTTATTATCTGTTTATTGCTGGGGCCGTTGGTTATAAAAAAATTAAAAAAACTTAAAGTCGGCGAGAAGATCAATAAAGGGGATAGCGTAAGATTGGATGATTTAAATCGCGCTAAACACGATACCCCGACAATGGGAGGATTGCTTATACTAGCTGCGGTGATCGGTTCTACCATGCTCTGGGCGGATATGACGAACAAATATATCTGGGTGGTTCTATTTAGCACGATTTGGCTCGGGATAACCGGTTTTTCCGATGACTATTTAAAACAGGTTAAAAAGAAAGCTAAGGGCTTAAGTGCAAAATATAAGTTTTCTAGCCAGGTGATCCTGGGATTAATACTCGGAGTTACTTTGCTATTTTATTTTCAAGAGAGCGTGAAGTTGGATATTCCTTTTATCAAAAATGCGGCTTTGGATTTAGATGGTTTATATATAATATTTGTAATTTTGGTTGTAGCTGGATCCTCCAATGCGGTGAATTTAACTGATGGCCTTGATGGCTTAGCCATAGGTATTGTAGTTATGGTAGCTTTGGCTTTCAGCGTCTTGTGTTATGTCTCCGGAAATATTAAGATGAGCGAGTATCTTTTAGTCCCATATTTAAGAGGCAGCGGAGAGCTGACTATATTTTGCGCGAGTATATTCGGAGCAGGCTTGGGTTTTCTTTGGTTTAACTGTTATCCTGCATCAATTTTCATGGGCGATGTAGGGTCTCTCTCCTTGGGTGGCGCCTTGGGGACGGTTGCCTTATTAATCCGCAAAGAATTGCTTCTGGTTATAGTTGGGGGTATATTTGTAATTGAGGCATTATCTGTAATTTTGCAAGTGAGCTCATTCCGATTAACTAAGAAGCGCATATTTAAGATTGCCCCGCTACATCATCATTTCCAATTTCTTAACTGGCCGGAGAATAAGGTTATTGTTAGATTCTGGATTGTTGCAGCCCTCTTAGCATTGTTAACAATAGTAACTCTAAAGATTCGCTAAACTTTTCCATGAGGAATAAGGATTATTTTAAAAACAAGTTTATTCTGATTGTGGGCCTTGCCCGCAGCGGAGTAGCTTCGGCTAATCTGCTTTTTGATTTGGGCGCACACGTTTGGGTTACGGATAATCAGGATAATAGCGCAACGCGAAAGGGCCTGGCAGAGTTAAAATCAAAAGAGATAAAAGTAGAGCTAGGAAGCCACTCCCGGGAATTTGTTAAAGATAAAGAGATTGTTGTTGTTTCGCCAGGAGTCCCTAATCAATCCTTGCCTATACTTTGGGCTAAAGAAGCTGATATTCCCGTAATCAGTGAGCTTGAATTAGCCTGGATTCTATGTCCGGCGGAAGTGATTGCGATAACCGGAACTAACGGGAAAACTACGGTAACGACATTAATCGGAGATATGCTTAAGGCAGCAGGTAAAAGAGTATTTGTCTGCGGCAATATAGGAAAACCTTTTTCTTCTCAGGTAGAAAAGATTCAGGCAGGTGATTTTGTTTCGCTAGAGGTTAGCTCTTTCCAGTTGGAAAACATAGATACATTTAAGCCCAAGATATCGCTGATACTTAATTTAAGCCGTAATCATCTGGACCGTTATAATAATATGTCGGATTACCTTGATGCCAAGAGACGCATATCTAAGAATCAGGATGAAACTGATTATTTAGTTTTGAATAATGATGATCCGTTGATTAAGGGTCTGGCTAAAGAAGCAAAGGCTAAGGTTGTTTATTTCCGCAGTGAAGTTGGGTTAAATCCTAACCAGTCGGCGGTTTTAGCTGTTGCTTCTATATTAAAGATAGATAAGTCTTTAGCTTTGAAAGTCTTTAATGAATTTAAGGGAGTTGAGCACCGCATGGAAGAGGTGCGTAAGTTAAACGGGGTAAGATTTATCAATGATTCTAAATCTACGACAACTGCAGCTACACTCTGGGCATTAAGTAATTTATCAGAGCCTTTAATTCTAATCTGCGGGGGCAGGGAAAAGGGTAATGATTATATCCGGGTTTTGGAATTAGCCGCTAAGAAAGTGAAGAAAGCCATTCTTATCGGAGAGGCGAAAGACAAAATCAAGAATGCCTTTAGCGGTAGAATTAATATAGAGGAGGCTCTTAGTTTAAAAGAAGCAGTAAAGAAAGCTTATGCGTTAGCTTTGCCGGGAGATTGTATTTTGTTTTCCCCGATGTGCAAGAGCTTTGACATGTTCACCGATTACGAAGAGAGAGGGCGTGTTTTTAAGTCCTTGGTATCTGAATTATCTAAAATAGAGGAATAGGCGTGGTACGTAATATTAGGATCAATTTATTTACGGTTGCGGTACTCCTTATATGTATAGGAGTGGTTATGATTTACAGCTCTTCAAGCATTTATGCCGGGGAACAATATAACGACGGATTCTTTTTCCTAAAAAGGCATCTCGCTTTTTTGTTGATAGGATTGGTTTTAACTTTCTTTTTTATGAGCATTGATTACCGGAAGCTAAAGCAGTTTTCCCGGCCGCTATTGATAATCTCGATTATTTTGTTAGTGCTGGTCCTGGTTCCAGGGTTAGGCAGGGAAGTTGCCGGCGCGCGCAGGTGGTTCAGGTTCAAGGCTTTAAGTTTTCAGCCTTCTGAGTTAGCCAGCCTTGCTTTGATTATTTATATCGCTGATTTTATATCGCGAAAGGGGACATTGATTAAGACTTTTGTCAGGGGTTTTTTACCACCTATGTGCATTTTAGGCGTTTGCGCTTTCCTTATTGTCATCCAGCCTGATTTGGGTACTACTATCGCTTTAGGCGTTGTGGTTTTGATGATGATTTTTGTTGCGGGGGTCAGGCCCGTTTATATCCTTTCGTTAATTTTAAGTAGCCTACCCGCGCTTTATCTTTTAATATTTCATGTTGCTTACCGTAGGGCGCGTATTTTAGCTTTTTTGAATCCATGGTTAGATCCTAAGGGAACAGGTTTTCAGATAATCCAGTCTCAGGTGGCTTTAGGCAGTGGAGGGATATTCGGGGTGGGGTTGGGGCATTCAAAACAAAAGTTATTTTATCTTCCAGCTGCTCATACGGATTTTATTTTTTCCATAATCGGTGAAGAGCTGGGCTTGATTGGTACTATCGGGGTAATATTATAATCTTTATCCAGCAGGGGATTAAAGTGGTTAAAAATGCCCCGGATAAGTTCGGGTATTTTCTTGCGCTTGGTCTGGTCTTAATGATTGCTTTTAGGGCAGCAGTAAATATAGGGGTTTCTTGTGGAGTCTTGCCGACCAAAGGGCTCCCGCTACCATTTATCAGTTATGGCGGCTCATCTTTTATCTTTGATATGGTTTGCGTCGGGATACTCGTAAATATTGCGCGTACCGGAGAATACCCATAATGAGAGTTCTAGTAGCTGCTGGATCAAGCGGCGGGCACATATTCCCTGCATTAAGCTTTATCCGGGCAATAAAAGACAAGGATGTAGGGATCAGTACACTCTTGGTTTTACCGAAGAGATGTATTGGTCTTTATTCTCTTCCGGATGGTAGCAGGATCAGGTATATCTGTGGCTCAAATCTTACCCTAAAGATCGCTCCTAAAAGCCTTATCTCTTTGTTTGAATTCTTAAAGGGGGTAGCGCAAAGCCTGAGCATTATTATTGAATATAGGCCGGATATAGTTGCCGGTTTTGGTAGCCTTGACAGCATTGCTATTGTATTATTCGGCTGGTTTTTCAGGATTAAAACAATTGTGCACGAGCAGAATGTTATTCCGGGGCGGGCGAACAGATTACTGGCTAGATTTGTAGATAAGGTGGCAGTTTCTTTTACTGATACGGGCGATTATCTAAATATAGATAAGCAGAAGGTGGCTTTTACCGGAAACCCCTTGCGCAAGGAGTTGGTTAAGATTGAAAGGCTTAAGGCGCTTGAGTTTTTCGGGCTCACTCAGGATAAGTTTACGATCTTAGTTGCCGGTGGGAGCCAGGGGAGTGGGCATGTAAATAGTGTCTTTTCAGATACCCTACTTAGCTCTCCGGATTTAGCTAAATGCCAGGTAATACATATATCCGGCAATAAGGATTACGCTGATTTGAAAGAGAAGTATAGATGTCTTGACTCAAGGGTTACGCTTTTTAGCTTCTTTGATAAAATGCATTATGCTTATAGCGCAAGCGACCTGGTTGTCTGCCGCGCAGGCGCAACTACCATTGCTGAGTTGCTTTATTTTAACCTTCCGGCGATCTTTATCCCGTATCCATATGCCTATGCGCATCAATATAATAATGCCCAGGTTGTCGCAAGCTTGGGTAAGGCAAAGATCGTCAGTGATGCAGAGCTAAGCGTTGATAAATTAAGGCAAGCCTTACTTGAGTGTATCAGCTCTCAAGGGAAAAGCGGCATTATGCATGTTTCCCAGGTTAAGGTTAATCAGGAAAACGCGGCTGATTCTTTGGCTAATTTAGTTCTTTCTCTGATATGAAGAAAACACTCTGCTTATTCTTCGTCACTTTTTTATTTTTCACTTATTCATATGCTCAGGAGTCAAAAGATTGGGAGGTGTTTAAGTCTACGCATTTTTTGATATACTATAAAAATGTTCCGGTAGATTTTATCAGCGGAGTGAGTACCGTATCTGAGAAGTATTATAATGCAATAGCTGAGGATTTAGGTTTTAGCCGTCTTAATTTCTGGTCATGGGATGACCGGGCAAAGATTTATATCTATGATGATGTTTCTGACTATCAAAGACAGACTGGGGAGCCTTCCTGGTCGCAGGGGCGTACTGTTCCCGGCTATAAGATAATCCAAAGCTATTTTGGCGCTCAGGAATTTTTGGAATCGACTCTTCCGCATGAGATGAGCCATATAATATTCAGAGAGTTTGTAGGTTTCAATAATCCCGCCGTGCCTCTATGGCTTGATGAAGGGGTTTCATCTTATCAGGAGAAGATTAAATTCGCCGGGACTAGTGAGATCCTAAGAGACGCTATGGAGAAGAAGGTATTTATGGATTTACTGAAGTTAACCGGCTTTAAAGATTATCCTTTAGAGTATGGGAGCGAATCCGTAAGGCTATTTTATGCAGAGTCATTCAGTCTGATTGAGTACTTAATGAAGAAATTCGGCAGGGATAAATTTGTTACTTTTTGCCAGGATTTAAGAGATAAGAGGAGTTTTGAGGGCGCGTTATCATCCGGTTATAATTTCGCGGATTTAAAAGAGATGGATCAGGCGTGGCAGGATTATATTAAAAATGAATAAACATTATCATTTAATCGGTATCGGCGGTATTGGAATGAGCGGGATTGCTCAACTGCTTTTAAGTTGCGGAATAAAGGTGAGCGGTTCAGATCTAAAAGAGAATAAAGTTACAGCGTCACTCCGGAGGTCAGGTGCTATAATTTATTTAGGGCACAATGCTTCTAATATAGGAGATGCTAATGCGGTAGTTCATTCTTCAGCTATAAAAGATGATAATCCCGAGTTAATCCAGGCAAAAAAGTCGGGTATACGTTTAATTAAGCGAGCAGAGGCCTTAGCTGAGCTTATGCAAAACAAAAACGTAATCACTGTCTCCGGTAGCCACGGTAAGACAACCACCACATCCTTAGTCTCCTGCCTTTTGCTTGAAGCAGGACTTTTCCCAACAGTCGCCATAGGAGGTATTCTTAATAATATTGGTACTAATGCCTGTTTGGGGCGCGGGGAGTTGTTTGTGGCCGAGGCAGATGAGTCAGATGGGTCTTTTTTATACTATCAACCGAAGTATTCCATAATTACAAATATTGATCGCGAGCATCTTGATTACTACGGGAGTTTTGAGAGTGAAATTAACTCTTTTAGAGAATTTATAAATCGTACAGTTAAAGGCGGGTGCGTATTCGCATGTTCCGACGATATTAATTTAAAGAATATTTTGCGTGACTACAAAGGTAAGTATGTTTTATTCGGGTTAAATGCAGGCGCGCATATCTATCCTAAAAATATAAGCTTTCAGGGGCTAAGCAGCGAATTTGATTGTTTTTATAAGGATAAACTTGTGGACAGATTTAGTCTTGCCTTAGGGGGGATGCACAATATCTCCAACGCCCTTTCTGTGATTGCTTTGGGTATCGAGTTAGGTATAGATTCAGAATTTATCAAGAAGGCATTGAGCGGTTATAAAGGTTCGGGCAGGCGCCTTGAGACTAAGTTTAGCAGTCCGGAATATATCGTAATCGATGATTATGCGCATCATCCAACTGAGATCCAGGCTACGCTTAAGGCAGTAAGAGAGCTGAAGCGTAGAAGGGTGCTTGCTGTATTTCAGCCGCATCGTTATACCCGAACTCAGTTGTTGTTAGAAGAATTTTCGCAGAGTTTCGAAGATGTGGACTACTTGATTATTACCGATATATACGCCGCTAGTGAGCCTGAGATTGAGGGGGTAAATGCTAATCTACTTTGCGAACGGATTAAGCAGCGCTGTAAATCCAAAGAAGTCCGCTATATCCCTAAAGAAAAGATTGTAGAGCATTTATTAATGATTTTGAGACCCGAAGATTTAGTAATTACTCTAGGTGCCGGAGATATTGTTAAGGTAAGCGATGAATTGGCCGAAGAACTTAAAAGTAAAAGCTAAAGAACCTTTAAGAAATAAAACTACCTTTAGGATCGGAGGAGTTGCGCAGTACTTCTCTGAGCCTAAAAACTACTCTCAATTAAGGGGTCTGGTTATTGCGTCTAAAACAAGCAGGCTGCCAATTCTTATTCTCGGGGGAGGGAGCAATTTATTGATTCGCGATGGCCTATTAAGGGGCTTGACCATAAAATTAAACTCTATACCTTTTAAAAGAATATCCAGAAAAGGTAATTGTATTACAGCCGGAAGCCAGGTTATGCTTGGGGCTTTGATTAAATTTGCTAATCAGCAATCTTTAAGCGGATTGGAATTTTTATCCGGGATCCCGGGTTCTTTTGGCGGTGCTCTGGCGATGAACGCAGGGTGCTGGGGAACGGAGTTGGGTAGCTTAGTAAAAGAAGTGGAAATAATGGATTATAATGGTAAGATATCTATCCTAAAGAGTAAGGATATAAGATTTTCATATCGGGATTCCAGTATCCAGAAGTACATCATCCTCTCCGGCACAATAAGGCTTAAATCCCGGAGTAAGATAAAGATTAGAGATAAGATAAATAATTATTTAAACCTGCGGCGCAAGAGCCAGGATTTGACTTATCCGAATGCAGGAAGCATTTTTAGAAATCCGGATAAAGAATCAGCCGGGCGCTTAATAGATTTATGCGGCTTAAAGGGTAGCCATGTAGGCCAGGCTTATGTATCTTCACGGCACGCTAATTTCATATTAAATAGAGGTAGCGCACGGGCAGTTGATGTTTTGAAGCTTATGCAGTTGGTCGAGAATAAGGTAAAGAGTAAGTACGGGATAGTTTTACAACCAGAGATAAAGATATGGCGATAAAGAATAATTTAGGTAGAGTTGGTGTTTTAATGTCAGGGCCGTCTACTGAGAAAAAGATTTCTCTTAAATCTGGACATGCTGTTTACATTGCGCTTAAAAAAGCTAGAGTTGACGCTATACCAATAATTATTAAGAGTGATAAGATTCAAGAAAATATGCGGCTAATCAGGTCTAAGAAGATTGATTGCGCTTTTATAGCGCTTCATGGCCATTTCGGGGAAGACGGGGGGATTCAAAAAATATTGGATAAGCTTAGAGTTCCTTATACCGGCTCAGGAGTCAGGGCAAGCAGGTTGGCCATGGATAAGATTGCTTCACGCAGTATTTTTCGTAAACACGGATTAATAACCCCGCGTTCTAAAGTATTAACTAAGAATCTACAACATATTGCTAGTCTCGATCATCTGGGGCTACCTTTAGTAATTAAGCCGGCTAGCCATGGTTCTAGCATAGGCCTTTCAATCGTAGCTAAGCCTAAAGAAATCCCTAAGGCAATAAGGCTAGCTTTTAAGTTTGACAAAAGAATAATTATTGAAGAATATATTAAAGGTAGAGAGTTAACCGTAGGTATACTTGATAACATGGCTTTACCGGTAATCGAGATTGTACCTAAGCATTCTTTTTTTGATTATCAGGCTAAGTATCAAAAAGGGCTCACTGAGTATATTGTGCCGGCAAGATTATCTCCTGCGGTAGCTAAAAGAGTGAAAGAGGCGGCATTATCTGCGCATAAGCTTCTTGGTTGCTTTGGTTGCTCAAGGGCCGATATTATTCTGGATAATAAAAACAATCCTGTTATTTTAGAGATCAATACTATTCCCGGGTTTACTTCTACTAGCCTTTTGCCTAAAGCGGCAAGAGAAAGCGGCGTTGATTTTGTTTCCTTATGTATAAAGTTAATAATGTTGGGTATAATAAGAAAAATGGAGAGAGGGTGAAAAGAAAAGGATTTAGAATCCCCGGCAAGCCGTTATTCATTAGCTTAATAATTCTTCTTGCCTTGTGTTTTGCAATAGGTTATATTTGGAGAATCTTAAGCACCTCTGAATATTTCCAAGTCAAAGATATTATTAGCAAGGAAGATTCAAGAGTTGATCTTTCATACTTAAAAGGAAAGAATATTTTTAATCTGGATCTGTCGAAAGAATCCTTAAATATCATTAAGGTTTGTCCGGATTGTTCCCGGATAAGGCTGGCAAGGATCCTGCCGAACCGTATTTACGTTGAGTTTGTAAAGCGTAAGCCGGTTGCATTTATCAGGCTGAATAATTATCTTGCTGTTGACGAATGCGGAGTTGTTTTCTATACCTCAGTGAAGCCCGATGAATCCGACTTACCGATAATTCTGGGGCTAGAATCTAAGATAACTGGGCCTAAGTCCGGGAAAAGATATGAATTTAAAGAGCTTTTAGTCGCCCTGGATATACTTAAAGAGGCGCGTAGAAATCCGCTTTTAAGAGAGTGTAAAATTAGTAAGATTGATGTTAGCGATATAGATAATATAGCAATTCAGATGCCGTTTCCGCAAAAGAGCGCTAGTACCCTTAGCCCTAAAGCGTCTATAAAAAGTGATTTTCTGGTGGTTAAGATTTCCCAGGGCAATATCAGCGAGAAGATAGTGATTATGGCGGGCCTTATAAACCAAGAGAAGCAGAATCTTGAAGATATAAAATATATTGATCTTAGGTTCAGGGAGCCGGTGATTAAATTTAAGGATAAGTGAGTATTATTATGTTGAGTAATTACATTTGTGTTTTGGATATTGGTTCAAGTAAGGTCTCTGCCTGCGTTGCGCAGTTTAAAAAGAAGAAGCTGGCGAATCTTTTTTTCGAATCTCTCCCGGTTACAGGCGTCAGAGAAGGGGTGATAGTTGATTCTATTGCTTTGATCGGCTCGATTTCCAAGGTATTGAAAAACCTGAAATCAAAATCCGGAATAAACATTAAGTTCGTCTCGGTAAATATATCCGGTCAGGATATCATTACTAAGCACAGCCGGGCAATTATTCCGCTTGCTGAACGCGGGAATAAAGTAATAAGTGTTTCAGATATGCAAAAGGCGAACGAACAGGCGCGTATCCTTGGCTCTAGTTTAGAGGAAGAGATAATTCATGCAATTCCTTCCAGTTACACAATAGATTCTAAAAATAATATTCTTAATCCGCTAGGACTCTATAGCCATAGGCTGGAAGTGGACTTATATTTAATCTGTGGCAAGTTATCTTCAGTGCAAAGCCTTGCCCGCGTAATTAATCAGTCGGGATATGAGATAAAAGAGATGTTTTTTTCGGGGCTTGCTACCAGCAAGGCGGTTTTTAGTAAAAGTTCCAAAGACGAATTAAATGTCTTTTGCGATATAGGTAGCGACACAACCGAGATCTTAATCTTTAAGGATGGGCTGCTTAAGGATATTCAAGTATTGCCTTTTGGTGGAGACGAATTGACTAGGGAGCTTTCGGATAATTTAAAGATTACATTTGATTTGGCTGAAGATATCAAAAGGTCGCATGGGATTATCGGTGGAATTAATGAGATCAGGGAAGATAAGGAGATCCTGGTGAAAAAAGAGGGTTTCTATAAGCCGATAAAGCAAAAACTCGTTGTAGAAATAATCACTGCTTCAGCTAAGTCAATCTGTGCAAAAATAAAAGAAGCCATTGAAAAAAAAGTTGCGCTTTATGAGATAAATAATTTTATTATTGTAGGCAGGACTATCCTTCTGGAGGGCTTTATCGAGACCCTGGAAAATACCATGATCATCCCTGCGAGAATGGGTAGAATTACCAATCTTGAAATCATCTCCTTAATTAAGGAGAATAGCGATTTATCCGGACAAAAGTATCTTACCTATCTTACTTGCCTAGGGATGCTTTGTGAGTCATTAGAGAAGAAGCCCTTAGGAATCCTTCCGCTACATGCGCCTGTTCAAAGCCTCTTATTAAAAACGATAAACAGAGTTAAGGAAGTCTATCAAGAATATTTCTAGATTCCCATCCTAACGGATTCTGTGCAATCCACCAATTGCAAAGCATTAATTATACTTATTGCTAGAGGTTTTGTTTACTTTTAATTGACCGTATTCTTTTCTGGTGTATAATACTTTATCTAATGATATGCGATAATATCACAAAAACTAAGAATCGTATTGCTACTGTCTGCCTTAAGGTTAAGCGGGATCCGGCTGCTATACAATTGCTTGCAGTAACTAAAAATAGAAGCATTGAAGAGATACAAGGAGTAATTTCAGCCGGCATAACTGATCTCGGCGAGAACAGGGTTCAGGAAGCTCTTTTGAAATATCAAAGTATTAAGGGAGTAAAATGGCATATGGTCGGGCATCTTCAGATGAATAAGGTAAGAGATGCGGTTAAGGTCTTTGAGATGATTCAATCCGTAGATAGCCTGCGTCTTGCCAGAGAGATCAACAAGGAAGCTTTGAAGCTTAATAAGATCCAGGATGTGCTATTTGAAGTGAAGATCTCCCCGGAGCTTACAAAATTCGGGATAAATATAGAGGGCCTTCCTGAGATAATTGAGGAAGTAGCTAAGCTAAATAATTTAAATATATGCGGCCTGATGAGCATTGCTCCGATTGCAGATAGTGCTGAATATGCCAGGCCATATTTTAGGAAGCTTAGGGAGTTAAGGGATAAAGTTAATAAAAGCTGGATTTTATCAATCGGCATGAGCGATGATTTCGAAGTAGCGATTGAAGAAGGTAGCGATATGGTCAGAATCGGTAGGGCGATATTCGATTAGCTAACTAAATGTGCCAAAAGGGGACTCTATGACTAAACAAAATACGCGCCAAAAGATCGGGATCATTGGTTTCGGGAATATGGGCTCGGTGATTGCGCACAGGTTAAGTGTGCAGGACCATAATTATGATATCTTTGTTTTTGATAAAGAGAAAGAGAAGCTGAGTAATTTGTTAGGTATTAAGGCATCCAAAGACATTCATGATCTGGCAGCTAGCTCTGAAATAATTATCCTAGCGGTAAAGCCGCAGGATCTCGATCATATCTTAAAAGAAATCAAAAAATATGTTTCCGGGAAATTGGTTATTTCAATCGCAGCCGGCTTATCTACAAAACATATTGAGAGAATATTAGGCGCAATTAGGGTTATCCGGGTGATGCCAAATATCGCAGCTAAGATCGCCGAGTCGGTAACCTGTTTATGTAAAGGCATGTATGCTACAGATGAAGATCTTGATTTAGCGCAAGAATTATTCTATTATCTCGGGACGACCAGGATTATAGAAGAGGGTATGATGAATGCCGCAACCGCTATCTCCGGAAGCGGTCCGGCGTATGTATTTTATTTCATAGAAAACAGTACCTTTGACCAGGCAAATATACCTGAGCATGCCAGGCATGATATGATGAGGAGACTCGAAAAAGCAGCTGAGGATTTAGGTTTTGACACGGAGACCGCAGCATTTCTGGCGGCCAATACCGTAAATGCCAGCATAAGCTTATTGCTCAAGACCAAGTTACTTGCGCAGGAATTAAGAAAACAGGTCACCTCCAAAGGCGGGACTACAGAAGCAGCAATGGAGGTTTTGACTAAAGACGGTTTATGGGAAGAGGCAGCCAGGGCAGCTTTGAAGAGGGCCGAGGCGTTAGCTAGGAGGGACTAGTTTATGTCAAGGATAGGTATTATCGGCGGTAGCGGTTTATATCAGATCGAAGGGATAAGTATTAAAGATGAGCTTACGGTGAAAACCCCTTTCGGTATGCCTTCAGGTAAGCTTATCGTCGGAGATCTATGCGGTAAGGATGTGGTATTCCTTCCGCGGCATGATGTTGGACACAGAATATCCCCGAGCCAGATCAATTATCGTGCAAATATATTCGCTATGAAAAAACTTGGGGTTGAGCGGATTATATCTGTGGCTGCCTGCGGCAGCTTGAAAGAAGAATACCGCCCTATGGATTTTGTGGCGGTCGATCAGTTTGTAGACCGCACCAACTATGCGCGGGACACTAGTTTTTTCACCGATGGCATTGTCGTGCATATAGAATTCGCTCATCCAATATGTCCGCAAATGCATAAGGCAATCTGTCAGTCTGCGAGTGTCCTTAAGATCAAAACGCATGAACGCGGAACTTATATTAATATGGAAGGCCCGGCATTTTCCACGCTTGCCGAATCGAATCTTTACCGCAGCTGGGGGATGGATGTAATTGGAATGACTAATTTTGCAGAAGCAAAGCTTGCTAGAGAAGCCGAGATATGTTACTCAACACTTGCGGCAATCACTGATTATGATTGCTGGCATCCGAACCATGCCAGCGTTTCTATCGAAATGATTATAAGTAATCTTCATAAAAACGTAGAGAATGCCAAGAGGATATTTACTTCAGTGATTAAGAATCTTCCTGAAGAAAGAAGTTGTTCTTGTGGTAGCGCATTAAAGTTTGCAATTCTTACTGAGAGAAAGTTTATTCCCGCAAAGGTAAAGAAGGATCTAAATATCCTTATCGGAAAATATGTCAAATAATCAGGATTACAAAGAAAGTTTAAATTTACCCCATACGGAATTCTCTATGAAGGCAAACTTGCCTTTACGAGAGCCGGAGTTCCTTAAGAGTTGGGCTACCTCGGATATCAATAAGCGCATAAATGAGAAATGCAAAGGCTTGCCTAAATATATTCTTCATGATGGTCCGCCATATGCAAATGGCGATATCCATATCGGCCATGCTTTAAATAAAACTTTAAAAGACATCATCGTAAAATACAAGACCATGCGCGGGTTTGATTCCGCCTATGTCCCCGGATGGGATTGCCACGGCTTGCCCATTGAGCATCAGCTTTTAAAGGAGCTAAAGATAGGTAAGCATCAGATATCTCAGCTTGAGTTTAGGAAGAAGGCGCACGATTATGCCTTAAGTTTTGTCGCCAAACAAAAAGAACAGTTTAAGCGTTTAGGTATATTCGGCGACTGGGATAACCCGTATTTGACTTTATCGCGGGATTTTGAAGAGAGCATACTGGTTGCTTTTAATAAATTGGTCAGAGCTGGTTATATCTACCGTGGGCTTAAGCCGGTTAACTGGTGTTTTAAATGTGAAACTGCCCTTGCTGAGGCAGAGGTAGAATATGCTGATCACACTTCTCCCTCGGTATTTGTGAAATTTAAGATCTCACAAGACAAGAATTTATCCGGTGCCGACTTGGTTATTTGGACCACAACACCCTGGACACTATTGGCTAATGTGGCGGTGGCAGTGCATCCGGATTTTCTTTACGTCTATATTAAGACTTCAAAAGGAGATTTAATTATAGCAAAGAATCTTGCAGAGAGCGCTTTAAGTCGAATGGGTATTACTGAGTTTAAAGTAATTAAGGAACTCAAGGGTAAAGAGTTAGAGGGCTTAAATTATGATCATCCCTTTGGTTTGCGTAAGGGGAGTGTTGTTTTGGCTGATTATGTTTCCGGAGAAGAAGGCACAGGCTTGGTGCATACTGCTCCCGGACATGGCAACGAAGACTACCTTACGGGAGTTAAATATAAATTAGATATAATTATGCCGGTAGATAATAAGGGTAACTTTGATTCTTCCGTCACAGAGTTCCAAGGGTTAAATTGTTTAGAGGCAAATAAACTGATTTTGGATAAGTTAAGCAATCTTGGTGCCCTGCTTTTTAATTCGCAAATTCAGCATTCCTATCCGCATTGCTGGCGTTGTAAACAGCCGATAATTTTTCGGGCCACTAAGCAGTGGTTTTTGAAATTAGATCATAAAAATTTAAGAGATAGGCTTGTTGAGGTAATTAAGAATGATGTGCACTGGATCCCTGCATCAGGTATAGAGCGGATTCTGGGGATGGTTAGCTTAAGGCCTGATTGGTGTTTGTCTCGTCAGAGATATTGGGGGGTTCCGATTCCGGCGATAGTCTGCGGAGATTGTAACGAAGAATTCTTAGTTCCTGAGGTAATTGATAATTTTGTGAAGTTTGTAATTAAGGAAGGGACAGATTCCTGGTTCATCCGCGATTTGGCAGATTTTCTTCCGCAGGGCTTTAGATGTCCGCATTGCCAGGGAGATAAATTAAGCAAAGGCATGGATATCCTCGATGTATGGTTTGATTCGGGGGTGAGCAGTCAGGCAGTTTTAAAGAGAAGAAAAGAGCTGGAATTTCCTGCGGCATTATATTTGGAGGGTTCTGATCAACACAGGGGCTGGTTCCAGTCGTCTCTAATCCCGTCGGTTTGCATAGATAATACCGCGCCTTTTAAGAATGTGCTTACCCATGGTTTTGTGGTCGATGGTTTAGGCAGAAAGATGTCTAAGTCGCAAGGTAATGTTATCTCTCCATTTGATATCATCAAAGATTACGGAGCGGACATCTTGCGTTTATGGGTAGCCGCTAGTGATTATAACGAGGATATCCGTATTTCTAAAGAGGTACTCCTGCGTTTAATTGAAGGCTACCGCAAGTTAAGAAACACCGCTCGTTTTATTTTAAGTAATTTGTATGATTTCCAACCTGATAAAGACAGAGTTGAATATAAAGATCTGGCAAATATTGATAGATGGATCTTAGGCAGGCTTAATTCTCTGCTCAAGGAAGTAAGTGTTGCTTATGAGGATTTTCAGTTCAATAAGGCCTATAAAGAGATTTATGATTTTTGCAATGAAGAATTATCTATGTATTATCTGGATATGGCCAAGGGGAGGCTTTATACCTGTGCCGCTGGCTCTATGCAAAGGAGGTCGGCGCAGACAGCAATCTACGATGTACTTTTTTCATTAATTAGAATAATGGCTCCGATCTTAGTCTTTACAGCCGATGAAATTTGGCAGATCATGCCTAAATATAAAAAAGATAGCCATATCGATAGCGTTCATCTTTTAAGCTGGCCAGTCGAGGAAGGAATAAAAGAAGATAAGCTGGATGCAATTATTGAATTAATTCCGGAGGTAGCAAAGATTCTGGAAGAGAAGCGCGCTAAGGGTGAGATCGGAAGTTCATTTGACGCACGAATAAAACTGTTGACAAATGACCAAAATCGTTATAATTTCTTAACAAGTTTAAAAGATGAACTTACGGAAATATTTAAGGTTTCCGAAGTTTTGGTTGAGAAGGACGATTTAAACTCGATCACAGGCTTAAGTGTCAAGGCGCATACGGATTTGGCGATTCAAGTTGATAGGGCAGAGGGAGAGAAGTGCGCGCGTTGTTGGAACTATAGCCTGAGCACAGGAAAATCTAAAGAGCATCCTTTAATTTGCAGTAAGTGCGAAGCGGTTATTAATGAGAGGAGTAATTAAATTGCCCAAAAAAATAAAAGCCAAGAAAATAAAAGCTAAAAAAATAAAACGTAGAATACCTAAAATAAAGGTAAGAAAGTTAACTAAGCCAGGTAGAAAAAAACTGAACAAAAAGGAATTGCTTGAGTTTAGAAAGATCATCTTAAAAAGAAAAGATGAGGTTTCTGATGAAATACAGCACATTTCGGATGATACCTTAAAAAAATCACAAAAAGAGGCCTCCGGAGATATCTCCGGCTATACCTACCATATGGCTGATGTAGCTACCGATAATTATGACCGAGAATTTTCTTTGGGGCTTGCTTCCAACGATAGGAAGGAACTGTATGAATTGGATGATGCTACCAAGAGGATAGAGGATGGCACTTTCGGTATCTGTGAAGACTGCAACTCAATTATCTCTAAAGTTAGGCTCAAAGCAGTTCCGCAGGCTCGCCTGTGCATTAATTGCCAGGAGAAAAGGGAGAAGAGGTAGCCAAACTCATCCTATCGATGATTCCCTTTATCATCGTATTAATAATTCTTACCTTAGACCAAACAAGCAAAATACTTCTTTCTAGAAGCCTGTATCTTGATCAGACTCTTCCTTTGATTAAGGGAGTTTTCGATATTACCCTGGTGCACAACCGGGGGGCAGCTTTTGGAATCTTCAAAGGACAGGTCTATTTATTTATAATTGCATCCAGCATAGCGGTCTTTTTGATTTACTCAAGTCTTAAAAGTAAAAACCACAGCATTTATTATGTTGCCTCCTTAAGCTTCATTCTAGCGGGTGCCTTAGGCAATCTTATCGATAGAGTCCGGTTGGGTTATGTTATTGATTTCTTTAATTTTCATTTTTGGCCGGTTTTTAATATAGCAGATAGCGCAATTACCATTGGATCGATAATTCTGGCTTGTTTAATTTTTAAGGGGAAAGATTAATATGCATCCTGAAATCTGCAAGCTTGGCCCAGTTACGGTATATTCCTATGGTTTAATGTTAGTTATTGCATTTGTAGTCTCTACGTTTTTAGCGGCTGCTCAAGCTAAAAGGGAGAAGATCGACCCTGAGATTATCTTTAATTTAAGTTTTACGATCTTTATATCGGGGATAATTGGTGCGCGAATTTTTTATGTTTTGGATAACTTGAATTATTATTTAAAGGCCCCGCTTGAAATAATCATGTTGCAAAAAGGAGGCTTGGCCTGGTTTGGTGGTTTGATTTTGGGCTCGATTTGCGGAATTCTGTATATCAAGAGAAAGAATCTTCCGGTATATAAGATTATAGATTTATTCGCGCCTTTTGTTGCTTTTGGACAGGCTATTGGTAGAATCGGATGTTTTTTAAACGGCTGTTGCTATGGCAAAGAATCAGCGTTTGGAATCTATTCACCGGCTCAAGGGGCAGTTTTAATCCCATCGCAGCTTTATTCTGCTTTAATTCTAGTAGTTATATTTGTTATCTTAAGGATAATGCAAGTGAGGCCGCATAAAAACGGAGAGATATTCTTCGCGTATCTTTTCTTTTATTCAATAAAAAGATTCTTTGTCGAATATCTGCGCGCGGATAATCCTGTTATTATATTTGGCCTAACTTTATTCCAAATCTTAAGTATTGCCGTATTTATTCTAGCCGCAATTTACCTCTATATAATTAAAAAAAGAAAAGGTTAAGGTATCTATATGCAAAAGTACTCACTTGAGATAACTAAGGATCAAGCGGGTAGGCGTCTGGATTTATTCGTTAGCGATTTTTCAAAAGAGAACAATTTAGGCCTTTCTCGTAATGTGATCCAAAACTTAATTAAACGAGGCAAGATTACCGTAGAAGGCAACCTCGAAGTAAAGCCGCATTACAAGATCAAGGTTAATGATCTAATTAAAATATCTCCTGAAGAAAAAGTAAAACATACTATTGAGGCAGAAGATATTAAGCTCGAGGTAGTTTATGAAGATAGTGAGCTTGCGATTATTAATAAACCTGTGGGCTTAGTTGTGCATCCGGCTCCGGGAAATTATAAACATACACTGGTAAATGCTTTGCTAAATAGGTTTAAGGATTTATCTGATGTCAATCCACTTAGGCCAGGTATTGTGCATAGGCTTGATAAAGAAACTTCCGGTTTGCTGGTTATTGCTAAGAATAACTCAAGCCACCTAAAGCTTTCCGAGCAATTCATGGATCATTCCATAAAGCGTAAATATATTGCGATTGTTAAAGGTAGGATGGAATTCGATGAAAATATTATTGAGGCTCCACTTGCCAGGCATGCTACAAAAAGAGAGGAGATGTCTGTAAATTTTACTGAAGGATCCAGATTCGCTAAAACTTATTACCGTACCTTAAAGCGTATCGGAGAATTCAGCTTGTTGCAATTGGAACCATTTACCGGAAGGACTCATCAATTAAGAGTTCATCTGGCGTTCATCGGGCATCCGATTTTAGGCGACAGGAAATACGGAGAAAATAATGAATTTAGTCGCCTTGCACTACATGCCAAGTCGTTAGGTTTCATTCATCCCAAAACAGGAAAACTTATAGAATTTGATTCTTCGTTGCCGCAAGAGTTTATTGACTTTAGTCCTCACCCAGTAATTACTGCTCCTAAATGTAAGATGAATAAGCATGTGGGCGTGATTCTACCACAAGTAAAGAAGGTTACAAAAAAGAGTTCACGATTGTAAAGCTATGGGGCGCCACAACTAAAAATAAGACTTGATTTTTGAATAAGTGCTTGCTATATTAAAAGAAATTAACTAAGATTTAATTGCTAAGGAGGAAGCATGAATCCTAAAGTTAAGGTTGTATTTACAGTTCTAATAATATTAATTTCTTTATCTCTGGCTGGCGGTGGATTTTATCTTTATAAAACGGAAACTGCCAAGAATGTAGAGCTCGAAGATAAGATCGAAGAGCTGAGCACTAAGCAGAAGATAGCTGAAGCAAAATTTGTTGAGGCCCAGAGAATCCAAATTACTTTAGATGAAAAGCTAAAGGATGCTTTGGCTCAAATTGAGATTTTGAATACCAAGCTTACTATGGAGCAATCCGCAAAGGACGAAGCTTTAGCTAAAATGGAAGCGATGCGTAGTGATCTTGAAGCGCAGAAAGATTTAAGGTTGGACTTAGAGAAGAAATTAGCTCAGGCTCAGGGAGATGTAAGGAGTATTCAGGATAAACTTACCGTTATTGATAAAGAAAAAGGGGATCTAGAGTCAAAGGTTAGTGATCTTGAGGCAAAATCCAATGTGGAATTAGGCAAGATTGTGGTTAGTCCTGAAACAAAACAAACCAAAAAATCTAATAAGGCAACAGTAGAAAAAGCTAGTCCTGCTAAGGGAGAAGAAGGCAAGATCATGGTAATTAACAAAGAGTATAATTTTGCGGTAATTAATCTAGGAAGTAAAGACGGATTGAATGTCGGAGATCAATTTTCGATATATCGTAGTAACAAATTTATCGGCGACCTAAAAATTGAAAAGCTGCAAGAATCTATGTCCGCAGCTGGTTTTGTAACAGATGGTATAAAGGATAAAGCAAAAGAAGGCGATAAGGTTATAAAAAAGAGTTAAAATGAGGCCAAAAGTCTTCAGGCAGATTTCTGGCCTTAGAGGTAAAGTAATCCTACCCGGCGATAAATCTATCGCTCATCGCGCAATAATACTCTCAAGTATTTCCCGAGGCAAAGTTCAAATAGATAATTTTCCAGCGAACGTTGATTGTCTTGTTACTTTAGCTGCATTTAAGAAACTAGGCGTAAAAAGCGTACTTAAGAAAAATAATCTAATTATTTTTGGCAGAGGGTTAAATGGTTTGAAAAAGCCGAAAGGCCCTATTTTTTTGTCCGAATCAGGTACGAGTTTTAGGCTTCTTCTTGGAGTTTTGGCAGGCCAGAACTTTTCTACCATGCTTACCGCAGGTCCGTCACTAAGTGTTAGGCCTATGCGCCGGGTGACTGAGCCGCTAAGAAAAATGGGGGCGCAAATTAGTTCCTACCTTGTGGATACCATAGCGCACTCTGAAGAATATCCTCCGGTTGAAATATGCGGGCACGCTATTAATGGGATCGATTATAAAATACCGTTGGCTAGTGCTCAGATAAAATCTGCTGTTTTGCTAGCCGGGTTATTCGCCAAAGGAAAGACCACAGTTACGGAGTTAGTAAGAACGCGCGACCATACGGAGAGGATGTTAAGATCCTTTAAGGTAAAGGTAGGGGTAAGGGGAAAGAAAATCAGTGTGCGGGGAGGGCAGATTTTAAAATCACCAGGAAAGATTTTTATCCCGGGAGATATTTCATCGGCGGCATTCTTTATGGTAGCGGCTGCCATCGTTCCTGATTCCGAAATTCTGATTGAGAATGTGAGTTTGAATCCTTTGCGCATTGGAGTATTGAAAGCGCTCAAAAGAATGGGTGTAGATATTAAGCTTACAATTCATATAGCTCAAGGTGAGCCCGTGGGCGATATTACTGTCAAATCTAGTAAATTAACTGGGATAAAGATAGAAAGCAGAGAGATCCCTTCTTTAATTGATGAGTTGCCGATTCTAATGGTTGCTGCGAGTTTTGCCAGCGGCAAGAGTGTATTCGAGGGTGTGGGCGAGTTACGGGTTAAAGAGACAGACAGGATACGCTCAATGACTGAAAATTTGCTGAGTATGGGGGCTTCTATTGAAGTAAGCAAAGAAAACGGAGAAGAGAATATTGTTATAAATGGAGTAAAAGTACTTCGCGCAGCTAAAGTTAAGAGCTTTGGTGACCACCGAACTGCTATGAGCATGCTTATTGCAGGTCTTGTTGCATCTGGGCCTGTCAAAGTAGATGATCTAGCCTGTATTCGTAAATCCTTCCCTGATTTTGTAAAGGTCTTGAGTAAATTAAAGCACGGATAAATATATAAATATGAAGAAAATCAGTATTCTTCTGTTTTTATTCTGCATATCGCTGGTATTCGCCTATGCCGCAAACAGTCAAAACCCAAACTCATCTAGCCACTATATCGACAATGGTAACCGTTCGATAACTGACACTCAGACCGGGCTGACCTGGCTTAAGTGCAATGTCGATTCAAAAGCAGCTAACTGTTCGGATAACAAACAGCTTCAATATGTCCCTGTAGGCGTAGCTGGAGAGAGCCCATCAGACCTTAGCTGCTACAACGACGACTCCGGAACATCACGATGCGCAAATGGAGTCTTGTGTAATGATGGAATCTTTGTTACGGTTGACTGGCGCTCGGATTTTATGCAGTACAAGGATGATTACCTACCATATACGGATCATACCAAAACCTGTTTTGTGAATGCCCCGGATACAGCTAAAGAACGTACCTGCTCTAAACATGGCGGAGTCGCTATCAAAAAATGGCGCGTTCCAACCCTAACAGAAATAAAAACCATCTTCGACCCTAATCTGCCCTGGGGGACAGGTGACCAAGCTACTTGCGGCGGAACCGACCTTAAATTCTTCCCGTATACTAAAGGATACTATCAGACAACCGGCCCCGAAGATTCAACCGGCTTTGGCCCTTCCGCAACTGAAGTAAAAAGGAAATTCTTTTTCTTTCCTGAGGGCGGGACGACTGATGAAATCAGCGGCTGCCTACGGTGTGTAAGTGATCAAAAGGGCGGGCGCGCCACAGCGGGCGGTCCTGTGTTCTGCGAGCAGAAGATACCATTCAAAATTTATATTGAATCTGAACAAAATGGTATCAATAAACCATGTAAATTAATAGATAAGATGTGGAAGAAAGAAGACGAGAATATGGTTTATTACTATGTGCGCACCATCAGCGAAGCTCCAACAAGTTTTACAGGGGATAGCTGGACAATATGTAATAAGAATAATGGGGTCTGTACTCAATATAATAGTACTGTTAGTAACGGTTGCACCAAAACAACCATACCTTATGATCAAAGTTTCTTTTCGCCAACAACAAAACCTGAGAAGTTTTATGCTAACGAAGTAACTGGAATTAAAAAAACAGTCAATGGCATAGAGGGAAATCAATTGGTTACACCAAGAATAAATAAAGGGCAATTTGGTAGTAATTCAATAGAAGTTAAAAGCGATTTTGTAAATAAGGAATATTGCGAGTCTCTACATTCTGAAATAATTCCTCATAACGCGGAATATCCGGAAGGCGATCTACACAGTATTACTCAAGTGTTAAGGCTCTCAAGGGATGTTTCTGATTCAGTATTCATTCCCCCGTCAGGCTGCACTGAAGGTCCTAAAGCAGATTACCCAACAGGAGAAAGCACTTATGGCTACGTAAACAATACAAGTTCCAGTTATAAGTACGATAACTCAACCGTGAATAGAGAAAATGAAAATTCAAAACAACCCTACAAAAGGCAATATGGAACAAATGAATAGGAAGCATCCAATATACATCGTTGATTTCGATGGAAATAACTTAAAGTATTTGATTATTACCGCTATTGTCGATTCCCGTGGCGTAGCCACAAGGTAATGGCATAGGTTGCAGATTTGGGAAGCTAAATTTCTCTAACTTTTTGTTTGACATATAGTTTAATCTCTGCTACAATCCTTTTCACGTGTCAAAAGAATGTTTAGTGTTATGCAGGTAGGGGGTATTAATGGGTAAAATCCAGCAGTTATTCAAAAAAGTCTCAGATTATATCTTAGATTTACTTTCCAACGATATCGGTATTGATTTAGGGACAGCTACTACGTTAGTTTACGTCAAAGGCGAAGGGGTGGTTCTTTGTGAGCCATCTGTGGTTGCTGTTGAGCGCGGGACTTCTCATGTTTTGGCTGTAGGTGAAGAAGCTAAGCGCATGTTGGGACGTACTCCCGGCAATATCGTAGCTATACGCCCGATGCGTGATGGGGTAATTACGGATTTCGAAGTAACCGAAGCGATGTTGAGGCATTTTATAAGAAAAGTGCGACATCGCCGTTTTCAGATAAGGCCAAGGATAGTTATCGCTATACCTTCCGGGATCACTGAGGTAGAACGTCGCGCAGTTAAAGAATCAGCAGAGCGTGCAGGTGCAAGAGAGGTTTTCTTGATTGAGGAACCCATTGCCGCAGCTATTGGCGTAGGTCTTCCTATTCAAGAACCCGTAGGCAATATGATTATAGATATTGGAGGCGGAACAACCGAAATTGCTGTAATTTCTTTAGCCGGAACTGTTTTTTCTAAGTCTATCCGCATTGGCGGAGACGAAATGAATGAGGCAATCGTTGAATATCTTAAGAAAACTTATAATTTAATGGTTGGAGAGCGTACTTCAGAAGAAATAAAGATTAAGATTGGTTCGGCTTATCCGTTGGAAGAAGAATTGAGCCTTGAGGTAAAGGGTAGAGATTTAATCGCCGGTTTACCTAAAGCAGTTACTGTGACTTCGGAAGAAATCAGAGAAGCGTTACAAGAGCCTTTGCGGGCAATCATAGAGGTTACAAAGATTTCTCTTGAACGCACTCCACCTGAATTAGCCTCGGATTTAATAGAACACGGAATTGTTATGGCTGGCGGAGGTTCATTGCTTAAGGGTTTGGATAAACTCATCTCCGAAGAGACAGGCCTACCTGTGCATATTGCTGATGATCCAGTCACCGCTGTTGCTAACGGAACAGGTAAGGTGCTTAACGAAATCAAATATCTTAAGAAAGTCACCGTCTCAGTAAAGCCTGAGATGCATTCCTGATTGATTCTTTAGAAAATAAAATGTGTTTAACCTCAAAAATAAAAATCTAATCCTAGTTTTATCAATTGTTTCGTTTATAGTTTTACTTTCTCTTTCCGTAGTAATCCTAGTAAATCCTCTAATATCGATGTTAAGATATCCACTTGGTTTTGTCTCTGCGATTCAGCGTGAAGTTGGCGGTGTTGTATTTTATCATCGCAATCTCGTCCAAAACGATCTGCTCAAAAGAGAAGTCGATTACTTAAAGAATAAGCTAAATAGTATGAATGAAATTTACCTGGAGAATCTGCGTTTAAAAGAGATCCTTTCTTTAAAACAGAGATCTCCTTTTAAATTTATCAGCGCAAGAGTTATTGCCCGCTCTGCGGATAACTGGTCATCGGGTTTAATCATTGATAAGGGATCTTATTCCGGGATAAAAAAGGGTATGGCCGCAGTGACTTATCTAGGTTTAATTGGTAGGGTTATTGAGACGACTAATCAAACAGCCAAGGTAATGCTGCTTACTGATCCGAATCTGGGTGTTTCAAGCCTCATCCAACGCAGCCGCCAAGAAGGGCTTGTCTGTGGAACCTTAGGGAGCAATCTGATTATGAAATATTTACCCGAAGATGCCGATATTAAATTGCAGGATGTAATAGTAAGCTCAGGTTTAAATAATTCATACCCTAAGGGTCTTCTTATAGGAAGGGTAGTTGATATTGGTAATGAGTTTTCTGGTTTAAGCAAATACGCTATAATCAGGCCCGAGGCGCAATTATCCAATATTGAAGAAGTATTAATAGCCGTCCAATGAAATCATCCACATTTTTAATTGTCGCTATTATTCTGGGAATTGCGCAAGTTACTTGTATCAATTATTTTAGTATTTTTCAAATTAAGCCGGATTTATTTCTTTTGATAGTTTTTATTGCGGCACTTTTCTTTGAATTACGCTTCGCGTTTATAGTTGCGGTATTAACAGGGATATTCAAGGCTTCTTTTGGCATGGGTGCAGTTGGCATCGATATATTATTATTTAGCCTTTGGAGCTTTCTAATTATCAAGATAACCCGTAAAATTTCAATTGATGATAGTCTTACGCGCGTTTTATTATTTCTTGTAATTGCCCTGCTACAAAATATTTCAACTGGAGTTATATTAATTTATCTGGGAAATTCTATCCCTTTTGGAATATTCTTACGCATCGTTCTGCTAAGTTCGTTATACACAGCAATCTTTCTACCGTTTGTTCTCAAACTTGCTAAAGCCAAAATATGATTAGGGTCAAAGTTGTTATCTGGTCCGTTGGTTGTCTCTTTGTCTTTCTTTTATTTGGACTATTAAATCTGGAAGTTATTCATGGCCGCAGATATCAGGAGCTAGGGAGTAAGAATTGCGTTAAGCTTATCCCACAGAATGGAAGTAGAGGCAAGATCCTTGATCGCGACGGTTTTGTTATTGTTGATAGTCAACTTGCTTACGATTTTATGATTCTGCCTCAAGAGACGCTGCAGCAAGATAGAATAATAGAGAATGCCTCGAAAATACTTGGAAAAAGCGAAAAAGATCTGCGCTTTGCTTTTAAAAGTAATTTTATCTCATCAAGTGTCCCCGTAACCATCGCCAAGAATATAGGGATTAAAGAGGCGATTGCTTTAGATCAGATGAAGGTAGATTTTCCTGCGATAATAATCCAACCTAATCCTTTGCGGCATTATCCTTATGGTAAGTTGGCTTGTCATATTCTTGGTTACGTAAGTGAAATTGATCGCTGGCGTCTTACTAAGCTCGAAGATTATGGTTATAAAACTAAAGATATAGTTGGTTTCGGTGGTATTGAAGAAAAGTATGATTACTATTTGCGTCAAGAAGAGGGCGGAACTTCTTTTGAAGTAAATCATCGCGGTAAGATTATGCGTACTCTAGGGTTTAGGCCTCCGGTTGATGGTAAAGATATTCAGCTTACCTTAAACCTTAAAATTCAAAAGATCGTAGAAGAAAAATTCTCTGATAAAAAGGGCGGTGTTGTAATTATGGATCCTTATACGGGAGAAATTCTGGCTATGATTAGTTCTCCAGGATTTCGTCCTGCTACATTTGCTGAAAAGGACAACTCTACAATCGCCAAATATTTTAATAATCTAGATGCGCCTTTAATTAATCGCGCAATCAGCGGGACATATCCTGCGGGTTCGGTCTTTAAAGTGATCGTAGCTACTGCTGCTTTAGAAAATAAGAAAATCAACTCAAATACAACTTTTGTTTGTCAGGGGCAAACGATGGTAGGTAGGAGTGAGTTTAAATGTTGGAGCACGCACGGGCCACAAAATCTAGGCGCAGCTATTGCCCATTCCTGCAATGTTTTCTTCTATAAAACCGGGTTACTTGTTGGGCCTCAACCTTTGCATGATTACGCAGTGAAATTCGGTTTATCCAAACCTACCTTTATTGAGGTCCCATATGAAAGTGCGGGTTTTATCCCATCGCCAATCTGGAGAAAGATAAATAAATTCAAAAACTGGTTTGACGGAGACACCGCAAATTTAAGCATTGGTCAGGGCGATGTCGCGGTTACTCCACTACAGATTGCGCGTATGATGGCAGTTTTTGCAAATAATGGTTATTTAGTTAATGCTTATTTAGTCAAATCAATAGACGGTCGCGATATGCTTAAGGCTCGTAGAAAGCCTGAGAAGTTAAATCTAAAACAAGATACTATTGATCAAATCGGGGAAGGTATGCGACGCGTTGTTGCTGATCCGGCAGGCACGGGGGGAGTTATCTCTGGTTTGACTGTGAGTGTTGCCGGTAAGAGCGGCACAGCTCAGGCCCCACCCGGACAACCACATGCATGGTTCTCCGGTTTCTTTCCTTATAAAAACCCCAAATACGTAATTTGTGTATTTATTGAACACGGAGGTCCGGGATATTACTCCAGTCTTTTAGCAAGGCAGATAATTGAGCAGATGATTAATGAGGGTTTAATATGAGAAATTCGACTTACTTTATTTTAATAGTTGCAATTTTGATTTGTATTCTTGGGCTTTTATCTATATACAGTAGTACTTATCAAAAAGAAGGTAAGATTTGGCAGACGATTTTTGAACGGCAAATACTCTGGATTGTCCTAGGAATTTTACTTTTTGCCATAGTCTCAAATATAAGTTACCGTAGTTTTTGGGATCTTACTTATATTATTTATATTCTAGCCATATTATTTTTAACACTGGTTTTTCTTTTAGGGGTAACGCGTCTGGGGGCGCAGCGCTGGCTTAAAATAGGTTGGTTTAATTTTCAACCCTCTGAATTCGCAAAGTTAGCTTTGACAATCTTTCTTGCGCGATATTTTAGTCGTAAATCAAGCGACGATATTGAATTACTCTCCGGCAAATTCGGTATATTCCGAGGATTGGTTTTGCCTTTCTTATTCCTGGCTATACCTATGTTCTTAATCATTGAACAGCCGGATTTAGGTACAGGAGTGATTCTATTTTTACTTTTTATCAGCATACTCTATCTAACCAATGTAAAGCTCAAGCTTATATTTATTTTTCTTTTTGTAGTTAGCATGCCGTTACCTTTTATGTGGCACTTCTTAAGGGATTATCAAAAAGACAGGCTTTTGGTTTTCTTGAATCCTAATATTGATCCTTTGGGGGCGGGGTATACGGTTATTCAATCTAAAATAGCTATCGGTTCCGGAGGGTTCTTTGGAAAAGGGTGGCTTTCGGGAACGCAAAGTCAGTTGCATTTCCTTCCTGAGTCGCACACGGATTTCATTTTTGCCACTTTTTCTGAAGAGTGGGGGTTTCTGGGAAGCGTGGGTTTGCTTTTATTGTACTTTATTTTGATCCGGCGGGGATTCCTGATTGCGCAGAGGACAAGCGATTCTTTTGGAAAACTATTGGCGTATGGAATTTCACTTTTGTTGGCAATCCAGGTAGGGATTAACGTGGCTATGAACATGGGGTTTGCCCCGATAGTCGGTATACCTCTATTTTTAATGAGCTATGGCGGTTCCTCGGTTTTTGTCACCTTCATAGCTTTGGGTATTTTAGCTAATATTGATAAAAGGAGAGCGGTCTTCTAATTATGTATGAAGATATTCTTTTAAACGTAAGAAAGCCTGCCCAGTATATTGGCAGAGAATTTAATTGCATAAGAAAAGATTTTGAAAAATGCAGAATTAAATTCGCAATCTCATTCCCGGATTTATACGAAGTAGGGATGAGTAATTTGGGCCTACGCATAATTTATGGTCTTTTGAATAATTTATCTGATGTAGTATGCGAAAGGGTATTTTCTCCTCAGCCGGATCTGGAAGAGATACTACGTGCATCTTCTCGTGAACTCCTGACACTTGAATCAGGGAGGAGGCTAATTGAGTTTGATTTCTTAGGTTTTTCATTAGGTTCAGAGTTAGATTATACTAATGTATTAAATATTCTAGAGTTGGGAGGTCTTCCTTTAAAAGCCCAGTTGCGTAATCAGAGTCACCCTTTGGTTATAGGGGGCGGGCCAGCTACTATGAACCCTGAGCCTATGCATGAATTTTTTGATTTTTTTGTAATAGGCGAAGCAGAGGAGCTCACTTTAGAGATAATTGATCTTTACCGTAGCTGCAAAGATGAGTATAAATCGGCTAAAATGAGTAAGCAGGATCTTTTGTTGAAGCTTTCTCAGCTAGAAGGTGTTTATGTGCCATCTTTTTATAAAGTGGATTATGACCAGACCGGAAAAGTTCTGGAGTTTAAACCAAAAATAAATGGTATCTCTTCTAAGGTTAAAAAGCGTATTATTCCGGATTTAAACCTTAGCTATTATCCGCTATCGTGGCTCGTGCCTTATATTGAGATAATACACGATCGTATTACCCTGGAGATTATGCGCGGATGCCCTAATAAATGCCGTTTTTGCCAGGCTCGCTCACAATATTTTCCTTTCCGACAGAGAAATAGAGAGAATATATTAAATTTAGCTCAAGAACTTTATAATTGCACAGGATATGATGAGTTGTCGTTAGCCGGTCTTTCAGTTAGCGACCATGCGCAATTAGAAGAGATATCAGTTGACCTCATGAAGTTATTTGATACCAAAGGAGTAGGCCTATCGCTACCTTCTATAAAAGCAAAGGCGTTGGTGGGAGAGGTTTCGTCTATAATCGCTAAATTTAAGAAAACTAGCCTTACATTTGCTCCTGAAGCAGGAACAGAGAGGCTACGCAATGTCTTATGCAAAGATTTCAACAGTGAAGAGTTTTTTAGTTCTTTGGAGCGATCATATCTATCAGGCTATCAACATGTAAAACTATATTTTATGATTGGCCTCCCAGGGGAAAGAGAAGAGGACCTTGATGCAATAGTTGATTTTTCTATACGTGTCTCTGAATTAAGGAGAAAAGCAGGGCTGCCTGCAGCTGGAGTGAATATTAGTATTAATGCGCTTATCCCGAAGCCGCATACCCCCTTTCAATGGTTCCCCATGCAAGATTTAGAGGCTATAAAGATTAAACAGGAGTATATTAGCAAGAAAACTAAGAAAAACCGCAGGATTAAATTGAGCTTTCACAATTCTACAATGAGTTTTATCGAAGGAATATTCTCGCGTGGCGACAGAAGGTTAAGCAAAGTTGTGTTAAATGCTTTTAAAAAAGGGGCAAGGCTTGATGCTTGGAGCGATTACTTTAATTTTGACATATGGATTAGTGCTTTTAGAGAAGAAGGCATAGATCCGGATTTTTATCTGGCGGCAAAAGATAAATTTGAGCTCTTGCCTTGGGATTTTATAGATACGCGCATAGATAAAGAAGCATTGATCCTTGAATTTAACAAAAGTGTTGCCATTCAATGAGATAAGTTGTATAATTTAAGGAAAATAAGAGTGATTTCTTCGATAGTTTCTATAGCGAAATACTTGAGTGGTAACATTTTATTTGTATTCTATGAAATTCGATTTTTAGGATGCGAAAGCATAATCGGAGGCTAAAATGAAAGAGCGCAAGAAGACTGTTATTAGCTCCAAGGGTCTTAATTATAAACTAAAGATAGCCTTTTCTTTGATGTCTGTTTTGCCTGTGTTGGTTTGCGTGTATCTTGTCTCGCATTACATCCTTCCTCAGGTTGGTCTTAAGCCTGATATAGCTGTTTCAATTTTTTTGAGTATTTTTATTGCAACTATAGGTTTCTTTTTAATAAAAGAAGTCTTTGACCGCTTTATGAGTATTTCTAGCGAAGCAAAGATGATGGCGGCAGGCGATTATCACCGCGATCTGGAAGAAATTAACCGCGATGATGAGGTGGGCGATCTGAGTAATGCCCTTAACCGGCTTACGCAGCGTATTCGCAGCAATATGGCGGAAATCAAGGAGTATAGCCAGAAGACCGCAGAGATTAATCTGGGTATTCAAAAGCGCGTTCTACTCCTCTCCAACCTTCTTTATATAAGTTCGCTTATATCCGAAGGCGCCAATCTCGATGAAATAATTAAAGCTGTAACTGAAAAGGCTAGATTACTAGCTAGCTCCGATGTCGCGTATCTTTTTTCCAGGGACGAGAATCAAGAGACTTTTCATATGCGTTGGGCTGACGGTGCATATCCCAATAATTTTCTTGATGTCAAGATAGAACCTACAGATGAAATCTTTTATACGTTTAGCAAAACCAATAAAGCGATCATATTAGATAAGAATAATTCACTTCCAGAAGGCCTAACTGCCTTTATCCGTCAGAAATTAGGGTTAAACAATACAATTTTAATTCCTGTTTATCAGCGCAAAAGAGTGGTCCAGATACTAGGCCTTGGAAACTCGCACGAATCATTTATTTATGAAAAAGAAGAAGTTGAATTGTTAGATATACTTGTTAAACAGTTAGCTATCGCCGTAGAGAATGATCTGTTAATTCATAGCGTACAGAAGCTTGAGATAAAAGATTCACTTACGAGTTTATATAATGAGTCATTTATACGCACTCGTCTTCAGGAAGAGATCAAAAGGGCTATTGCTTATCAGAGACCTTGCGCTTTTGTTATGTTAGATATAGATAATTTTAAACCATACGTTGATGCTTTTGGGGCGCTTGCCGCAGAAGCGGTTATTAAACGAGTTGCCGTTTTAGTGCGAGATTCGGTTAGTGAGATTGATCGTGTAGGTAGAACTAGCGATGATGAGTTCTCAATAATATTACCTGAGAAAAACAAGCGTCAGGCTCAGGAGATGGCCGAAAACATAAGGAAGAGAGTAGAGTTTTCTTATAATGAAGAAGGTAACGCTGCTAAAAGATTAACTATCAGCGCAGGAGTCAGTGAGAATCCTCTTGATGGCATCAGTTCCGAAGAATTGATTTCAAAAGCCAAAGAGCTCTTGCAGCTTGCAAAAAGACAAGGCCGCAACCGGGTAGTCATTTTTTAGGGGAGATAGATTATTTTGATAAGAAAAATTATTAATAAGCAATTAGGGGACCTACTCGTTGAGCGTGGCGTTATCGATGAGCACCAGCTTGAGAAAGCACTCGCCCTTCAGAAGGATAAGGGAGGGCTTATAGGCGAATTATTAGTTGAGTTGGGTTTTGCTAAAGAAGAAGATATCGCCCAATCGTTAACAGCGCAATACGGATTTCCTTATTTACCTTTAAGTAATTACGATATAAACGCCGAAATCATTAATATTGTACCCGGCCGAGTTTCCCGGCAGTATTTGCTTGTCCCTATCGATAAAATTGGTAATAATCTTACCTTGGCAATGTCTAATCCGCTGAATGTGCAGGCGATTGAAGATGTGGAGCTACTTTCTGGATGTAGCGTTCAGACATTTGTTTCCACCTCTTCCGATATTAAAAGAGCAATTGAGAAATACTATAAAAATAAAGAATAATCAGCTATCAGCTGAAAGCTGACGGCTGAAAGCTGAAGACTGAAAGCTGAATAATGATTTCACTCAAGGACCGCCTAACAGAGATTCTGATTAATAATAAACTTCTTACTCAAGAGCAGCTTGATAAAGCGCTTGGCCTGCAAAAAGAAAAAGGCGGTAAGTTAAGTGACATAATCACAGACTTGAAATTTATTAAAGAAGATGAGCTTGTTCTTACGCTGAGCGAAGGTCTGGGTCTACCCCTAATCGATCTTAGGCGTTTTAAGATTGATCAGGATATTGTAAAGATTATCCCCGTTAATATTGCCCGTCATTACCAGATAATACCTGTATCAAAGATGGGGGATACCATTACTCTGGCAATGGCTGATCCGCTTAACGTTTTTGCGATAGACCATGTCGAAGCGCTTACCGGATATAAAATAAATCCTATTATTTCAAGCAGTCAGGATATCAATCAGACTATAGAGCTTTCTTATCCCGACGCTACAAAAGGTATTATTGAGGACCTGGTTAAAGAGATGTCTGCTTCTTCTCTGGAGTTAATCAGGGAAAATAAAGAATTGATGCCTTCTGACCAAGAGTTGGATGCATTTAGTAAGCAGGCTCCGGTTATTCAAGTCACTAATATGATCCTGGAGGAGGCAGTAAAGAAAAAAGCCTCAGATATCCTCATCGAGCCTTTTAGTAATAAATTACGCGTGCGTTTTCGCATTGACGGAATCTTGTATAAAGAAAAGGCACCTCCTAAGAATATCCATCCTTCAATTGTTTCGCGTATTAAAGTAATGTCGAATCTGGATATTGCCGAGCATAGGCTTCCGCAAGACGGTCGTTTTAAAATCAAACTTTTGAATAAGGAGATAGATTTTCGTGTTTCGATTCTTCCTTCTAGCTTCGGAGAGAAGTTGGCCATCCGTATACTGGATAAGTCGCAAGCTAACTTAAATATCGAAAAATTGGGTTTTAGTAAGTATATTATTGATGATTTAGAGAAAGTTGCTAAGTTGCCGCATGGCATGATGCTGGTTACCGGGCCTACGGGTTCAGGTAAGACCACAACTTTATACTCGATTATGAAATTTATTGATAGTCCGGATAAGAATATTGTTACTGTAGAAGATCCTGTTGAGTTTCAACTGGAAGGCATAAATCAGGTTACAGCAAGACCGGATATTGGTCTTACTTTTGCTGCCGCTTTGCGTTCAATCCTAAGGCAGGATCCAAATGTAATAATGATCGGAGAGATTCGCGACTATGAAACCGTAGATATCGCGATTAAAAGTGCTTTAACCGGGCATCTTGTTTTGTCTACATTGCACACGACAACTGCGGCAGGGGCGATTGTGCGTTTGATTAATATGGGAGTTGAGCCTTACTTGATCAACTCTTCCCTTGTTTGTGTATTAGCTCAGCGTCTGGTGCGTAGAATTTGCTCGCACTGTAAGGAAGAGTATGTAATTAAGAAGGAGATATTGGATAGCCTAAGAGTTAAGTTAAGTAACCAAAAAGTGGCAAAATTCTTTCGCGGAAAAGGATGCCCGCATTGTTTTAATATGGGTTATAGTGGTAGGACCGGTATTGCAGAGGTTCTTTTGTTAAGTAGCGGAGTCCGCGAATTAATTTTAGCCTCTGCACAAGAGCATGCTATAAAGCAGTTGGCACGAAAAGAAGGAATGAAGACATTGAGGGAAGATGGTATTGCCCAGGTCATGAATGGTTTAACCACATTAGAAGAGGTTGTGCGCGTAACCGCGCCGGATGAAGACCATGCAGACGCTTAAAGATAAATTAATCGAAATTCTTGTAAAGGACGGGCATCTTAGTAAGAACCAGCTGGATAGGGTCCTTGAGTTGCAAAAGACTAAAGGCGTCCCGCTAAGGAAGATTATTGTTGAAGAGGGGATGATTTCGGAAGAGACTCTGTTATCCCTGCTTTCGGAAGAGCTTTATATGCCGACTCTGCATCTAACTAAATACAGGTTTGATCCGATGGTTACAGGGCTTATCCCGGAACGCATGGCCAGGCTTTATAGCTTAATTCCCATATCTCGTTTTGGCAACGCAATTACTGTTGCCATATCCGATCCCTTAAATATATTCGCCTTAGATGATTTAAAAAACCTTACCGGATGTAATATCGATATAGTTTTAAGTTCCGATGATGAGATAGCTAAAGCAATAGAATCTCAGTATAGTCCTAACTCTGGGGATATGGAGCATATCTTAGGCGAATCTGGGCTAGGTGAAGATTCTGCTGTAACAAGTGATATCGAATTAGTTAAATCTGAAGAGATAGAACTTTCTAATGTTCTAGAGGAGAGCGAAAAAGCTCCAATTGTGAAACTTGTTGAGCTTATGTTAAACCAAGCCCTTAAAAAAAGGGCTTCAGATATCCACATCGAGCCAGAACGTGATTTTTTACGCATACGTTATCGTATTGATGGATCCTTGCATGATGTTTTCAGAATACCGAAAGCCAAGCAGAATGCAATACTTGCGCGTATTAAAATTATCTCTGATTTAGATATTACTGAGAATCGCATACCGCAAGATGGACGTTTTAAGGTTAAGTTTGAGGGTAAAGAGATCGATTTTCGCGTTTCTTGTTTACCGACGACATTTGGTTCTAAATTTGTCTTGCGTGCCCTGGATAAAAGTAATCTTTCTATGGGATTAGATAAATTAGGTTTTTCAGAGGAGCCTACGCGTATCTTTAAAGAAGCTGTCGCCAAGCCTTTCGGGATGATTTTGGTTACAGGACCCACGGGTTCAGGCAAGTCCACAACACTATATTCTATATTAAGCCAGCTGAATACGTCAGAAAGAAATATCATTACCGTTGAAGACCCAGTAGAATATCAAATTGAAGGTATAACTCAGGTACAGGCAAAACCTGAGATAGGGCTCGATTTTGCTTCGGGCCTGCGTTCATTATTAAGGCAGAGCCCAGATGTTATCATGATTGGCGAAATCAGAGATTCTGAAACCGCGGATATTGCAATTAAGGCAGCACTTACCGGTCAACTTGTACTCTCTACTTTGCATACGAATGATGCAATTTCAAGTATTAATCGTTTAATTGACATGGGGGTGGAGCCGTTTTTGGTTTCCTCAAGCATTATCATGCTCTGCGCGCAGAGGCTGGCACGTAAGATTTGCATGAAATGCCGTAAGCCTATAGAGATACCGGAAGACTTTTTAAATAAGATAGGATTTAAAGAGAAAGCCAAATTTTTTGCGGCTTCAGGTTGTAAATATTGTAACAATACCGGTTTCTATGGTAGGGTCGCAATATTAGAAGCGGTTTTAATCGATGATAATATGCGTGAGATGATTATACGTAAAGAATCCATAGATAAGATAAAAGAGTATGCTCAAGCACGCGGGATGAAAACGCTGCGGGACGACGCATATTTAAAGGTTAAGCAGGAGCTGACTACTTTAGACGAGGCGATAAGGATTACAACCGAGGAATAGCGATGTTGGTAAGTAATAAAATTTTATTTATCTCTGACGATAATGAAGTCTCAAGGTATTTGATTGAACAATTGATGATTGAAGGAGGATATTTCGTGGAGATGAAGACTTCCGCTAAAGACGGCGTGTCCTCTTTTCGCGATGGCGGTTTTGATATAGTATTAGCTAATCCGCAGATGCAGGATTTAAGTTCAATTGAGCTACTTAGAGAGCTAAGAAAGATTGATCCTGATTGCGTCTTTATTGCGCTTTTAGATGAACAGAAACACGAACTCGTAGAGTATTTATTTGATTTGGGGGTTTATGATTTTATTTCAAAACCGATTAATCTAGGTAAGCTATTTTTCGTAGTTAAAAAAGGGATTGAAATGCACACGCTTCTTTTGACGAATCGTAAACTTACGCTGGGCTTAAGAGAGAATAATTCTTCTCTAGAGAAGCAGAATTTACTTTTAGCTAAGAGGGTAGAGGATTCCACAAAGAATCTCACCCGGCTTTACGAGGATCTGCGTTCTACATATATGCGTACTATAAAAGTTTTAGCTCAAGCAATAGACGCCAGAGATCATTATACGCATAGTCATTCTGAGAATGTCGCTAAATATGCTGTTGTTATTGCTTCAGAAATGGGGCTATCGACTAAAGGAATTGAGACTATCCGTCAGGCTTGCGAATTGCATGATTTAGGTAAAATTGGTGTCGAAGATAGGATTTTAAGTAAAATTGAACCTCTTACAGATAGCGAATGGCAACAAATCCGTAGGCATCCTTTGATCGGAGCGCAAATTCTTGAGCCATTGACTTTCTTGAATGAAGTGATAGAATTAGTTAAGCAACACCATGAGCATTATGACGGCTCAGGCTATCCCGAGGGGAGAAAAGGCGAGGATATAGATTTGGGGGCGCGCATAATTCATTTAGCTGATGCTTATGAAGCAATGCGTTCAGCGCGTTCTTACAGAAAGACACCGCTCACCAAAGATGAGGCTTTGGGAGAAATCAAGAAACATAGCGGCTCGCAGTTTGATCCCAAGGTAGTAGATGCTTTTCTAGTAATTGTGGACAATCTATGACAAATTATACCTATGTGGTAAAAGATAAACTTGGCCAGACATTAACGGGTACCTTAGAGGCAAATTCTGAAGCAGAGGCTGCTGAGTCCTTGCATAAAAGAGACCTGGTAGTTATCTCTATAGAACAGGCTAAGGATAAGGCAGTTAAGAAAGCTCAATCCAAGTTTGGAAAAGAAAGAATTAAACTCGATGATTTAGTTATATTTACGCGACAGCTAGCAACTATGATTGAGGCGGGTATTCCACTTGTTCATGCCTTGGGGATTTTGGCGGAGCAGACTGAAAATAAGGAGCTTAAAGAGGTGGTTGTAACGGTGCGTCAGGATATTGAGGCAGGGATGAATTTCTGCGATGCCCTGTCTAAGCATCCTAAAGTATTCTCCGAATTATTTATTAATATGGCGCGAGCCGGCGAAAGTTCAGGCATGCTTGATGATATATTAGATAGGCTAGCAACCTATTTGGAGAAAACAGCTGCTTTGGCAAGGAAGATTAAATCAAGCTTAGTCTATCCGGCTGTAGTTATAACTATGGCCATTATAATAACGGCAGTCTTGTTAATTAAGGTTGTTCCTACATTTAAGGGTATCTTTGAAGTGCTCGGAGGAGAATTGCCAGTCCCAACTAAGATATTAATCGGGATAAGCGATATACTCAGAAGTTATCTTCTATTTTTAGTAGGTTTTCTAATTATTTCCGTAGTCGCGTTCAAAAAATATATCAGTACAGAAAAAGGCCGCTATAATTTTGATAGTCTCAAGTTAAAAGCCCCCGTTTTGGGGGTGCTCTTTCGCAAGCTCGCGGTAGCTAAATTCTCGCGTACATTTTCAACATTAATAAAGAGCGGAGTATCTGTTTTAAGTGCTCTAGAAATTGTAAGCAAGACTTCAGGGAATAAGGTGGTTGAAGAGGCGGTAATAGATTGTTCCAAGGCTGTGCGCGATGGGGAGTCAATTGCCAAGCCTCTATTGAAAAACGGTACTTTTCCTCCGATGGTTTGCCGGATGATTAGCGTGGGTGAGCAGACAGGTCAGCTTGAGAAAATGCTGGGTAAAATTGCCGATTTCTACGATGAGCAGGTAGATGCGGCTACCTCAGGATTAACTAGTATGATTGAACCTTTGGTAATCGGCTTTTTAGGTATTGTTGTAGGTGGGATAGTAATTTCGCTCTTTCTTCCGATATTCCAGATTAGTAAGCTAATCGCGAAGTAACATAGTAAGCGTATACCGGCCTCTGTGATAAGGCCGGGTGCAGCGCAGTAAGCGCGTACCCGCTTCTCAAATAAGGCGGGGTGTAACCCCAGTAAATATATAGAGTTTTGTTCTTAAAAAATATAAAAAAGTTCTTGACAAATTAGAGTTTTGATGTAAACTTATGGTTCCTCTGCATAAGGGGCATATGAAAAAGATAAATAGCAGTATTGACAAATTCATTTAGCAAATTTATCGACGATAGAGCGTAAATAAATAAATTTGGACGCTCCGGCAATCAGTCGGAGTGTTTTTTTTTGCTCTTTTGATAATTGAATAGCCAAGCGAGGCCAAGAGAAAACAGTTTAATGTTTTCTTAAGGTCAATTTCAAGAGGTAAGTAATATAATAAATCATTTAGAGCCATTATACATAATTTTTCGAATTTTTTTCGGAGAGTTTGATCCTGGCTCAGAGTGAACGCTGGCGGCGTAGATTAGGCATGCAAGTCGAGCGATACCCAAATTGGAGAGGTTGAAACCGCAAGGTGGATGCCAATTTGATCTGGGATATAGCGGCAGACTGGTGAGTAACACGTGAGTAATTTACCTTTAAGTCAGGGATAGCTTCGCGAAAGTGGAGGTAATACCCGATGTGTCCAACTCTCCGCAGGGAGGGTTGGGTAAAGGCGCTCCGCAAGGGGTGATGCTTATAGATGAGCTCGCGTCCTATCAGCTAGTTGGTGGGGTAATGGCCTACCAAGGCTTTTGACGGGTAGCTGGCCTGAGAGGGTGGTCAGCCACATGGGGACTGAGACACTGCCCCAACTCCTACGGGAGGCTGCAGTCGAGGATATTTAGCAATGGGCGAAAGCCTGACTATGTGA